>CAZXRB010000001.1:0-111052 GCA_964642845.1 uncultured Nitrospira sp.
GCCCCATCTCACTTGCTCGCATTTCACATGCCGCATTTATATGTATGCTTCCTAGTAACGACCCGGCACTATCTTGGGATACGAGGTGAATTTGCGATAAAGACGGTGAAACTCTTCCGTGGTCAAATCCGGTTGTTGCAACTGGGCCAGGGCGTCTCGATCGATCGGATACTCGACGGTGTCGTCGTAGTTCGAGGAAGCGATGGTGACGAAGCGAGGAGGAAAGAGCCGTTCCGGCAAGAGAATGCCGACGCCGAGATTGTACTTCACGGCCAACCGAATCGCTTGTCTGGCTTTGTCCGCCGGCACGTCGCGTCCCACGCCGACGTTCTGCGGCGGCTGCCCGCGCTTCATGAACTGAAAGTGGACGTTGGTCAGCCCGGCCGCTGCAAATTCCTCTTTTAGCGCCGCCAGCTGATCTCTGTACTGATGAGCGAGAACCACCTCGACCCGGCTGACTGCCGGCGTCGGATCCTGCTCGGCTGCCGGCGATATCGAGACCGGTGTACCGGCCGCGAGAACCGCCAGGACAGCACCGGCAGAGTGCAGCAGGCGCATGCTATTTCCCCTCGAACACGAAGTCGGCCGTGACGGATCCATTCGCTTCCATCGTTACGGTCTGGACCTTCTCCCCCAAGGTGGGATGCCAGGCCTTCAGTCGATAGGTGCCAGCGGGAAGATCGGAAATCGTGAAGGTCCCTTCAAGTCCTGTCACGGCATAATAGGGATTGTTCACCGCCAGCCCATGCCCCTGCATGTAAGGATGCATGCCACATTGCATGGTGACGCCGCGGCGGCCTCCGGTAAAGCGAATGACATCGGTCGTGCCGGATTTTGTCAGCGCCGGCCGGTGAAACATGATGAAGATGTGCTCCCCTTCTCTCTCGTAGACCTGGAGATCATGCGCCACAGCATCTAGGTTGGTGACGCTCAGCGGATAGCCTTCCCGCATGACGGACACGAACGGCACGAATTGACAGATGTTCGCTTCGATCTTCGTTTCGGAAAGAGCGAACGGCTTCCCTCCCTCAATTCCTTCGATGGTCACAATCACGTCTTTGAGTCCGCCCTGTTCGCCCACGCCCACCTGGCGGAGATGCCGATAGCCCGAGCCGTCGGACAGCGCGCCGCAGTAGACGCGGTCGGGATAGCGGCGAAGTTCAAACGATGGCGGAGCAGGAGGCTCGCCGACGAAGCGCACGACGCCGCGGACCGTGCCGCCGTTCGACACCGCAATTTCCTCGTAGGCCAGGGCTTGAATCCCGGAGGAGAGAACGAAAAGCAAGCCGGTGCAGATTACCTTGTGGAGATCTTGGCAGAATTGGATGGTGGTCATGATGTTCAAGTTTCACAGGAGAGGAGCCGACGGCTCCTCTCCTGTATTGGGGTGATTGGACCGGCCCCGTCCGTGGCGGCGTCCGCATGATGATGCGAACGCCGCCGATCCCTTCGCTACGGCATAGTGAGGGAGGTGTGGGTGGCCACTTCCTCACCGCGATCATCCTCCGCCGTCTTGGTCGGCGGAATCTGCGGCGTCAGCGGGAGAATCCGCTGATCGTCCGCCGGCAACACCTTGAAGAGGCCCCACTGTCCGGCGTTGGCAAACGCCGGCCGTTGGTTCTTCCACAGGTAATCGCCCACGACCTTGTTCGGGCCGCCGGCCCCACCGGTGAGATGGGCGTTGATCACTTCCGAGCCGCCGAACTCCATCGTGCTCACCTGATCGGCGCCGGCCATGTACGGCTCGTGCGGCCATTCATGGCCGTCGACCGTGAAGAGCTGCACCTGCTCGCTGAAGGCGCCCAGCACGTGAATCGTGACGGGATCGCCGACGTGGGCCTGCAGCAACGGCGTCGAGATCGTGCCGCCCGCCTTCACGCAGCTGAAGATCTCCGATACTTCACAGCCTTTCTCCATGCGCCAGGCCGTCGGCTCCGACCGATAGTTCACCGCCGTGATCCCGGCGACCTGCTGGATGTAGGGCATGAAGCTGACCCCCACGATGTTGTCCTCGTCCTGGAACATCAGGGAGAAATCACGGTAGTTCTTCCGCTGCTCGTTGCCGGGGATCGTGCGATCCACCAGCACGTCGGCCCGCCAGCTGCTCTTCATCGTGATGTCCTCGCCCGTCACCGGATCGCGATAGCGCGATCCTTTGGGACCGATGATCACGGAGCCGAACAGGCCGTTCCGCGGATTCTCCACCACGTTGCCCCAATCCTGGATGAGGGCGGCCAGCTCACCGTATTCCGGATGGGCGTAGAAGGTGTACGTCTTGCTCTCGCCCGGCCCGATTGTCTGATCGCCCGGGTTGTTGCCGACGTTGGCGCCGAACGAGTCTTTCGGATCGAACGCCATCATGTCGATGTGGAATCCCGCCCGCTCCTTGGCCATTTCATTCTTCAGATTAATTTTGAGGCAATCCCCGACGTTCACGTGCAGCGTCAGCGGGCTGGGTTTCAATTCACCCGCCTTCACCCGGCCGCGATCGCCATCAAGTACGTACATTTTCCCGAGCTCGTTGCCAAAGACCATTTTCCGCTCAAGATCCACTTCCATCACGCCCGGTGCCGCGTCGTGGTACCGGATGTTTTGATCAATGGCGGACACGTTAAAGGTCTTCACTGGCGCGTCGACCGGACAGACGGACGGCGCGGACTTTTGGATCTGTTCGCGTCCGGGCAAGGGTTTCAGATCGCCCTGCAGCTCGTCATACACGCGGAAGATGCCCCAACTGCCTTCCGCGAAATGCGAGGCGCGGCCGCTGTAATACAGATAGTCGCCGGCCTGCTTTTGCGGCCCACCGGCAGCCGGAATCGCCGGGTCATACCGCTCGCCGATGGCCAGATGCACCGTGCTGCGCGGCATCGCCTGCATGCCGTACCGCTCCATCGGGAACCAGTGGCCGGTCACATGCCAGGTATGGACTTCATTGGCAGATCCGACCAGAGCCCGGACGACAATCGGATCGCCCAGGTACGCCCGCAGCAGCGGCGTGCCCGGATCGCCATGGATGCCGGAGACGAACAACTTGGACGGGTCCGGGTTGTTCATGAGGCGGACGCTCAACGGTTCCACCCGCATGCTGTACCCGCTCCCCGTGGTCGCTTCGCCGCCGTGCAAGAGCCACAGCGGCGATTTGTTGATACGCTCCGGGAATTGGTGCGACGGCGGCCCGTCGACGGTCACCGCGCCCATCTTCGCTTGAGGATTGTCCGTGGTGATCAGCTCAGCCGTCCGCGCGTTGCTGTCCATGATATGCATCATCACTTCACGGAAGCTGCCGCGGATGTGGGCCGACACCGGTTCCAGCGTGTGGATGTCCGCGATGGGGCCGCTGCGGATTTCCTTGCCCGTCACCGGATCGTGATAAGTGGATCGCGGCGGCTCCGTGATGAAGGCGGAGAACAGCCCGTGGCCCCAGGTGTCGGTGCCGAACACGTGGTCGTGCCAGTACACGGTCCCCAGGTCGGCATCCACGTACCACCGCTCGCGGATGAATTCGACGCTGGCGATGTCATTCTTCCTGTGGGCGTACTTCAACGGCGCATCGAAGGTGACAGTCTTGCCGTTGATGGACTTGATCCGGGCCACTTCGAAATACTTCGGATCGTCCATGCCGACACCCAGCTCGATATTCACGTGGAACTTCGACGGATCGGCCACCGTGATGCTGCGCGCGCCGGCCTTGCTGTCGGCGGTCAGCACGGTATTGGCCGGCAGCGGCATCCCCTTCTCCGGCTCCGGGTCCTTCAGCATCGTAAAAGCCCGCAGCGACATGTCATAGGAGAAGCCGATGGTCGGCCCATCCGAGGCACTCGTGTCGAACTGGAAAAAGTGCGGATGGAGATTGATCTTGTTCGCCCATCCCGTCCGCGCATCGTCCGGAATCTCGTTCTTGAAGATAATGTCGACGCAATCGTAGACGTTGCCGCGAATCACCAAGGGCACTTGCTTCTTGGGATTCTTGCGGACTTCTTCCTCTTCCTCATGCAGCACGTAAATCATGCCGATGGGATCGACGATGGCCGGCGACTTCGGCGTGGCCGGCTTGAGCGTGATCGGCAACGTGATGGAGTGAATCGTGTAGAACTTGCGCGGAGAGTTTTCGGGACAGAGGCTCCACGGCCCTTGTTCGCCGGGCTTCGCCTGCTCGGTGCTGCGGGTCCCGTCCTCCCGGACGCGGAACGGCTCGAGCCACGGCGCGCCGCCATGGTTCGGCGCGAACGGCGGCCGCTTGCCGAGATGCGGCCGCAGCCACGGGAAGGCCAGTTTGCCGGTCTGCGGATCAAACGTGATGGCCGGCCGCTCGTTCGGCGTCGGTGACACGTAATCCGCCCACTTATGCGGCGTCTCCGGCTCGTTCAGCGCCCGCATGCCGTCCCACTTCCAGTTCACCACCGTCGCATCATGCGCCTGGGCCTGTTTCACTTGATCCTCGGTCTTCCCGGGCAAGCCCTGCGGCGGGAGCATGTATTCGACCCAATCCTTGATGGAGACTTTGACGGGATTCGCTTTCCAATCGGTCTTGTCCTTCGTGATCTCGTATTTCTTGCCGCCGTACCAATCGACCGTGGTTCCGACCAGCTTGTCCGAGGTCACGGCCGGCTTGATCTTGCCCTTCCGGTCCGGCAATTCGACCAGCGGCTTCATCACGTCGGTCTGGAAGCCCGGCTGCTGCAGCGTGTTGTAGACACGCCAGAAGCCCCACATCCCGGTCACGTAGTGCTGGGGGATGTGGCAGTGGAAGACGAACTCGCCGGCGAGCGCCTGCAGGCCGCCCGATCCGCCCTCAATGACTTCGTCGTAGATTTCGGACGGGCCGATGGACTGCACGTCCAGCCGGTCCGAGGTGTCATTGATCAGCGGGAATTTTACGGGACCGTTCTTGGACAGCGTCGGATCGAGCTTGCTCGTGCCGGGCTGTCTGGCCCACCGGATCGATCCGCCGTGCAGATGATGCGAGTGGACGATTTCCGAGCCGCCGATCATGCGGAACTTGGCCGGATCGCCGAGATAGGAACGCGGAATGGTCGTGGCCGGATCGCCGAATGTATAGGAGCCGTACCCTTGCGATTCATCGGCGAATCCAACCAAATGCGCCTGCAGCTCGAGTCGCGTGCCGTGCGGCTCGCTGCGGTAATTCAACAATCGGGCCGCCGGCCGATAGGTATCAGTATGGGGATCGCGCTGGGGCAGCATGTCGCCCTTGCGGTCCAGCAGCCGGAAGGTCTCGTCACCGGCTTCATGATAGAAAATGACGAATTCCCGGAAGTCCGAGCCCTTCTCGACATCGATCATGGCCTCCCAGCCGCTCTTCATCTCCTCGCCCGTGAAGGGGCTGAGATATTTCGAGCCGCGCGGCTCCACCACCAGCGATCCGAGCAAACCCAGCGAGTACTGATCTCTGGTCGCATGGCTGTGGAAGGCACGGCCGCCTTCCTGGAGGTCGATGGGGATGTACCATTCGAATTCACCTGTTTTCCCGGACGGCACGAGCGCGTCAGGATTGTTCGCGGTGGCCGGCTTTCCCGTGCTGGCGACCAGCATCTGCGAGCCGTTGATGATCATGTTCGTCGGCTCGTTCTCGATCTGATTGCGAAGCGTAATCCGCAGACAGTCACCCTGATTGGCGCGGATGACCAACGGCTGAATCAGGTCGCCCTGTAACCCGTTCGACACGGCGCCCCCCGCAAACGTCGGATCGTCGCTCTCCCGTGCCGCCTTGTTCTTGGCTTCTTCCTCGCGGACACCGGCCACGTTCTCGGTCAACACGTACATGTAGCCGGGATAGAAGTCGCCGAACCGGTTGACGGTAATCTCGACGTTGATGGCGGCGATGTCGTAGGTACGGACCGGCGCAGTGGCCGGGCACCGGGCGCCTTGCGTCACCTTGACCTTGTCCGGATCTTCGGCCACCAATAGCACGCCTTGTTGCATGGCATGCGCACCGGCTCCCTGGAACGGTCCCTTGGTCTGCACCTCCCGCTCGATCTGCTCGACGGCCCTCGCCATCTTGTCCTGCAGCACAGGCCCGGCCTGCGCGTGCACCGGCTTGGCCACTTCGCCCCTCGACTCATCCGCCACATGCGCGCCATGCGACATGGCCGCGAGTGCCGGCATGACGCTCATCCACACCATACCCGCTGCAAAGCCCGCCACCTCCCACCGCACCCGACGCGTTGATACTCCCATACGATCAGCCTCCTCCATCCAGACTGTCGAGATGCCATCATCACGGTTCGCTTACCGTCGCAAGATGTAAAATCTGGCAGGGGCCAACTGCATTGGAGGGATCATCAGGAGGCCAGTCCATCTGTTCCCGCTCCCCTGCCAGACAGCTCATAGGCTCGTCGCGTACACGTGGATCCATGCGGCACGCGCAGCACGTACAGCAAATCTCGTTCCGATTTTCTTCGGTGGGTGATGTTGCAGGGTTTAAAAGGCATTCCGAATCGGCGGGCGGCAGCGCAGCGACGCCAGATGGGGCGCCGGCGCCCCATACGCAAGATGGACGGTGGGTAATTCGTTGATAGAACGGAGGATGTGCGTTTCTTGCTGCCAACGGTGAATGGGGCATCGGCGCCCCATCGGACAGCAGACCGATCGCTAGAACGTCCCGCGCAATCCGTGTCTCTTGACCATGCGCTCGATCGTCTTGCGATCCACGCCGGCCTCGCGTGCTGCTCGGCTCATATGGCCGTCGTTGCGCTTGAGAAGATCCACCAAGAAATTCCGCTCGAACGCTTCCACGGCTTGCTGCTTCGCCTGCTTAAACGAAGCCGACTCCAGGGGCGCCGGATACCCCTCGACCGCGGCTTGTACGCGTTCTGGCAGGTGGGCGCTCGTCACGGTCTGCCCCTCAACCAGCACGGCGGCGCGCTCCATCACGTTTTGGAGCTCCCGGACATTGCCCGGCCAAGCATAACGCATGAGCGCTTCCGCCGCCGACGGATCGAGCGAGGGCACGACGCGGGGCTCAGTCCGGACACGCTGGACGAACCGCGTGACAAACTCGTTGGCCAACAACAGAATATCGCCTTCGCGAGACCGCAGCGGCGGGAGCGCCACCGGGATGACGTTCAGGCGATAGTAGAGATCCTCGCGGAACGTCCCCTTCCGACACAATTCTTCCAGGTTTTGATTGGAGGCCGCGATCACGCGCACGTCCACGTGCACGAACCGCGTGCCCCCGACGCGCCGCACCTGCCGCTCCTGCAGCACGCGGAGAAGACGGGCCTGCAGATTGGGACTCATCCCGCTCACCTCGTCGAGGAAGACCGTCCCGCCGTGCGCGACTTCGAAGAGGCCGGGTCTCGCCGTATGCGCTCCGGTAAAGGCGCCCTTCTCGTGGCCGAATAATTCCGATTCCAACAGCGAATCAGTCAACGACACGCAATCCACCGGCAAGAACGGACGGGCCGCGCGCCGACTGGTCTGGTGGATATATCGAGCCAGCAGTTCCTTTCCCGTCCCGCTTTCGCCGTAGATCAGCACGTTGGCGTCCGTCGGGGCGACTTTGCCGGCGAGCGCCACCACCGCTTTCATGGCGGCGCTGCTGCCCACGATTTGCACCGCCTCGTCCGGCGCGGCAACCGCAGCCCGCGGTGCGGACGGCACCGCCACCGGCGTGCGGGTCGCGCTGCCGTCGGCATCGAAGGCGCGCCGCACCACCTGCACCAGTTCTGTACTCGTGAACGGCTTCGTGATGTAGTCGAACGCTCCGAAGCGCATCGACGTCACGGCGGTCTCAACCGTGGCATGGGCCGTCAGCAGCACGACCTGGACGCCTGGATCCAGACGTTTCGCGGCGGTCAAGACCTCGATGCCGTCCATGTGCGGCATCCGCAAATCGGTCAGCACGAGGCCGGGTTGCTCCCGCTCCAAGAGTTCCAAAGCCCGGCGGGGATTGGACGCCGCCACACAGTCATACGGCACGCGGCTCAGGATGCGCCGACAATTCTCCAACGCCTCTTCTTCGTCGTCGATGATCAGGATTTTGCCTGCGATTCCCATGAAGCCTCTTCTGGCGCGGCGGTCGTACAGCCCATGGCGGGGAGCACGACGGTGAAGATCGCTCCCGTCTCTCCGTTCTTGACTTCGATCCGCCCGCGGTGGTCCGACACGATGCCGTACGTGAGGAACAATCCGAGTCCTGTCCCCTGTCCGGCCGGCTTTGTGCTGAAGAAGGGATCGAAGACGCGACCGATAATGGCCTCGGGAATGCCCGGTCCGTTGTCCGCTACGGTGATGCCGACCCACGGCTGCCCATCCATCTGCACCGTCGCAGTTCGCAATGTGACGACCCCCGCCGCTCCCCGCGGGCTGACGGCATCGATGGCATTATTGATGAGATTCAGCAGCACGGTTTCCAGGCGGTCGCGGTCTCCCACGATCGGCGGCACCGCAGAAGCCGACTCCACCTCCAGCCGGACCGCCAGGGCTGAGACCCGTTCGCCCGCCATGGCCACACAGTTGCGGACGACCGCGTTCACGTCGATCGGTTTCAGCGTCGACACGCTGCCGCGGGAAAACGTCAGAATGCTCTTCGTCACGCGGGAGATTCGTTCCGCCTGCACGCGGATGGTCGTCAAATCGCGGCTCACCTCGGCCGGCATCGGCAGCCGCACCGCGTCGGCTTCCATACACTCGATCCGGTTGAGAATGATGCCCAGCGGATTGTTGATCTCATGCGCGATACCGCTGGCCACTTTGCCGAGCGTGGCCAGCCGCTCCGCCAGTTCGAGACTCTGCACATGCTTGGTGATTTCTTGCGTCTTTTCCTCGACCCGGCGGGCGAGATCCTGGTTCAGCCGCTCCAGCTCCACCCGCGAGGTTTTCAGTCGATCCGCCATCCGATGGACTGCGTCGGCCAGTTCTTCGAATTCGTCGCCGGTATGGATATGGAGAGGACAATCATAGGTCCCGTGACTGATCGCTTCCACGCCGCTGTGCAACAGTTGGATGGGGCGGGCGATGCGCGCCGCCACGTAGCGCCCAATGGCCCACAGCAAGGCCAACATCACCAACCCGATGGCGGCCAAGTTCCTCAACTGGTCACGAATGGGCGCATAACTTTCCGCCGGCTGCTGGCGCACGAAGACATGCCAGGTGCTCGCCGGCAGCGCGAGACCCGATACCGGCGCATAGCCTACGACTGTATCTCTCGCGCCGTGTCCGTCGTCTTCCGCGATCCCCCAGCCAGGATTGGACGACACGATCATCGCCATCAGCGGACTGGGAATCCGGTGCGCCTGTCGGGGGAGGATAGGACAGATCAGCGGATTGCCGGCCGCATCGAAGAGCATGGCATGGCCGGTTTGGCCGATTTTGATCTGCTTGATGATGGCAAACAGCGTGTCGAATCGATAGGAGGCCTTTACTGCCCCGATCACGGCATGCTGGCGGTCGTCCAGTATTGGCACCGCGATATCCAGCGTCTCTTCCGGCGTTCTGAATGACCCTTCCTGCGCGGGAATCAGTCCACTCACGTAGACCTGGTCGACGCCGCCCGCTCGCACCGCGTTCCACCACGGCTCCTTGCCGAAAGAATAGTGATCCGGCTCCGAGCTTGCGGCCACAAGCGCCCCATACTGATCCGTGATCAACAGGCCGACGACCTTATCCCCGTTGCGAACTTTGGTTTCCAAGAGAAACCGCGAGAGCTCGGCGTTCAAGAGGCGGGCGGCGCTCTCCATGCCTGCTTCCCAGACTTGCATGCGTTCGGCGATAAGGCGCTCAGCTTTGTCGCGATCCGGCGGGTAGGACCGGTTGGCGGTTTCAACCGGCTGACGCACGCGCAGTGGCGCCGAACCAAGTAACCGCACGCTCTGCACTTCGCTCTGCACCAGCAGCGTCACGCGATCGGCCGCCTGGATCGCCAGCGCCTGAAAATTACCGCCGATCACGTCGCGTAAGGAGCGCATGCCCGAGACATACGCCAAGACAAGGCCGATCAGGAGCGGAATACAGCCGACCAGGACGATCGCCCAAACAATGCGTCCACGGATGGTACGAATCTTCATGTGCATTCACAAATAAAGGTGGCTGCATTGTACGAAACGACGTCGAACAAACTCCAGCCCTTTGCAGGAACGACAGAGCCGTCACGGCGCCTTGTAGTGATCGTGGCGCCGGTGCGGGAACGAGATCGATGGGCAAGAGTCCCTGCGCCGTCCTACTGATGTAGCTACAATGATCACCAAGAGGGCTCTGATTCAACCGGACTCCATCCGGCCTCACCACGTAACGCGCAGGAGATCGCCGGCGTGGAATTCGGGCGACATTCCATATCGAGCTAGAAGAACGCCATGCTGGCGTAGGTGACGGTGGAATTGTATTGATCGGTGATGCCGCGGTCGTAGCGGAGGACGTGCCCTTTTTCGGCTTGGATCAGGCGGAGCAGCGAATAGATCGGCGAGAAGCCCGAGATGCGGCGCTGGTCGTTTTCCTTTTGGATATAGGCGGCGAACTCCTCGGGTTTGAGCTCCTCCACCGGCTTCAGCATCTCCAGATCGGCTTGCATCGCACGGTGGAAGGAGAAATCCGTGGGCGGCGCGCTGTCGCCATAGCGCATGCCGAGATGGGCCAATTCAGCCCCCGCGATCACGCAATGGTCTCTTCCTGATTCCAAAAGTATGTCCCGCAGCCCGGTCAAGAATCGATCGACCGGCTGCCGGACCGTCTCATCCCGCAGGCTGGACGCCGAGAAAGAGGTGAGAATCGGCACGATGCTGATGGGCTGCTTCACCTGGACGAGATGCTGCACAAACGGCAATTGAAACTCGATGGCATGCTCGGCCTGGTGACACAGGTCTTCCTGAAAGAACTCCGGCATCCGTTCCTTGATCCGCTCGACAATCGGCCCATCGACCGGCACCACGCCGAGTGGCGTTTCAAAGTCCTTGTCGGTCACCGCGAAGAGGGATTCCAATCCCGCGTAGGCCGTTCCTAGGATCACATAGAGATCCGGCTGTACCGCCTCTTGCAGCTCCTTATAGGCCCACGCATAGACCGGTCCGGCCTGTTTCAGGTCGTACGTCGGCGCCACCAACCCCTTGATCTTCTTGCCTCGGTTCTCCGACGGCTTGAAGTCCGGACCTTCTTTGGAGGTGAAGAATCCCTCCAGTTGTTTCTTCAGCTTCTGGCCGTCCGCTTCATAGCTGCGTCCCGCAAAGACCGCCTTGCGCAACGGGCTTTGGCGGTACTCGTTGCGCGCCTGAGTCTTCGCCGCTTCCGCCCGATCCCCCTCCAAAAACAGCTTGTGGTCCAGGTCGGCCACCAACTTCTCGACCTTGTCGGGCATCAAAAATTCGCCAAACCGCTTCAGATAGAGCCCGCCGATCTCCTGCAGGGAATGCTCGCCGTCGAAATGCTGGATGATGAAGAAATAGTTGAGCGGCAGGACGAGCTTCTCTTTGCTCAGCCCGGTGGGATCCCAGAGGACGATATACTGCTCCTCGCCCTCTTTGATCGGAGAGAACTGGAGATTCCTCAGAGTCGGGTATTGCTTGGGGTCTTTTTCAGCCGTGGCGCTCATGCGGGAGGCATTGTAACGGACGGCCAGAAGCGCGTGCAATGGCGAAACGTGCCAGACGGACTCGATAGAACCGATCCAGGCCGTATGTACATATGGTGGACCGTATGGTATACAGGCTTTCATGATCGTCCCGACGACAAGGGAGAGGCGCCGATGCGAAGACAGACCAGAAAGCTGACAGTCGAGGTTCCGGTCGAGCTTTTGGAGCGCGCGACGATGGCCAGCGGCGAAGGTGTCACTCCGACCGTGCGAAGAGGGCTGGAATTGGTCGCTGCAGGGGGCGCCTACGGTCGCCTGCGACGCTTTCGTGGCAAGGTACGGTTCAAGGTGAAGCTCTCGGACCTGCGGGAAGACTAATGCTCTGTCTTGACACGAGTTCCCTCATCGCCTATCTGGAAGGCGATGGTGGAGCCGATGTGGACCTCGTTGACCAAGCTCTGATCGATCAGGTAGGCGTGCTCTCGCCAGTCATCGTGGCGGAACTCCTCAGCGACCCTCATCTCAGTTCGACATTGAGGCAGACCATTCTTGAAATTCCGACCCTTCCTGTTACTGAGGGATTTTGGGAACGGGCTGGTCTGCTCCGGGCGAAAGTGCTGCGAACTGGACGCCGGGCCAATCTGGCGGACACTCTCATCGCGCAGAACTGCCTGGACCATCAGGCCGCACTCATCACGCGCGATCGGGATTTCAAAGTGTTTACTTCCGTAGCAGAACTTCGCCTGGCCGTCGCTTTCTCCTAGCGATCCTCGAACTCGCTGTGTGACCTTCGCCTCAGCTCGGACCTTCTCCGGACGGCGGCTGTGGCTCGCCGCGGCGGCTCAAGAACAGCAGCGCCCCGACCGTCACCAGCAAGAGCCAGATGGTCGGGCTGCCGTAGGAAGGATCTGCAAACTCGATGAGATCGGTCAGGCGGCCGATGAGCAGCGACATGCGGGCCATGACCGTGTAGCCGAAGGCGGCGCCGAAGGCGATCATCAGGAACATGATGCCGGTGCGGGCGACGGCCTTGCCCGGGCCGTGATGCTCGACCGAGAAAAAGAAGTAGAACAGAACGGAGCTCACGCCGAGCAGGATGATGATCGCGTTCAGGTGGCTCGCCGGATTCAGCAGCGTAAAGGTGAACGTCACTCCCTCTCCTGTCATGGTCAGCAGCGGGCGCACCGTGTCTTCGATCTGCTTGAGGATGAAGGAGGAAATGGTGCGTGGAATCGCCAAGCCGGCGCCGATCCCGACGATCATGGCGAAGGCATAGCGTGACAACCACGACGCCTTCGGGACGTAGCGCGTCAGCATCAACAGGCCGATCGCCACCGGAATGAGCAGGGTGAATTCCCCGTTCTCGACGATGGGCTTGATGATGAGATGCACGATGACGGTATCGTAGGCCTTGACGATCGTATAGCCCACCGACACGCCGACGTAGAGGTGCTCGGCCAGCTTGAAGAGCGGGTTGTCCTTGTAGAGGAACGACAGGATGAACAGCGTCAGGCCCGTCGCCACCCAGGCACCGAAAACCGATTCAACAGACATGACGGTCACTCATGCAGGTTGAGGTTAAGGCTAAGGTTGAGCTGAACTGGAATCCATCAAATACTCAGGCATTTCTTAACCTCGACCTCAGCCTTGACCTTTCTGCTTCCGCAATGAGAAGTAGAACACGTTGCACAGCCCGACGAGCACGATGATGGCCAAGTGCGTGGCCGACTGCGCGTCCATGCCGGCCACCGCGCGCCCCTTCTGGCCGATAAGGCTTTCGTATTCCGCCGCCCCGCGCAGGCCGCCGATCAGGCCGTTGATCTGCCCGCTCCGCAGCAGCGGATAGAGGCCCGGCGCGATGACCCCCGTGCAGCCGCCGCCCAGTTCGAACTTATATTTATCCTTGCCGAACACATACCAGGCTTCGACACCGGGATTGCCGGCGCCGAGGCTGACGGCATAGGAAATATCCCTCAGACTGTTGATGCCCTCCAGCACCGCCTGTCCTTTCGTGGGCTTCCCTCCGTAGTCGCTTGGAAACGTCGTGTAGAGATCCTGCCCCATGTTGATGATCACCGCTGTGCCGCCGGGGCTCCATCCCAGGAACACGTAGTCTTTGCCGCGCTCCTTGCCGGCCTCCTGGGCCACCTGTGTGAGGAGTTGATCCGCCATGCCGGTTCCTGAGACCCATAGGGTCATTGCGATGACGCGCAGATTCTTGCTGAAGGCATGGCGGAGAATCGCGACCGCCTGCGGGTGCAGCTCAGGCTTGGAGGCCGGATCGAAATCCAGCGACAACAGCAACGCCGACCCTTCGGGCAGCTTCTCGATGTACTCGTAGACGCCGCGCACTTCCGGCGAGATCTTGATCGGCAGGCCCACCGGATAGAGCAACGGCACAAGCGTGCAGAGCCCGATCACCAGAAAGATGATCCGGCGATCGATTTTGAGCATGCGCTCGGCAAAACTCATCAGCCGTTCCTCGTGAAGCGTGAAGCGTATCTCGTCCGAAAAGGTCTGCGCTTCACGAGATACGAACGACGCTTCACGTTATTCTTTCCCTCCGCCCAAATACGATCGCTCCACGCCGAAGATGATCTTGAACGAGAGGGCGACCGCGCCGAGGCTCACGCCGATCAAGATGGCGCGGCGCACGGAGGCGTTGAGCACGTTCAAGATCCACTGCGAGACATCGCCGCTCAGGGGAATGAGATACTCGCCCAACGGGACACGCCCCATCATCACGATCACCGCGGCGACGAGGAGGACGGCGGCCTCCCGGCTGCGGGCGCGGAAGGACCGATAGGCGGCCGAGGCGATGAAGAAGGCGAGAATGGCGAACATCGTCCCCTGCAGCGGCACCATCATGTAGTTGTAGACCCAGCCGAACGCCGTCATGCCGCCGTCGACGCTTTCCTTGCCGTTGGCCCACAGACCGACGGCAATGGTGCCGAGCATGCCGGCATACAGCACGCCGCTGTAGCCCCAGCCGGGCTCCTTGCGCCGGATCTTGGCCGCGTGCTGGTGAAAGAGGCTGGTGACGCCGAGGACCAGGGCAAAGCCGCCGACGATCTGCAACCATTTCGTCGCCGACGTCAGCAACTGCTCCGACGCGGGGTGCGGCACATAATACTGGCCGGCAAACAGCAACCCGGTGACCATCGTGATCAGCAGCGGCAATTGGCGGCGCACGAAAATCATTTCACGTCCTTGAAGAGATCCAGAAAGAGCTGCGGCCAGTCGGCGTGCGTCACGACCCCGATCGTGGCGAGCACGGTGCCCACGCCGATCACGGAGAGGATGAAGGCCTTCCCGATATCCTGACCGCGCAACGTGCCGATCTGGACCGGCTCCCTGGACAGATAGGCGCTGGCCGCGTAGAGCTCTTCGCCGATGAGCGTATAGTCGCAGGTCGTCACGAAGAACGGGAGCTGATGATCGGAATCGGTCCCGGCGATTTGAATCGCCCCCGTGCTGGCGCCCGTTTCGGTGAGCAGCAAGGATTCCGCAAAATAGGCTCCCATGAAGAAATTCGCGGCCGGCTTTTTGCGGAGCATGATGCCGTCCACGGCCGCCGTATAGCTGAATTGGTCCGAGGTGATGAAAAAGTTGGCGTCCTCCTTGAACAGATCCGGCTTGCCCGCCTCCAAGTACGCCTGTTTCGTGATCTCCTGGCACACCGCCATGGTGATCGGATCCCGGTGCGGGACCATGAGCTCCGTTTCATAGGCCGCAGTCCGCTTGGCCACGCGGCCGAGAATGACGGCAGCGGCAATCGTGGAGGGATCGCTCATGTCGTGCGCGCCGGTGAGATAGAGAATCGGCTTGCCCAACTCGGTGGACCGGCCGATGGCTTCATCGACGGCATCCAGGCCGGGGATGCGGCGCAGAAAAATATCCCGCCGTTTCGCGGTGCGGATCGAGTAGAACACGATGCCGCCGAACATGAGCGCCAGCACGAGGTTGTTCAGGGCATTCCAATTCACCCAGTTCGCGGCGGGAGCCGCCTGCAAGACAGCGCCGAACGCCCGCTGGTCCCCTTGCACCGCCGCCACCGTGACGGCATAGGATCGATCGTTCTTGAGCTCGATGCCTTTGCCGTTTCTGATGATGAATTGATGCTGGTCCTTGGATGCCGCCCTCGTCCACCACGGGATCTTGGCATCTTTCACGTACCGCGTGTTGGCGGGGAACTCGGCGACCACTTTCATCGCGGCTGGGTCAGCGACGCCCGCTTCTGCCAGTAACACCTGATAGCGGACGTCGGGGCCATCGTAGGAATTGGGCGGCCACACCACCGTCAGGCTGCCCCCTCCATCGTTCGGCGTATCGAAGACCCGCATGTCTGGTGGTGGAAGCACCTGCCTATCAGCAAACGCGGGAGCCGCGAATGCGTGTATCGCGACAACCGTCGCCAGTGCTCGCCTTACGCCGACGGCGATTCGGCTGCGCTTCACGAGGAACGCTTCACGGTTCGACATGCTCACCGTCTCGAGCGTTGTCGAGGGACGCTTCACGTCGCTAGGCTCCCTCGATGACTTCCACGTTCGTCCGCGGGATCACGGCTCGTGAGCCGTCCTTAAACTGCACTTCCAGAACCCGCACTTCGCTTTCCGTCGGTATTTTCTGGAGGTCGGGCGGCAAGGCGGAAACTTGCCCGATCTTGCCGAACAAGGGATCGCGGATGATCCGGACCAGATCGCCAATCCGGATGCCTTCGCGTTGCGGCACGACGATGTGAGCGGCCGAAAGCGCCGTCTTCTTGGGAATGATGATTTCGGGTCTGATCACGCCGGCGCGGATCTGTGTGGCGCCCGAAATGGAGGCCAGTTCCCCGGAATGGGCGGACAAGAGCTGGAAGGTCTTTGGGGCCATCGGGATGGTGCCGAACCCTTCCGTCAGGATCAACGTGAAACCCACTTGCTCCGTTCCCGTAATCGCGACGCCCAGATCATAGCCTAAGAGGGCCCGTAAGTCTTTGTCGTGAATACCGCCCACGACGAGACCGGCCACGCCGATCTCTTTGGCCCGCGCCATCGTGTCGGCGGAGAGAAAGGCGCCTCCTACCACGACCCGGCCTCTCATCTCAGGCTTCAACTGGGACGCAGTGAGGGCTTCGTCGGGCCTCTCGACGCCGATGACCAGCTCGCCCCCCGTCTCACCGCCGATCCCGAAAATGCCCTGCACGAGACTGCACGCGCTTTCCACGACGACACCCTGTTGCGGAATGACTTCAGCGATCACGCCGTCGATGTAGGCCAGGACGTCCAGGATGCGGGGAGGCTCGCGCAGCAGCACCTGCCCCGTCACCGTGGACAACGATTCGAGGGTGCCGGTGATCGGCGACGGAATCTCCGTCTTGAACCATTTGATGAAGGGTTTGTTCTCAGCCAGAATCTCGTCTTTTTGAACCGGGTCTCCCGCTTTCTTGACTATGTAATCGGTGATCTCGTTCGGCGCCACACCCAACTGATTCGCGAGGTTGATCGGATAGACCTTCCCGGGCAGCTCCGCCCGCGCGACCGGCTGGCCGGCCCGCACGTGATCGCCTTCTTTGACCAGCACAGTGCCGGCGATTGGCAAAATTCGTCGCCGACGCACGATCGTTCGCCCGGTAACGGTCAGGCCTGGTGTGTAGGAATGCGCCATTGTTATTGATCGTGACGAGTGACGGGTGACGGGTGACGAGCGACGCGAAATATCTCTTCTTCAAACTTGTCACTTGTCACTCGTCACCTGTCACCTGACTCCCGGGTACAACCCGACGGCGTTGAACCACTTCGTCAGCGCCGCCACTCTCGCCGCATCGTCCTTCGGCAACTGCAACGGACGGCCTCGCCCGTCGAGCAGCAGCCCCACGACTCCCCCCTGCACCTCGCGCGTGAGCGGTGTACCGGGTCCCGCTCCCACATTGACGCCCTTCGCAGGCGTGGCGGTCACCGTCGCCTTTTGTCCGAGCTCCAACGGATAGAGGCGCAGCTCGCCGAACGTCAGTTGATCGTTGACGGTCCGGCCGTCCGAAAACCGGATCTCATAGTCGGCGCAGCGCTCGCCGTCGCGCCCCTGGCCGATCGGCGCCACGCAGGTGCCGAGATAGATCATGCAGTCGCGGACGAACACATCCGTCGCCGCCTTTGCGTCGATCGTCGAGAGCACGCCGAGATGGGGCATCATGAAGATGCTGTCCACCGACAAGGTCGTAAAGCCGAGCGGCTCGTACGCATCCACCATCATCAGCATCGATTGGATCCGGCGCGGCGCATGGGACAAGATGCCGCCGCTGCCCACGATGAGATTGAGCTTCAACATATCGACGAGTGTCTTGCCCGACGTCTGTTGTTCGAAGACGTCGGAAATCGTGCGCTCCTGCTGCACGCCTTTCAGCGCCGTAGCCAGGGACTTATGATGGATCAACGCGAGCCGCAGCGCTTCGCGCGCGATGGCATGCTCGATTTGCAGCTCATCCAAGGTCTGCGGGATCGTCGTGGGCCGCACCATCTTGTTCTTGATGCGGTTCCTGAGCGCCTGCTCGTCGATGGTGAAGGGCACCCAGCGCATGATGTTGGCCAGGCCCGCCTCGGCCAGCACGTTGGAGATGCTGTACGACATGCCCAGGTTGGCGCTGACCGTGCGGTTGAAGGCGCCGTCGAAGACGGAAAAGACGTCGGTGGTCGCGCCGCCGATGTCCACGCCGATCAAGTTCAAATGTTCGCGCTTCGCGATCGTTTCCATGATGAGCCCCACCGCCGCCGGTGTCGGCATGATGGGCGCGCCCGCCATCTCGATGAGCTTTTTGTAGCCGGGCGCCTGCTGCATCACGTGCTCAAGAAACAGGTCGTGAATCTTGTCCCGGGCCGGCGCGAGGTCCTCCCGTTCGAGGACCGGCCGGATGTTCTCGGTGATGACGAGCGCCGTCTTCTCGCCCAAGACCTTGGTGATTTGCGGACGCGCGTCTTTGTTGCCCGCATAGATCAGCGGCAGCTTGTACGTCGCGCCGAAGCGCGGTCGCGGCTCCGCCGCGGCGATATACTCGGCCATTTCCACGACATGCGTGACCGCGCCGCCGTCCGTGCCGCCGGACATCAAGATCATGTCCGGCCGCATGGAACGGATGCGCTCGATCTTTTCGTGGGGCAGCCGCCCGTCGTTGGAGGCCAACACGTCGATGACGATGGCACCGGCACCGAGCGCCGCTCGCTGGGCGCTCTCGCCGGTCATATTCTGCACCACGCCGGTCACCATCATCTGCAACCCGCCGCCGGCGCTGCTGGTGGAGATATAGATGTCCACGCCCGTGTTGGGATCGCCCTGGGCGGCTCGGTTCGGCGTGATGAGCCGGTCGCCGTCCAGAATCCGGCGCCCGGACAGCTCTTCGATTTCGGCGATCGCATTCAAGACGCCCCGCGTCACGTCTTCAAACGGCGCTTCCACCGTCGTGGGCGCTTCCCCGCGATAGGTCTGGCGGTATTCCTCGCCGAGCTTCTCGATGAGAATGGCCTTCGTGGTGGTACTGCCGCAGTCGGTCGCGACGATGACGTTCAGGGGATGATCGATCTTCGGCCTGTCTGAACCGTAGGCCGAGACGCTCATTGAGCGGACTTCGCCTCGATGAGCGTCATCAAGTGGGCGATCGTGTCGCGGCGTTCCAGCAGACGCGCGACTTGTTCCACTTCTTTGGAGTCGAAGGCGAATTCGATGATCGGGTTGAGAAAATGCAGAGCCTGGCTTCCCAGAAAACTCATGGGGCCGAGCGACTCGAGAAAAACCGCGGCGGGCGCCGCCATGCCGCGTGTCACGATGACGGCGGCGATCCGTTCCATCAGGGCCATATCTTCTGTAGAGAACGGTTGTGCCTCGGATTTCGTGGCGAAGGCGTGCCGCAACTCGGTCTGCAGCTCCCGGAATTTTTTCGTGAGGTGTTGCTTGGACAAGGAGTGCATAAGTGGAGGTCAAACAGGCCGAAGCTCGAACCGATCGGCATTATAGGGAGGGGGGTAAGGGAGAGTCAATTCAGAGCGGTGCAATCACTCTGAGCGAGGGAAGCGCGCGTCCAATAGCGGGCGAAGCGCTGCGAACCACCGATCAGCCATCCGGGATTCCCCCGTGGCATTGGGATGCAGGCCGTCCCACGTCATGGTGCCGGGATCAAAACCGGTGCGCTGGTCCACCAACGTGATCGGTGAATCGGCGGTCGATTTGGCCGCGACGAGCGCCGGCAGCTCGGCGACGAATGCCGGCATCAGCGCATGGCACGGCCAAGCGGAGGGGATGTTTTGCGCCAGCAGAGTCCCCACTCGCGGGTTCACGGTTCTCAGGACATCGATGATCGCGGCGATATCGTTGACGGTGCTCGGCACGTCCTGCCCTTGGCACAGATCGTTGTGACCGAGGTGGATCAGGACAATGTCGGGTGACGCCGTGCTTGCCGTCCCAGTCGACAACCGCGCCAGGACTTCATCTGCACGCCACCCCCAGTGCCCCTCATGATCCATATCGAAGTCGGGGTTCGCAGGCGGGCCGCCGTGCGCGCCGATTTTCGATCCGACAAAATCGATCCGGTATCCGTCACGCTGCGCCAAATGCCAGAGGAAATAGCGGTAGGTCCACTGTCCGGCCGCGGATTCGGTGATGGAATCACCCACCGGCATGATTCTCGCTGTAGCCGCCGGTGGCGCAGGCGGATTGCCGGCGTCCTCCGAGCCGCATCCAGCCAAAGCCAGGCACATGGCGCCCCATAGAATCGTCTTGCTCGGACATCGGCATAGCATGCCACATTGCCGCACAGCAGGGGCGGAGATTCGGGCGACGAGCCCGGCCTTCACGGTTCACCGTGCAAGAGTTCCGGAATGGACGACACTGGGCAGGCCCCTAGCGCAGAACGGCACGTTGGAACATGTCAGGTGGGACGAGGTGATTGGCCGATCTTGCTCTCCGTCCCTTGCAAGAGCCGTTCAATGTTGCCTTTGTGCTTCAGCACAATGAGACCACTCATGATGACCGAGAACAGGACGAAGGCGACGGTGGGCTTCAACGCCACAGCGACCAACGGGAACAGCGCAAAGGCGGCAAGTGCGCCGCCGGAGGAATAGCGCCAGATCGCCACCGCCCCCAACCACGTCAGGAGCAGCATGAGGCCGATCAGCGGCGCCACGCCGAGCACGGATCCCAGCGCCGTCGCCACGCCCTTGCCGCCGGCGAACCCGAGAAACGGTGAAAACAGATGCCCCAGAAACGGCGCCAGCGCCACGAGCAGAATAGCCCATTCATCGTGCAGCAAGTGCGTCGCCGCGAAGCCCATCACCCATCCTTTGCCCATGTCGCCGGCCAACGTCAGAATCCCGGCCTGCTTGCCGGAGACTCGCAGCACGTTCGTGAAGCCGACGTTCTTGCTGCCGACCGTCCGCGGATCGGGCAGCCCCATGGCTCTGGAAACCACGACTCCGAACGGAATGCCGCCGAGCAGATAGCCGGCGAGAGCGAGACCTGCCAGAACCAGACCGTTATCCATGGAGCTGTCTGATGAACCGCCGCGTCACGCGTCACCCGTCACGCGTCATCGTTTTCCTACAGGCCCTTCGCCACCATCTGGTTCCAAAAGTTCCAGACGTATTTCGCGCCGGACACGTAGCTGAGCACCAGAGAAAAATACAAGGTGACGATGCCGGGCAAATGGAGATTTCCCAGCGCCTCGGCGGCGGTGCCTTCGAGGATGAGCAAAACGATCGCCACGATTTGGAGGACCATCTTATACTTGCCCGTGGTTTCGGCCGAGATGATGATCCCTTCCCCGGCGGCAATGGCTCGTACGCCGGTGACCGCCACTTCGCGGGCGATGATCAGGATCGCCACCAGCGCGCTGATTCGGTCGATATTGACCAACAAAATGAGCGCGGAGACCACCAGCAATTTATCGGCGATAGGGTCGAGCAGCTTCCCGAGGGCTGTGACTTGCCCGGATCTCCGCGCGAGATAGCCGTCGAGCCCGTCGGTCACCGCCGCGATGATGAACACCAAGGCGGCGATGAGAGCGCGATCCGGCGTCGGCGTGGCGAACAAGAGGACGAAGACCGGAATGAGCAAAATCCGGGTGAGCGTGAGGAGATTCGGCAGGTTCAGCGATTCCTGCCCGATTGTTTTCCAGACTTCAAGGACGCGGTGCATAGGATCGGTTGTACCTGATTATGCGGGCGACAAGCAAACGGAAGGGGCCACTTCGAGGACTGATCAACGAGGCGGTATGAGAGGAGAGGGAAGTGCCCAGATGTATCGCTCCACGGCCAGGAAGCAGCCCGGGGAAGCATTCCCCCTAAACGATGCCGTTCTTCAGCAAGTCATGCAAGTGGAGCACCCCGCGGACATGGCCCTCGCCTTCCGTCACGACGAGCGTCGTAATGGAAAACCGCTCCATGATCTCCACGGCCTTGGCGGCCAGCGTCTCGGGCGCGATCGTCTTGGGGTTCCGGGACGCCAGTTCCCCTGCCGTGGCTCTGGCGAAATCGCCGCCCCGTTGGATGAAGCGGCGCAAGTCGCCGTCGGTGATGACGCCGGCCAGCCGGCCCCGCCGATCCACCACGGTCGTCATGCCCAGCTTCTTGGCGGTCATCTCGAGGATCGCCGCCGTGCCGGCCACGGTGTCGCCGACTTGCGGCACATCGGGACCGGTGTGCATGAGGTCTTTCACCCGCACAAGCAGGCGGCGCCCCAATGTGCCGCCGGGATGAAACTGCGCGAAATCCTCTTCCTTGAACCCACGCTTTTGCAGCAGGGCCACGGCCAACGCGTCGCCCAGGGCCAAGGTCGCCGTCGTGCTCGCCGTCGGCGCCAATCCCATCGGACAGGCCTCCTCGGCCACGGACACATCCAAGACGACATCGCTGTTTTTTGCGAGCGTGGAATTCAGGCGGCCGGTGAGCGAGACGATCGGGATGCCCATCCGCTCGACGTACGGCAGCAACTGCAAAAGTTCCTGCGTTTCACCGCTGTTGGAGATCGCGATGAGCGTGTCGCGGCGGGCCAACATGCCGAGATCGCCGTGCACCCCTTCCGCCGGATGGAGGAAAAAGGACGACGTGCCGGTGCTGGCCAATGTCGCGGCGATCTTTTGCCCGATCAGCCCCGACTTCCCCATCCCGGACACGACGACCTTGCCTTGGCATTGCGCCAGCAGATCCACCGCTTGGTCGAACCGCTGATCGAGCCGGTCGATCAATGCCCGCACGGCGCGCGCTTCGATCTCCAGCACCCGCCTGCCCTCGGCCAGACTGGCCATGCCCTTCACGGGCTTGGCCGCCGGCGTGGCGCCTCTTAGCTGCGTGGTTTTGCCGCGTCGCATATGCGCAGAACCCGTTCGAGCAAGGCTTTTAGTTGATGCACCGGCACCATGTTCGGACCATCGGACAGGGCCTCGTCGGGATTGGGATGCACTTCCATGAAGAATCCATCCACTCCGGCGCCCGCCGCCGCGCAGGCGAGCGGCTCGACGAATTCGCGCTGGCCGCTGGACGTCGTGCCCCCGCCGCCCGGCAATTGCACGCTGTGGGTTGCGTCGAACACGACGGGATACCCGAAGCGTCGCATGATGGGGAACGACCGCATGTCGACGACCAGATTGTTGTAACCGAAGCACGCACCCCGTTCAGTCAGCACGATCTTTCGGCTGCCGCATTCCTCAATCTTTTTGACCGCGTTGCCCATGTCCTGTGGCGACAGGAACTGGCCCTTCTTCACGTTCACGACTTTGCCGGTCTTGGCCGCGGCGATTAGCAGATCGGTCTGGCGGCAGAGAAAGGCGGGGATCTGCAAGATATCCACGACCGCGCCGGCCTGTGCGGCTTGCTCCTCGGTGTGCACATCGGTGAGCACCGGAAGCCCCAAGTGATCCTTCACCTGTTTGAGAATCGCCAAGCCCTTGTCGATGCCCGGTCCTCGGAATGATGTGATCGACGTGCGGTTGGCCTTGTCGAAGGATGACTTGAACACATACGGCATGCCGAGGACCCCGGTGATCTCCGCGATCCGCCCCGCCGTCTCCATCACCACCTGCTCGCTCTCGATCACGCAAGGCCCGGCAATCAAAAACGGCCGGTGCCCGGCGCCGACCTTGAACGAGCCTATCTGGACTTCATGGGCCATATCCGCGTAATGCTGAATGTTCAATGCTCAATGATCAATTGAACATTGGCTCCCCTACTGCCCCAACTTTCGCCGCAACGCCGCCCCGATAAACCCGCTGAACAACGGATGGGGGTGGTGCGGCCGCGAATGGTACTCCGGATGGAACTGGGTCGCCAGGAACCAGGGGTGGTTTTTCAGCTCGATGATCTCCACCAGCCGGCCGTCGGGTGACAGCCCGCTCAGCACCAGTCCCTTGGCGGTCAACTGGTCTCGATAGGCGTTGTTGAATTCGTAGCGGTGGCGATGGCGCTCGCGGACTTCGCTCACGCCGTACATCTTCTGCGCCAACGTGCCTTCGCCGAGCTTGCAGAGGTACGCGCCGAGCCGCATGGTCCCGCCCTTGTCACTGATCCCCTGCTGGTCGGACATCAGATGGATGACGGGATGCGGCGAGTGCTCGTCGAATTCCGCACTGTTGGCCCCCGCGAGCCCGGCGACGTTCCGCGCGAACTCGATCGTGGCACACTGCATGCCGAGACACAGGCCAAGGAACGGCACGTGCCGCTCCCGCGCATAGCGGATGGTGGTGATCTTGCCTTCGATGCCCCGCGCGCCGAAGCCGCCGGGAATCAGAATGCCGTCGGCCTCCCGGAGAATGCGTTCGGTACCCTGCCGTTCGATGTCTTCGGATTCGATCCAATTGATATTGACCCGCGTCTCATGGTCGATGCCGCCGTGCACCAACGCCTCGGCCAAGCTCTTATAACATTCCTTCAGGCCCGCATACTTTCCGACCAGCGCGATGCTCACCTCGTGCTTGGGATGCTTGATCTTCTGCACCATCGCATCCCACTCGCGCAGATTGGGCGGCCCGGTTTCCAGATGCAGTTGGCGGACGATCAATTCATCCAAGCCTTCCTTGCGGAAGACGATCGGGACTTCGTAGATCGTATCGACGTCCTTCGCCGTGATGACCGCGTCCTTCTCCACGTTGCAGAACATCGCGATCTTGCCCTTGAGCTCCGGCGGCAGATACCGGTCGGTCCGGCACAGGAGAATGTTGGGCTGGATACCGATCTCGCGCAGCTTGTTGACCGAGTGCTGCGTCGGCTTGGTCTTGAGCTCCCCCGCCGCGCCGATGTAGGGCACCAGCGTGAGATGCACGTACAGCACGTTCTCGCGCCCGACGTCGTAGGGCATCTGCCGGATCGCCTCGAGAAACGGCAAACTTTCGATGTCGCCCACCGTGCCGCCGATCTCCACGATCGTGACGTCCATCCCCTTCGAGATCCGCATGATGCATTGCTTGATCTCGTCGGTCACGTGCGGCACGACTTGGACCGTCCCGCCCAGATAATCGCCGCGCCGTTCTTTCGTGATGACGGAATGATAGATCCGGCCGGTCGTGTAGTTGCTCTCTTTCGTGAGATTGAGCGACGTGAATCGCTCGTAATGGCCGAGGTCCAGGTCCGTCTCGGCGCCGTCGTCCGTCACGTACACTTCGCCGTGCTGGTAGGGATTCATCGTGCCCGGGTCGACGTTGATGTAGGGATCCAGCTTGAGGAAGGTGATCTTCAGCCCGCGGCTTTCCAGTAAATTGCCGATCGAGGCCGAGGCGAGCCCCTTGCCCAGCGACGACACCACGCCGCCCGTGACAAAAATGAACTTGCTCATAGCTGTCCCCCTGTGTGGCGACCGCATGACTCGGATGCGCATGGCGTCATCACCGGCTCGGCACCGCCCGTCCGAGGCTCAACTCGCGCTTGAGCGCTTCGAATTGCTGCAACTTCTCCGCGACCGATTCCACATCGTCCGGCGTATCGACCCGCAGCGACGCATGTGTGGTTTCCCACACGCGAATCCGCATGCCCTGCTCCAAGCCGCGCAATTGCTCCAGCTTCTCGGCATCCTCCAACGGGCTCGTCGGCAAGGCGGCGAACCGCAGCAGGCTGTCTTTCGTGAACATATAGATCCCGAGATGGATATAGTGCAGGCCGACGACCGCCCGCCGGTCGCGGTCGTCCCGCACGAGCGGGATCGGCGCGCGTGAAAAATATAGGGCGTGTCCTTTGGCATCGGTCGTCACTTTGACGATGGCCGGATTGCTCAAGTCGTCCCCCGCGTCCATCGCGCGCTTCAGCGTCCCGATGTCCGCGCCGCTCTGCATAAACGGCTCAATCAAATCGGTCAACAGATCCGGATTCAGCGGAATCTCGTCGCCCTGCAGATTGACGAAGAAATCGCCGGCGAACATGCGGGCCACCGCCGCCACGCGGTCCGTCCCCGTCCGATAGTCGCCGGTGACCATGAGGGCTCGCCCGCCGAACTGCTCCACGGCCTGCTTGATTCGATCATCGTCTGTGGCCACGAGCACGTCGGACACGGCGCGGCAGGCTACCGCCCGTTCGTACACGTGCTGGATCATCGGCTTGCCGACGAGCTTGACCAGCGGCTTCCCGGGAAAGCGGGATGAGCCATAGCGGGCCGGAATCACCACGGTGACGGAGCGCCGATGCTTGTTCATGTGCCCAACGCGTCGCTAAGCTGCTTCGGCGTGACCGTCGCCGTGCCGACCATTCCGACCACAATCCCGGCGGCATGATTGGCCAGGATCGCCCCGTCCTTCATACTGGCCCCGGTGGACAGGGCCAACGCCAGCGTCCCGACGACCGTGTCGCCGGCGCCGGTCACATCATAGACCTGGCGCGCCTGGGTCGGCAGATGCCAGGACGCGCCGTCGCCCTCGTAGAGGCTCATGCCCTTTTCGCCTCGCGTGATCAGCACCGACTGGCAGCCCAACCGCTGGCGGATCATCATGCCGGCTTCGTTGATGGTCGCGTCGTCGTCCCCGTGCACGCCGGCGGCTTGCGTGGCCTCCAGATGGTTCGGCGTGATGACGGTCACGCCTTTATAGAATCCGAAATGCTCGACCTTGGGGTCCACCACCACCGGAATGCGGCGCAGCGAGGCCAGCCGCGTGATCTCGGACATCAACGCGGCGGTGATGACGCCCTTGGCATAGTCGGAGACGACGATACAGGAGAGCTCGCGCAGGCGCGATTCGACGTAGCGGAGAATGCGGCGCTGCAGCGGCGGTTTCAGTTCCTGGCGGCCCTCGATATCGTACCGGACGATCTGCTGGTTGTGCGCGATGACCCGGCTCTTTCTGGTGGTCGGGCGGTCATGATCGATCACGACGCCGCCGCGGCCGGACCGTTTGCTGCCCAGCTCCTTCAGCAGCAGCCGCCCGCTTTCGTCGGCTCCGATGACCCCGCACAGGTCCGCCTTGCCGCCCAAGGCCAGAATGTTGTTGAACACGTTGGCCGCGCCGCCCAAGCGGAGGGACTCGGACTCGACGTGCACGACCGGGACCGGCGCTTCGGGAGAAATGCGGCTGACCCGGCCCATCACATAATGATCGAGAATCAGGTCGCCCACGACGAGCACGGAGGCCTGGGGGAACCGCTGGACGTACTGCCGCAACGCCTTGGGCGCCGGCTTCTGCGCCGAATCCTTCCCCGCCTCGCTCGCTCCCACCGCCGCCCCCTTCGTTACCGGATGGCCTTGCCGAACCGCTCCCACCGCACCCATTCCGTCCAGTTGCCCTGTCCGCTCCAGGACCAATAGATGCGGAACGCCTTGCCGCGGATTTTCTCTTCGCGCACGAAGCCCCAAAAGCGGCTGTCCAGGCTTTGATCGCGGTTGTCGCCCATCACGAAATAGGCCCCCTCCGGGACCGTGACGGGGCCGAAATTATCGCGCGGATTGATCGTGCTGTCGATGATGCCCGGATCGATGCGCTGCGTAAAGGCCTTGTCGTCGAGCGGCTCGCCGTTCACGAACACGACCTTGTTCCGCACCTGCACCGTGTCGCCCGGGAGCCCGACGATGCGCTTGATGAAGTCCTTTTCCTCGTCTTCCGGAAACCGGAACACGATGATGTCGCCGCGCTGCGGCTTGCCGAACGCCACGAGCGTCTTCGACGCGTAGCAGTTGACCGGGGGAACATTCCACTGGAGCTTGCAGTCGGTGGGCCACTGAATGCCGTAGGAAAGCTTGCTCACGAGGATGTGATCGCCGATGAGCAGAGTCGGAATCATGGAGCCGGAGGGAATCTTGAAGGCTTGCACCACGAAGACCCGGATGGCGAACGCAAGCAGCATGGCGACGACGATCGCTTCCGCGTACTCCCGGATAACCGACTTGCGCCCCACGCGGCCGGCGCTGTCGGCCGCCAGGGAGACGGATCCCGGTTCGCCGGCATGCGAGCCGCTCACCTTGTCCAGGTTGGGCTGATTGGGATCGAGGCTCATTCCTCACCGACCTTCAGAATGGCCAGGAACGCTTCCTGGGGGACCTCGACGCTGCCGACCGCCTTCATCCGCTTCTTGCCTTCCTTTTGCTTCTCGAGCAACTTGCGCTTGCGGGTGATGTCGCCGCCGTAACACTTGGCGGTCACGTTTTTCTTCATGGCGCCGATGGTCTCGCGCGCGATGACCTTGTTGCCGATGGCCGCTTGAATCGCGATCTCGAACATCTGCCGGGGAATCAGTTCCTTCATCTTTTCCGCCATCTGCCGGCCCCGGAAGTAGGCCCGCTCCCGGTGCGTGATGAACGACAGGGCGTCCACCGGCTCGCCGTTGAGCAAGATGTCGATCTTCACGAGATCGGACTCGCGATAGCCCAGCAGCTCGTAGTCCAAAGAGGCGTAGCCCTGCGTGCGGGACTTCAACTTATCGTAGAAGTCCAGGATCACTTCGTTCAGCGGCATTTCGTAGGTGATGACGACGCGCGTCGGATCCAAAAAATGGATATCCCGCTGGACGCCCCGGCGCTCCTGGCAAAGCTGGAGAATGGAGCCCATGTACCGTTCCGGCGTAATGATCGTGGCCAGGATGAACGGCTCTTCGAACGACTCGATGTGGTTGGGCGGAGGCAGCTTGGACGGATTGTCGATCTCCAACACTTCTCCCTGGGCCGTCAACACCCGATAGACCACGGTCGGCGCCGTGGTGATGAGGGTCAAACCGTATTCCCGCTCCAGCCGCTCCTGAATGATCTCCATGTGCAGCAGGCCGAGGAAGCCGCAGCGGAAGCCGAATCCGAGCGCCAGCGACGTCTCCGGCTCATAGACGAAGGACGAGTCGTTCAAGCGCAGTTTGACCAGGGCATCGCGCAAGTCTTCGTATTTCGCCGTGTCGGTGGAATAGAGGCCGCAAAAGACCAGCGGCTTCACTTCTTTGTAGCCGGGGAACGGCTCCGCGGTCGGTTGCACCGCGTCCGTGATCGTGTCGCCGATCTTGACGTCCGCCACTTCCTTCATGTTGGCGCAGAGGTAGCCGACTTCGCCGGTGAGCAGCTGCCCGGTCTTCGTCCGCTTGGGAGTGAATTGCCCGACTTCCATGACCTCGAAGGTCTTGCCGTTCGACATGACCTTGATCTTCATGCCGGGCTTCACCGAGCCGTCGATGATGCGCGTGAGCACGATGACACCCTGGTAGTTGTCGAACCAGGAATCGAAGATGAGGGCTTTCAGCGGCGCATTGGGATCGCCCGAGGGCGGCGGAATGCGCTCGATGATCGCTTCCAGCACCTCCGGGACACCCTTGCCCTCTTTCGCGCTGATCGGCATGGCTTCACTGGCATCGAGCTGGAGGATGTCCGCAATGGACTGCTTCGTGCCCTCGACGTCCGCGCTGGCAAGATCGATCTTGTTGATGACGGGAATGATGGTGAGCTTGTTCGCCATCGCCAGGTTCACGTTGGCGATGGTCTGGGCCTGCACGCCTTGTGTGGCATCCACCAGCAAGAGGGCCCCTTCGCACGCGGCGAGGCTGCGCGAGACTTCGTAGGTGAAGTCGACGTGCCCCGGCGTATCGATCAAGTGCAAGGCATAGGTCTTCCCGTCCTTGGCCCGGTACCGAATGGCTACGGCATGAGCTTTAATCGTGATGCCACGCTCTCGTTCGAGATCCATGGCATCGAGGATCTGCTCTTTCGCCTCTCGGGCGGTAACTGCGCCAGTAGCTTCGAGGAACCGGTCAGCGAGGGTTGATTTGCCGTGATCGATATGGGCGATGATCGAGAAATTACGTATAAGGCTTTGCAAATCCTGCTCATTCCTGTGAAAAATCGGTTCATTATAGTAACTGGCCCCGAGGTTGTCAAAGAAATGGTCCCCCCGTATAATCCGCGCCGCACTGCGCCCACACCATCGATCGGAGCATATGGCTTATAGCTTATGGCATGACGGTGAAGCAGTCGTTTTTCGTTCTGCTTCCGCCATACGCGATACGCCATAAGCTCATCTGCAGCAGCGCGTTTGCCATGGCACAGAAAGCCTCCACACGACAGTTAGCGGAATGGGATCGCAAGCACCTCTGGCATCCTTTCACCCAGATGCGGGAGTGGGAGCGGGAGGAGCCGCTCATTATCGAGCGCGGGAAGGGCTCCTACCTCATCGACACGGAAGGCCGCCGCTACCTCGACGGCACGTCGTCGATCTGGGTCAACATCCATGGCCACCGGCATCCGGTCTTGGACCGGGCGCTCAAACAACAGCTCGACAAGATCGCCCATTCCACGCTGCTGGGCCTTTCCCATCCGCCGGCCATCGAGCTGGCCCGCGAGTTGATCCGCATCGCGCCGCCCGGATTGACGCGCGTCTTCTATTCGGACGACGGTTCGACCGCGGTGGAGGTCGCCCTCAAGATGGCCGTCCAATACTGGCAGCAGCGGCATCCCGATGCCGGCCCCAAGCGGACCTTTCTCCATCTCAAGCTCGCCTACCACGGGGACACGATCGGCGCGGTCAGCGTCGGCAACATCGAACTGTTCCACGCACGGTTCAAACCCCTGCTCTTTCCGACGCTGGAGGCCGATCCGCCCTACTGCTATCGCTGTCCGCTGAAGATGACCTATCCCTCCTGCAAGATGGCCTGTATCGAGCCGATCGAGCAGATGTTGAAGGAGCACCATCGGGACTTGGCCGGCTTCATCATCGAGCCGCTGATGCAGGCGGCGGCCGGCATGATCGCGCAGCCGCCCGGCTATCTCAAGCGAATCCGCGAGCTCTGCACAGAGCACAAGGTTCTCCTCATCGCCGACGAGGTGGCCACCGGTTTCGGCCGGACGGGAACCATGTTCGCGTGCGAACAGGAAGGCGTGACACCGGATCTCCTGGCCATCAGCAAAGGGCTGACCGGCGGGTACCTGCCGCTGGCGGCGACGCTCACGACCGAAGACATCTATCGGGCCTTCCTCGGGACGTACGAGGAGTTCAAGACGTTCTTTCACGGGCACAGCTACACGGGCAATCCGCTTGGCTGCGCGGTGGCGCTCGCGAATCTCGAGGTCTTTCGCCGCGAGCGGAGGCTGAAATCCGTGAAGGACAAGACCCGCTTCGTCACACAGCTCCTTGCTCCCCTCGCCGAACACCCGCATGTCGGCGACATCCGCCAACGGGGCATGATGGTGGGTTTCGAATTGGTTCGAGACAAGCAGCGCCGAGCGCCCTATCCCCTCACCGTACGAATCGGCCATCGGGTGGCGGCCGCGGCGCGCGCCAAAGGACTTCTGATCAGGCCGCTGGGCCACGTCCTCGTGCTGCTTCCGCCGTTGTCGGCCACGAAGGAGGAGCTGGCCGCGATGATCGACATCCTGAGCCAGGCGATCGACGCCGAGACACGCTCTGTGCCGGCATGACGACCTGTGACGTGCTGGTGATCGGCGGCGGCATCATCGGCCTGAGCATCGCACGAGAGCTGCGCCGCCGACGGCCCGATGCCCGCATTCTGCTGATCGAGAAGGAATCGGCCTGCGGCGCGCATGCCAGCGGGCGCAACAGCGGGGTGCTGCACGCCGGCTTTTACTATACTCCCGACAGCCTCAAGGCCAAACTCACCCGCCTGGGCAACGAGCACCTCACCGCGTACTGTGAAGAGAAAAAGATCCCGTTGAACAGATGCGGCAAACTGGTCGTGGCCAAGGACGCGAACGACCTGCCGTCGCTCGATGAATTGGTCCGCCGTGGCAAGGCCAACGGCATCGAGCTGCACGATTTGACGGAGACGGAGGCGAAGACCATAGAGCCGCGTGTGAAGACCTATCAGCGCGCGCTCTTCTCACCCCGCACGTCAACCGTGAACCCCGCCCACGTCGTGGACGCGATGCGGAAAGATGCCGAACGGGAAGGCGTCCAGATTCACTGCGGCACCGCGTACGTCGGGCGCCGGCAGGGAGAGGTCCGGACCAATCGCGGGCAAGTCGAGGCCGGCTATGTGGTGAACGCCGCCGGGCTCTACGCCGACAAGATCGCCCTGGACTTCGGCTTTTCGGAGAAGTATCGCATTCTCCCGTTCAAAGGACTGTACCTGTACTCCAACGAGCCGCCGGGCTCGATCCGCACCAACATTTATCCCGTGCCCGATCTTCGGAACCCGTTTCTCGGCGTTCACTTCACGATCACCGCCGACGGACGAGCCAAGATCGGCCCCACGGCCATTCCGGCCCTCTGGCGTGAGCACTACGGCGGCTTCCGCCGTTTCCGTCTGGGCGAAGCGCTCGAAGTGGCGAGCCGCGGGCTCGGCCTCCTCAGTAACGCCCAGTTCGACTATCGACGGCTGGCCGTGGAAGAGTTCGCCAAATATTCAAGGAAGAAGATGGTATCCCTCGCCTCCGTGCTGGCCGAGGGGGTGAGAGAAGAACATTATGTCACCTGGGGAACGCCCGGCATCAGGGCCCAATTGCTGGACATCACGACACGCAAGCTGGAGATGGATTTCGTGCTGGAGGGCGACGATCGCTCCATGCACGTGCTGAACGCCGTCTCGCCGGCGTTCACCTGCTCGCTGCCCTTCGCCGCCTATGTGTGCGATCGGATCGAACAGGTTGGGAGCTGACCGTCGTCGCCGTCTCCCTGCGTAACGGCTACTCGACCCGCAGCTCCGCACCGACCTCGACCCTGAGCAGTTGGGCCGCGCTGGCCTCCTTGACGAACAGCTCAAGCACGCCGTTGCTGTTGATCAAGGCGCCAAGCCGGTCCGGTTGTCCTTCGCTGTAGCTCGCCAGCAATCCACCGATCACTCTATCGCCGATCCGAATCGTCGGCCGTCCACACCGGCTGTCCAACGCTTTGAGGTGCGTCAGGGTGATATTGGAGATCAGATTGCCGAACCGATCGATGTAGTCGATCCGGCCGACGAGAGCCGGCCCGTCGCGGAACGGCTCCTGGCGCGATCGCGTGACTGGATCACCCACCACCGCTCCGAATGACGCGGCAGGCTCGCCCTTGGCCAGCCAGGCGGCGGCCGGGGCGAACAGATCACGCCCGTCGAAGGTGGCGCCCTGCGCCTCCAACCGGTACCGCGGATTCTCGAGGCCACGAACCTCCGGCCGTTGTTCTTCCCGCAGCGCGAAGCTCAGCAGCCCATTGTCCGGGGCGAGGAAGTGATAGCGGGCGGTGGAGACCAACAACGCTCGCCGGCCGCTGCCCACACCCGGGTCGACGACGGCCACATGGATGGTCCCGTCCGGAAAATAGCGATAGCTGGCACGGAGGACATACTCGGCTTCGTCGATCCGATGCGGCGCGATCTGGTGGGACAGATCGATGATGCGGGCGTCGGGGTGAATGGAGAGGATCACCCCCTTCATGCTGGCTACGAAGTAATCGCGGTCGCCGAAATCGGTCAGGAGGGTGATGAGGGGGCGGGCCGGAGGCACTAGAAATCCTCGAACTTGATCTCCACCACTTCGTATTCCACCACCTTCGCGGGCGTCTTCACTTCGACGAAATCGCCGACCCGCTTGCCGATGAGGGCGCGGCCGACGGGCGATTGCACGGAAATGCGATTGAATTTCATGTCGGCCTCGTCCTGGCCGACGAGCGTGTACTGTTTCTTCTCCTGGGACTCCTGCTCAATGACGCTGACCGTCGCTCCGAAGACCACCGTCTCGGTCGTGCGCCCGGTGATTTCGACGACGCGGGCATCCGCCAGTTTTGACTCGATTTCCGCAATGCGTGATTCGATGAACCCCTGCCGTTCCTTCGCCGCGTCGTACTCGGCATTCTCGCTCAAGTCGCCGTGCGCGCGCGCTTCCGCAATCGCCTCGATGACCCGCGGGCGCTCCACTTTCCTGAGACGGTCCAATTCTGCTTTCAACGCATCATAACCCTTCTTCGTGATGGGGGTCGGCATAGCTCTCTGACTCCTGGCCTTCTACATGCGATGATACTCTTGCAAGGAGCGGATGGACAGGTCCTTCTTGGCGACGGCTTCCATCCCGAGGACCGCAGCCACCGCGCCGCGCATCGTCGTATAGTACGGCACGCCGCGATGGAGCGCTTCCCGGCGAATGGAGACCGAATCGGTGTGCGAGGACGCCGTCCGGACTGTGTTCACCACCAGCGCCACGTCGCCGTTCTTGATGTGATCCACGATGTGCGGCCGGCCTTCCTTCACCTTGTTCACCACCGTGACCTCGACACCGTGGTCCTTCAGGTAGCCGGCCGTGCCGCGGGTCGCCTGCAGCTGGAAGCCGAGTTTTACCAAGCGCTTCACCACGTCCAACGCCGCGGGCCGATCTTCTTCTTTCACACTGATGAGCGCGTTGCCGGATCTCGGCAACAGGGCGCCCGCGCCGGCCTGGGACTTGGCGAAGGCCCAGCCGAAGTCGCTGTCGATCCCCATCACTTCCCCGGTGGACTTCATTTCCGGCCCCAGGAGAACGTCCACGCCCGGAAACTTGTTGAAGGGGAAGACGGCTTCCTTCACGGAGAGGTGCGCAGGCTGCACCGGCTCGGTGAATCCCAACTCTTTGAGCGTCTTACCGATCATCACTTTCATGGCCAGCTTGGCCAGCGGCACGCCGATCGCCTTGCTCACGAACGGCACGGTGCGCGATCCGCGCGGATTCACCTCCAGCACATAGACCGTGCGGTCCTTCACGGCGAACTGCGCGTTCATGAGTCCCACCACGCCCAGTTCCAACGCCAAGGCCTTCATCTGCCGCTCGATGTCGGCGATGATCGCCCGGTCGAGCGTGTAGGGCGGCAACGAGCAGGCGGAATCGCCCGAATGCACGCCGGCCTCTTCGATGTGCTCCATGATTCCGGCGACGACCACGGTGCGTCCGTCGGAAATGGCATCGGCGTCGACCTCGATCGCATCCGCAAGGTATTTGTCGATCAGCACGGGATGTTTCGGAGAGGCTTTCACGGCCGACCGCATATACTCGAGCAGGCCGGCCTCATCGTAGACGATCTGCATCGAGCGCCCGCCGAGCACGTAGGACGGCCGCACCATCACGGGATAGCTGATCTGCGCGGCGACCGACACGGCTTCCTCCACCGAGCGGGCCAGTCCGCTATCCGCCTGGCACAAACCGAGCTTGTCGAGCAGGGCGCGGAACCGCTCTCGGTCTTCCGCCCGGTCGATGGCATCCGGACTGGTGCCCAGAATCTTGACGCCGGCGCGCGAGAGGGGCAGCGCGAGCTTGAGCGGCGTCTGCCCGCCGAACTGGAGCACCACGCCGATCGGCCGTTCGCGCTCCACGATGTTCAACACGTCTTCTTCCGTAAGCGGCTCGAAATAGAGGCGATCGGACGTGTCATAGTCGGTGCTCACCGTTTCCGGATTGCAGTTCACCATGATCGTTTCGACGCCTTCGTCCCGCAACGCCATCGCCGCATGGACGCAGCAGTAGTCGAACTCGATGCCCTGCCCGATCCGGTTGGGCCCCCCGCCCAGGATCACCACTTTCTTGCGGTCCGTCGGTCGCGCCTCGCACTCGCGGCCGTAGGTGGAATACAAATACGGGGTGTGCGCTTCGAATTCGGCCGCGCAGGTGTCGACGCGTTTGTAGGTGACGGAGCGTGCTGAGCCGCTCGCCTTGGCCGGCTCCGTTCTGGCCTTTCTCACCGCGGCCGCTTCCACGCCCAGCAACTGGGCGATGCGGTCGTCGGAGAAACCCAGCTCTTTGGCTGTCCAGAGAAGACCGTCGCTGAGGACGGCTGGCGCTTGCTCCGCCTGGGAGACAAGCGTCTGCTCGAACGTCATGAGCTCCCGGATCTGCTCCAGGAACCAGGGATCGATCTTGGTCAGCCCGAACAAGTCTTCGTTCGTCAGCCCCAGCCGGATGGCGTCCGCCAGATACCAGAGCCGCTCGGGCAGCGGCGTCCGCAACGTCCGTTGCAGCTTCTCCAGGGCCTCTTGCCGGTTGAAATCCGCCGGCACGCCGCGATCGATCCCCAGCCGCGAAGCCAAACCGTTGAGATCGAGCTCCAAGGATCGGATGGCCTTCTGCAGCGCTTCCTTGAACGTCCGCCCGATCGCCATCACCTCGCCGACGGATTTCATCTGGGTGGTCAACGTGGGATCGGCGCCTTTGAATTTTTGGAAGGCAAAGCGGGGGATTTTGACCACCACATAATCGATCGTCGGCTCGAAGGATGCCTTCGTGACGCCGGTGATGTCGTTCGTGATTTCGTCGAGCGTATAGCCGACCGCCAGTTTCGCCGCGATCTTCGCGATCGGAAACCCGGTCGCTTTCGACGCCAGGGCCGAGCTGCGCGACACGCGGGGGTTCATCTCGATGACGACCATGTCGCCGTCGGCGGGATTGATGCCGAATTGGATGTTCGAGCCCCCCGTGTCGACGCCGATCTCTCGAATGATCCGCAGCGCGGCGTCGCGCATGCGCTGATATTCCTTGTCAGTCAGCGTCATGGCGGGGGCGACCGTGATGCTGTCGCCGGTGTGAACCCCCATCGGATCGAGGTTTTCGATGGGACACACGATGACGACGTTATCTTTCAGGTCGCGCATCACCTCCAACTCGTATTCCTTCCAGCCGATCACCGATTCTTCGATCAGCACCTGGCTGACGGGGCTCATGGCGAGCCCCCATTCGATGAGCCGCTCGAATTCTTCGCGGTTGTAGGCGATATTCCCGCCGGTGCCGCCGAGCGTGAACGACGGCCGGATGATCGCCGGGAATCCCACGTAGTCCACCAGCTTCACCGCTTCGTCCCGCGTACGCGCCGTGCCGCTCTTCGGCACGCGGAGGCCGATGCGCTGCATGGCTTCCTTGAACGCTTCCCGATCCTCCGCCTTGTGGATGGCCTCGGCGGACGCGCCGATGAGCCGCACGCCGTACTTCTCCAACACGCCGCGCTTCACCAACCCCATCGTGGTATTCAAGGCCGTCTGCCCGCCCATCGTGGGCAGCAGCGCGTCGGGGCGTTCGCGCTCGATGACTTTTTCGACAACCGCCAGCGTGATCGGTTCGACATAGGTGCGATCCGCCAATTCCGGATCGGTCATGATTGTGGCGGGATTGCTGTTGATCAGAACGACCTTGTAGCCTTCCTCTTTCAGCGCCTTGCAGGCCTGTGTCCCGGAATAATCGAACTCACAGGCCTGGCCGATGATGATCGGGCCTGAACCGATCAGAAGGATGGAGCGAATGTCGGTGCGCTTCGGCATGGAGTCTCTGTTCTCCGTTAGCTGGTCTGCGGCATGGGGCCGATGGGCGGCCGGTAGGGCGCCGGCTGCGCCGGCGCACCGCCCCCCGGTCCGCGATAGTATTGCAGCACTTCCGGGAGCCACGCCTCGATCTGATTGATGCGGGTGACGTCCGAAGGATGCGTGGAGAGAAATTCCGGAATGGCGTGCTGGGAGCGGAAGCAGAGCTTGCCGATCATCTGCTTTGGACAGCCGCTCATGCGCTCCCAGAACGGCACGGCTTCGCGCGGATCGTACCCGGCTTCGGCCATCAGCCGCAGGCCGATGTAGTCCGCCTCCGATTCCTGCTTCCGGTTGAACGGCAGCGACACGTTGACCCCGTACGCGCCCAGGAGGCCTTGGATGGCGCCGCCGCTCGAATGGCCGGCCGCCGCCGCGCCGATCGCGCCCAACTGCGCGATCTGATCCAGAATGCTGCGGCTCATGCGCTCCACGCCGTGCCGCTGCAGCGCATGGGCGATTTCATGCCCCATGACGGTGGCGAGGCCCGGCTCGCCTTGGGTGATCTTCAGAATCCCGGTGAAGACCGCCACTTTGCCGCCGGGCAGACAAAAGGCGTTCACCATCCTGTCGTCTTCGATGACGGCGAACTCCCATTGGTATTCCGGCTTGTTGGCCACCTTGGCGATGCGCCATCCCACCCGTTGCACCATGTCCGTAATCTCGGGATTTTCGCTGAGCCGGGCTTCGCGCAAGACTTCACGGTACGCTTGCAGGCCGAACTGCAGTTCCTTCTCTTCCGAAAAAAAGATCAGCTGATCCCGCGCGGTGCCCGGCGCCCGATAACACCCTGCCAGCATGGAAAGCCCGCCGAGCGCTGCGCCCGTCGCGCAAGCGGCGTAGAGACCGGCCAATCCGCGCGCGCCGCGCACCAGCAGCGCCCGGCGGGAGAGAGCGGTTTCAAAGAATCTGTTGATCTGTTGATCTGTTGAATGCGTCATAGGACTGTCGGAGCTTCGAGCCGATCGTCAGATCAACAGATCATCAGATCGACCACTTCTTCATTACGGCATCCACAAATACATGAACTGGGGGGCGCCGCCCCGGACGAAGGCCATGAGATCGAAGTTCCCGAGCGCGGTCAAGGGATTCGGCGCCGCGAGCCTCGAATAGATGTTATTCGAATACTCGCCGGGACGGCGATACATGACGACCCGCGCTTCCGTCACCCCCGCCTTCTTCTTGGCCAGCTCGACGGCATCGTCCAAATAGCCGATGTCGTCCACCAGGCCGGCCGCCTTCGCTTGCTCGCCCGTATAGATGCGCCCATCGGCCAGCTTCTTGATCTGATCGGGCTGCAGATTCGGCCGGCCCTCCTGCACGACGCTCAAAAACCGCTGGTAGAAGGAATCGATCAGGCCCTGAAAGATCGCCCGCTCTTCCGGCGTCATGGGCCGGAAGGGCGAGCCCATGTCTTTGCGAGGGCCCGACGTCACCGCGGTCGCCTCCACCCCCACTTTTTCGAGAAGCCCGCGGGCGTTCATCATCAGCATGATGACGCCGATGCTGCCGGTCACGGACGAAGGATGCGCCAAGACGGCGTCGGCCGCCGAGGCGATGTAATAGCCGCCGGACGCCCCCACATCCATAATCGACGCCACGAGAGGGATCTTTCGGTTGGCTTTGAAGGTCTTCAGCTCGTGGTGAAGGATGTCCGACGCCGTGACGGTGCCGCCCGGGGTATTGATGCGGAGCACGACGGCCTTCACCGCGTCGTCCTGCGCCGCGCGGGTCAACTGCTCCTTCACGCCGGCCAGGAGGCTGGGCGTCGGGACGAATCCGTCGCCTTCCTGTGACGTGATGACGCCCGAGACCTCCATCAGCAGCACCTTGGCCTTGCCCGTGCCGCTGACTTGCGTCTCTTGGAGCGGGCCGGGACCGGGAAACAAGGGGAAATTGAACGTGCAGCCGGCGAAGGACAGAGCGAGCACGCACAGCATGACCGGACGCCTACGCATGATGTCTCTCCATCAGCCGGACGAATTCTTCAAACAGATAGGCCGAATCGTGGGGCCCGGGGGAAGCCTCCGGATGGTATTGCACCGAGAACACGGGCTGATCGAGCGCGGCCATGCCCTCCACCGAGTGATCGTTGAGACTCACATGGGTGATCGCCACCGCCCCATAATCGGTGTTGAATCGAACCGGCTGCGCCGGCACATCAGCAAAGCCCTGAGGCGGCTGCACCGCGAAGTTGTGGTTTTGCGACGTGATCTCCACTTTTCTGGTCCGCAGATCGATCACCGGATGATTGGCCCCGTGATGGCCGAATTTCAGCTTGTAGGTCTTGAGACCCAAGGCCAGGCCGAGAAGCTGGTGCCCGAGGCAAATGCCGAAAATCGGACGCCGCCCGATCAAGGCCCGTACCGCCTCCATCGCATAAGGGACGCCCTCCGGATCGCCCGGACCGTTGGAGAGAAAGACGCCGTCCGGATTAAGCCGTTCCACTTCGGCCGCCGAGGTCGACGCGGGTACCACCATGACCTCGCAACCCACATCCACCAGACGCCGGAGGATATTCTCCTTCACACCGAAATCATACGCAACCACGCGCCACCGTTTGCGCGCCGTCGGAGGCGTACCGGCTCCCCATGAGTTCGGCACCCACCCGCCCGAGCCGGTCTTCCACGGATACGGCTGAGCGCAGGTCACCTCCGCCGCCAGATCGCGCCCGACGATCCCGGGCGCCTCTTTGGCCTTGCGGACGGCGCGGGCCGGATCGAGATCCACGTGCGTAATGAGTCCCTGCTGGGAGCCATGCTCGCGGAGGTGCCTGGTCAGCGCCCTGGTGTCCAACCCTTCGATGGCCACGACCTTGGAAACCGACAAATATTCCTGGATGGTTTGCTCGCGGCGCCAATTGCTGGCGAGGCGGCTGGCCTCCATCACCACGAAGCCTTCCGCCCAAATACGGCGTGATTCGATATCCTCCGAGGTGACGCCGTAATTCCCGATGTGCGGGCAGGTCATCGTGATGATCTGGCCCTTATACGAAGGATCGGTGAGCACCTCCTGATAGCCCGTCATGGCCGTATTGAACACGACCTCCCCGACCGTTTCCCCTTCATGGCCGAGCGCGCGGCCCTCGAAGACCGCTCCATCGGCGAGCGCGAGCAACGCGCGTTTCATAGCAGCCCCTCCGAACGACGCACCCAGTGATGAACCCGCATGCCGGCCAGCACGAGTCCCAAGACGAGATTGATGATATAGAGCGTCCGAACCGGCATGTGCAGCTTAAAGAAGGCCTCGAACGCTTCCTTTCTGCCTTCTCCCGCCTTCAGCGCGAAGGCCTCCGCCTGGCGCGCCGCCGCCAACGGATGCAGATAGAAGATGATCACCGCGGCGATCACGATCATGCACGCAAACAGCCACGCCTCGATCGGGCTGACGGCATAGTAGGACGGGGCCTTCCACGAGCGCCACGCCATGCCCGACGCCAACACGATGATGGCGGCGAGCACGAGGCGGTTGTACCCTTCGAAGGCCCGGGTCAAAAACAAGCCGCCGGCGTCTTGACCGCCGAACGTGTTGAACACCGCCGGCAAGACCGCGGCCACCAGCACCACTAAGCCTCCGATCCACAGCCCCAAGGCCACCCATTCACTCGCGAGACTGATCACCAGCGTCCATCTCGCCTTGCGGCCCACGGCACTACCGTTCGGATCCGTTCATGGCAAAGACGACGCGGCCACCGACTACCGTGGTTTTTACACGACCCTTCACTTTCCAGCCACCAAAAGGTGTGTTGCGGCTCTTCGATCGGAACTTGCCGGGATCGACCTCCCACTGCTCGTTCGGATCCACGAGCGTGAGGTCGGCATCGGCACCCACGGCCAGCGTGCCTTTCGGAAGCCCGAAGGCGGCGGCCGGCGCCGAGGTCAGCTTCGTTACGGCCTGCTCCAACGTCAGCATGCTTTCCTCGACCAGGCCGAGCGTCAGCGGCAGCGCCGTCTCCAGCCCCACGATCCCGAAGGGCGCCTCGGTGAAATCTTGTTGTTTCTCCTGCGTCGCGTGGGGCGCATGGTCCGTGGCGATCACGTCGATCGTGCCGTCACGCAGCCCGTCCTTGATGGCCTGGACGTCCGCCCAGGTCCGCAGCGGCGGATTCATCTTCGCATGCGTGTTGTACCCCCGCACCACTTCCTCCGTCAGCGTGAAATGGTGCGGGCAGGCCTCGGCGGTAACGCGGATGCCGCGGGCCTTGGCCTCGCGCACCATGCGCACCGACCCCGCCGTACTGATGTGGGCCAGATGGAGCCGCGCGCCGGTGAGCTCGGACAGCGACAGATTGCGCGCCACCATCACGTCTTCCGCGGCGGCGGGGATGCCGGGCAGCCCCAGTTCCGTCGAAACCAGTCCTTCGTTCATGCAGCCGCCCTCGGCCAGGTGTGTGTCTTCACAGTGATCGACCACGGTCAAATCGAAGGCCAGCGCATATTCCATCGCCCGCCGCATGACCAGGCTGTTCATCACCGGTTTGCCGTCGTCCGAAATCGCCACGCAGCCCGACCGCCGCAGGTCGCCGATCTCCGCCAGCTCCTTGCCTTCCGAGCCTTTCGTAATCGCGCCGATGGGCAGCACATTCGCCAACCCGGCCAAACGAGCCCGTTCCAGGATGAATTCCGTCACGGCCTGGTTGTCGTTCACGGGGCTGGTGTTCGGCATGCAACAGACGGTCGTAAACCCGCCCGCCACGGCCGCCGCGCTCCCCGTCTGAATCGTTTCCTTGTATTCGAATCCCGGCTCTCGGAAGTGCACGTGCAGGTCCACCAACCCGGGCAACACCAACAGTCCATCGGCCGGGATGACCTGCGCTCCGGCAGGCGCGGACACCTTCGCCCCCACAGCCGCGATTTTTCCTCCGTCGATCAGCACGTCACCCATGCCCACATACCGGCCCGGATCCACGATTCGTCCGCCCTTGATAAGAATCGACACGAAACTCCTTTCTTATCGGAATGTGGCGATCAGTCGATCTGATGATTGATTCGGAGAGTTCGAGTCAAAGGACAATCGACAGATCGACAAATTTCTTCTAGTTCGCTCCCGACATCAGATACAGAATGCCCATGCGCACCGCCACGCCGTTCGCGACTTGATCCAGGATGACCGACGACAAGCTGTCGGCCACGTCCGGCGCGATTTCCACCCCTCGGTTGATCGGCCCCGGATGCATGACGATCGCGCCGGGCTCCGCCAATTTCATCCGCTCCCCGGTCAAGCCATAGAGCCGCGAGTATTCCCGGATGGTCGGAAACAGGGCTCGTCCCTGGCGCTCGAGCTGCAAGCGCAGCATCATGATGACCTGCACACCGCGCAGCGCGTCATCAAGACTGTAGAACACCTTGGCGCCGAGTTTTTCGACGTGCGCCGGCAACATCGTAGGCGGCCCGACCACTCGCACTTCGGCGCCTAACTTGGTCAAGGCGTGGATATTGGACCGGGCCACGCGGCTGTGCGCCACATCGCCCACAATCGCGACCCGCAGCCCTTGGAACTGCATGCCCCGCTCGCGAATCGTATACAGATCCAGCAGGGCCTGGGTCGGATGCTCGTGCCACCCGTCGCCCGCGTTGATGACCGAGGACTTCACGCCGCGCGCCAGCGTCTCGGCCGCCCCGGCCGAAGAGTGGCGCAGCACGATGATGTCGGCCTGCATGGCTTCGATGTTCCGCGCGGTGTCCAGCAGCGTTTCCCCTTTGACCACGCTGCTCGCAGACGGCGAAAAGTTGATCACGTCCGCGCTCAAACGCTTGGCGGCCAGCTCGAACGAGGTGCGGGTTCTCGTGCTCGGCTCGAAAAACAGGTTCACGACCGTCTTCCCGCGCAGCGCGGGCACCTTCTTGATCTCCCGGCCCGTGACCTCCTTGAAGGAATCCGCCGTCTCGAGAATCAGCTTGATGTCATCCACGGACAAGGGAGCCAGGCTCAAGAGATCTTTCCGTTTGAGGCTCATGACGTCCTCCGCTTCACGACGCGGTTGGTTGTGTCTTGATCATGGCTCACTGACTTCCTCAACGCCCCGACTTGAGAATGACGACACGGTCGTCCTCCCCCTGCTCTTCAAGCAGCACCTGCACGTTCTCCTCGCGCGACGTCGGCAGATTCTTGCCGATGTAATTGGCCTTGATCGGCAGCTGGCGATGACCTCGATCGACCAGCACGGCCAGTTGGATTTCCGCCGGGCGGCCCAGATCCATGAGGCCGTCCATCGCCGCGCGGATCGTGCGGCCCGTGAAGAGCACATCGTCCACCAGCACCACCACCTTGTCCGACACATCGAACGGCACGGAGGTCTTCCGCAAAATGGGTTGTTCTTTCCGCAGCGCGAGGTCGTCGCGATAGAGGGTGATATCCAGCTCGCCGATGGGCACGGCGGCGCCTTCGATGGCTTGAATCCGTTTGGCCAGGCGATGGGCCAGATGCACGCCGCCGGTCCGGATGCCGACCAGGGCCAAGTCCTGCACACCCTTGTTGCGCTCCAAAATTTCATGGGCCACCCGGGTCAGCGCCCGCGCGATATCGCCCGCGTCCATGACGACTCGTTCATCCTGCCTTGATGGAATCATGCCCCGTACTCCGCTCGTCATCGGAGGGAAAGCCGCATGTCGATCTGAGAGCCAAAAAAAAACCCTCTTGCCGAGAGAGGCAAGAAGGCTCGATGGATTGGCCGGCGCACGCCGGAACGCAGTGCATGATGGGCTCCTTGCTCACCTCACCGGATGAGCGTTAAAGGCAGCCTGATCTTACTGGGCCGGGGAAGAACCTGTCAAGGACGGAGCACGGGACGGCCAAGAGAAGTTCCGGCAGGCCCTCACGCCACCATGATATGGTGGAGGACGCCATCGGCGCGCACGGAATGCCTGCGATGAATGGGCAAGGAAAGGCTCATCGGGCGATGTGCCGGTTCTTCTGGATCGTGCCGGCTCTCCTGTTCACTGTGCTTTCGGCCGAGGCCGAGCGCCTCCCGCGCGACATGGTCCTCATTCCGGCGGGGGAATTTTTCATGGGCAGCCCCGAAAGCGCCGGCGGGCTGCCGGACGAGCGGCCTCAGCGGAAGGTGTACCTGGACGCTTACTGGATCGACCGTTACGAGACCACGCACGCAGACTACGCGGCCTTCGTTCGAGCCACCGGGCATCCGATCCCGGAAAATGCCAACCACGCCGCGACACTCTGGACTGCGGACGGCCCGCTGGCCGGCATCGAGCCCCATCCTGTCGTCAATGTCAGCTGGCTAGACGCGACCGCGTTTTGCCGCTGGGCCGGCAAACGCCTCCCCACGGAAGCGGAGTGGGAAAAGGCCGCCCGAGGGACCGACGGCCGCCGGTATCCCTGGGGAGACGAATGGGATCTGACCAAGGCGAACAGCGCGAGCTACTGGGCAGGCCGCACGGTGGAATTCGCCAACAGCACCGAATGGGAGGCGTTTTGGCTGAAGGGTGACGGCGCGCGCCTGGCGCGGGAAAAAGGCCTCCGCGGCGAAGTCCTGACCTTGCCGGTCGGGACGTTTCCTCAAAGCGTCAGCCCGTATGGCCTGCACGACATGGCGGGCAACGTAGCGGAATGGGTGCAAGACTGGTACAACCCCAATTACTATGCCGGCGCGCCGTTGAGCAATCCGGCGGGGCCTGAGCGAGGCGCCATCAAGTCGATGCGCGGCGGGTCATGGCTCAAGCCGGCGATCAGTCTCCGCACCAGCGATCGTGATTGGGGCACGATGGACAGCCGCCCAAGCGGCACCGGGTTTCGCTGCGCCAAAGATTTCTAGCGACGCGCGGTTTGTCGTGGTCATGCCGCCTGTGCCAGTGCTCTCCACGCGGCATCCGGTCTTTCAGCCCGGTCAGGGACGCCTCAGTTCTTCCAGGCCGAACTGTTTGGGGAGGAGCACGGGAAGGACCAAGCCGATCGGGTCGCCGCGCTTGATCGTGGTGGGTTTTTCGAGCTGCAGGAGAAAGTTGGCGGTAAAGGCATCGTACCCGGGCAGCCAGTCATAGACGTTGGGCGTCCGCTTGTACTCCTGCGTCTTGATCCCTTCCCACACATGAAAGGTCCGCTGGGGATCGTGATAGAACCGATTGGGAATATCCTTCATCATCAGACCGACCTGTTTGGGATAGTAAAAGCGGAGGCCGCAGCAGAGCTTGGGAAATCCGCTGTTCAAAATCGAATCGACATAGGTGCCGGAGTACGACTTGTAGCCGAGCAGGCGCTCCTCCGGCAGAATCGGCGGCGCTTGCCATCTGATCCCCTCCGCCGTGCGCCGGATTTTACAATCGACCGGCGAGCGGATGAGCCAGCCATATTGGCCCACCAGCCGCACCGGACCGCAGTCATCGGGCATCACTTTGTAGCCGCCGGCCGCGAGCTGTCGCTGCTCCTCCAGCGTCATCCCGGACATCAAAGGGCGATGCGGGTGGAAATCGAGCTTGAGCCGCTCCGGCGGCAAGGCCGTCGAGTATTCCCGTTCCCAATAGATGACGATCTTCTCGCCGGAGTCGTCGTGCTGAACCGCCTCTTTTTCCAAATCACTCATGGGCTGACAGTAGCGAAACCGTGACCGTCGCGCAACCCCGACCGGCGCTTTCTAGAGTTTCTTTACCTGATAGAGCGTGAGCCCCTGGATGAGCCGCGCCTTCGGTAAGATCGTCCGGTGCATGCGGAACGTGGGCAGGCGCTCCACCGCCTCTTCCCAGCAGAGTTGGAATCCCTCCTTCTGCACCCGCGGTTGAAGCGCTCCCGGGCCGACCAGAAACACCATGCCGCCGCGTTTCACCTTCCGCCCAAGCTGCGCGAGGGCCGCCGTGAGGGCCGGTGGGGCACCAAACGTCTCGTAGGGCAGCCAAGCATAGGCCACGTCGCAGCGCAGCTCCCGCGATGCCGGGGTCTCCTCGTGCACGACGAAGCGAATGCGCTCCAGCCACTCCCACCGTTGCACTTCGGCGCATTGGGTCCACAGCTGCTGAGCCTGCCGCTGCGCGAAAGCCGGATGCCGGACATGGACCGTACAAGACCGCGGCCGGTCAAAGGGAATACAGGTCGCGATCACGGCGTCTGCGTTGTGGATCAGGATGGATTCGGCCTGCGACACCACGGTGCCGATCTCGCGGTCCTGCTCGGCCACATCTTGAAGATAGTCGGCGACGAACGGCTGCGCTGCCAACTCGCCAATTTCCTGCTCGTCGTCCGGGTACAACAGGACGGCGCCATAGGCCGCGGCCGGCGGGATCGACGGCAGGCCCTGGACAAACACCGAGCGCCAATCAACCGGGCTGACCGGCGGTGCGGGACAATCGCCCCCGACAGCGCCACAAGATTGCGGCAGCGCCAACGCTTTTTCTTCTTCACGATCTCTCAGCACCAACCGATGGCCGTCCACGCGGAGACTTCGGTCCAACGGCACGACTCGCCGCCCGGCCGGATTGACGTACGCGGCGCCGCCGCGATCGTCCGCAAGCGTGGCCTTCTGGACGACTCCCTGCTGCACGGTGACACAGAGCCCCTGGTCCGGATCCACATAGCGCACGGGCGGATGAGGACGGGGCAGCCAGACCACGTGATGCGAGCGTGCGGGATCCATAAACAGCGACAAGGCATCGCCGCCGGCCGGCGCCTGGGGTGCAAAGAACGCGCAAAACAGCCGGTAGGCGGCCTCGGAGGGATAGGTGGGAATCCCGCGATAGCGTAATGGGTGCGGCGCGGCGGCCTGCGGGTTCTGATCGTCATACAGGCCGCGGATCAACTCGAATGCGGCTGCCCCGGTGCCGGGTAACAGCGATTTGAACAACTCGACCACGGGGAGAAAGTCGATGCGATCCCAATGCATGGCGCCCATGCAGGACATGAAGCGCGCCCGCTCGAACCCGCCGTCTTCCAGCGCGTGGAAGGCGTCCTTCCGGTGCCGGATCGTCGCCATCCCGCGCGCATCGATCGCGAGATCCTCATCGCGATAGAACCACCGCACTTCGTCGATCGGCACACGAAGGGCTTGCGCCGCCATGGCCCGGAGATCGTCCGGCGTCACCCGCTGCCAGCCCGGCTTGGTCGCCAAATTGAGCGTCGTTTCGTTGACCAGGCCTTCCGGCCTGATCCCCACCCATTGTCCCCAATCGAGCCGCAGCCTCGCCCGCGCAAGCCGCACGCGTCCGCGACCGTCCGTCTCCCATTCGCACTCATGTAACGGATGCCCGGCGGGATCAGTGGCGAGAAAGCGTCGCCCATCCGGCCGATAGAAAACCAGATGGCCCGTCGGCAGGCGGGTGACACGTCCGCCGGCGGGCTCGAACCGTTTCGCCAGCTCACGATTGGAGGAAAACCGAAGATGGCCGGGACTGTGCAGGGCGGCGACGGGGTCGGGAGCCATCTACTCGCGGATCTGGCCGCTCCCCATCACGATGAACTTGAAACAGGTCAGTTCCTCGAGGCCCATGGGACCCCGCGCATGGATGCGGGACGTACTGATGCCGATTTCCGCGCCGAGCCCGAACTGATAGCCGTCGTTCAGCCGCGTCGAGGCATTCACCAGCACGGCGCTGGCGTCCACTTCCTTCAAGAACCGCATGGCCCGCCCGTAATCGGACGTGATGATGGCCTCGGTGTGGCGGGACCCGTACTGCGCGATGTGCTCCATGGCCTCGTCGATATTCTTCACGACTTTGACGGCGAGGATCAGATCCAAAAACTCTTTGCCGTAATCCTGGTCGCTGGCCGGCTTGGCCTCCGGCACGAGCTGGCATGTCTTAGGACAGCCGCGGATCTCGACCATCGCGGCCACAAGGCCCGCGGCCAGCTTGGGCAGCAACGTTCTGGCGATCGACTGGTGGATCAGGAGCGTTTCCATCGCATTGCAGGTGGACGGCCGCTGCACCTTCGCATTGACACAGATCTTTTCCGCCATCGCCGGATCAGCGGCGGCATCCACATAGATATGGCACACGCCGGCGTCGTGCTTGACGACGGGAATCGTCGCATGTTCGGCGACGAGCTTCATGAGGGATTCCCCTCCGCGGGGGATGATGAGGTCGATGTATCGATCCTGTTTCAGGAGCACGGGAACCAGTTCCCGCTCCGGACGGGTCACCAAGGAGATCGCGCCGGCAGGTACGCCGGCCTTCTCGGCGGCTTCTGACAGGACCGCCGCAATGGCGCTGTTGGAATGAATCGCTTCGCTGCCGCCCCGCAACACGCAGGCGTTGCCGGATTTGAGGCAGAGCGCGGCGGAATCCGCTGTGACATTGGGACGGGATTCATAGATGATGCCGATGACACCGATCGGCACACGTACACGCCCGACTTGCATGCCGTTGGGCCGCATCCACATCGCTGGCATCGCGCCGAGCGGATCGGGCAACTTCGCCACTTCTCGGATGCCGTCGGCCATTTCCGCGATGCGCTTGTCCGTCAGCCGCAAGCGGTCGGCCATGGCCTTCTTCTCCGAGGCTGTTCCGAAGGCCTCCAGATCTTTCTCATTCGCCTCAAGCAGTTCCTCCGTCTTCGTTTCCAGCGCCTCGGCCATGGCCAGCAGCGCCTGGTTCTTCACCGCCGTGGAGAGACTCGCCAGCTTGCCGGACGCCTGCTTGGCCTTCGCCACCAACTCCCGGACATAGTCGGGAATGGGTTGGGGTTCTGGTTCAGGCTCGGCTACGCTTTCCTTCTTCTGAAGTTCCGTATTCACGGGGTTCCTTCCGGCACTGCCTTTAAGGCAAGGCTAACAGCCGCAGAGCATACCCCGCCGTTCCGAAAAGGGTCAAGGCGAGCGAACAGAAGGCCTGGATCATACAGTCAGCGCCTGACGAAAATATTGGATCGTCTTCTGCAGGGCTTCCTCGATCGGCACCTTCGGCTCCCAGCCCAGCAGCGCCTTGGCGCGGGTAATGTCGGGCCGGCGCACCTTGGGATCGTCCACAGGGAGCGGATGGTGGCTGATCTGGCTTGCTGAGCCGGTCAGCCGGATCACGAGTTTCGCGATGTCCAACACGGTCCATTCGCTCGGGTTCCCGAGATTCACGGGATCGTGAATGCTGGGGGCTTGCTCACCCTGTTGAGTGAGGAACGTTTTCCGATCGGTTCGCTGTTCCACCGTCTTGTCCGAGGACGTCATCAGCAGGGCGACGATGCCGCGGACGAGATCATCGACGTAACAAAAGCTCCGCGTCTGCAACCCGTTTCCAAAGACACTCAACGGTTTGCCCTGGAGGGCCTGCACGATGAAATTCGAGACCACGCGCCCGTCGTTCGGCCGCATGCGGGGACCAAACGTGTTGAAGATGCGGGCGATGCGCGTATCCAGGCCGTGATACCGGTAATAGGCCATCGTCATGGCCTCGGCAAAACGCTTGGCTTCATCGTAGACGCCGCGGGGGCTGACCGGACTGACATTGCCCCAATAGGACTCCGGTTGCGGATTCACCAGCGGATCGCCGTAGACTTCCGACGTGCTGGCCAACAAAAATCGCGCGCCTTTCGCTTTGGCGAGCCCAAGGACCTTGTGAGTCCCGAGCCCGCCGACCTTCAACGTCGCGATGGGCATGTCGAGATAGTCTTGAGGGCTGGCCGGCGACGCAAAGTGCAAGACCGCGTCGAGGGGACCGTCGATATGAACGTAGTCGCAGACGTTGTACTTGATGAACGAAAAGCCGTCCCGGCCGAGAAGGTGTGCAATATTCTCGACTTTTCCGGTGCAGAGGTTATCCATGCAGACCACGTGGTATCCCTGCGCGAGCAGGGATTCAGCCAAATGGCTTCCTAAAAACCCGGCCCCTCCTGTGATCAGCATCCGCATGCATCGACCTCGCTCTGAAGAACGAGTCTAACACGAGGCGCAAGGCAAAACCGGCGGGATGTGGCGATTATGGGGCGGGAGGCTGGGACAGGCTGCCGCTCGGCGACGGTGGCGGGCCTCCGCTATTCGAGAGCATTTGCCCGGATCCGCTGCCGGCTGGAGGCGAGGCGCCGGGCGTCGCCGGGCCGGTGAGGACCAGTCCGCTGGCGCTGGAAGGATTCGGATGTTGGAACACCCAATCGGCGTAGCTTGCGCGGCCCTCGAAATGGCGAACTTCAAGCGGGAAATTACGCTCTTTGATCGGCCGGTCTTTGCTTTTGCTCCGCACCCCCATGATCCCGCCGGTGGGGGCGCGGACGAGGTCCCAATCTCCGTGCCCCATTGGATCAGGATAGACTTTTCTGAGAAACGGCTTGGGAGGACGGGTCAGATCCGCGAGGGTGGCCGGATAGACCTCGCCTGGCATGACGCGGCCGGCCTTCATCGTGGCTGAATAGAGGGCCAGCGCGTTTTGAATCTCGATGCCTTTGGCCAATAAATCGGCCTCCAACTCTCGCTGCACCATCGTCTTCCACTGGCGTGCGGCCCCGGACATGGCGAGTCCCATGAGGACGATCGCCACCATGAGCATGACGTAGGTAAAACCGCGTTCGTTCATGGGTCGGCGGACGGCTGCTGCGCCCATGGGCAGTCTCCACTGCGCGTACGTGCTTATAGGAGTCCTCTCACCCATAGAGGTCCGCGTTCACGAATTGCACTCCTTCTGCATCTTTCGATGAAAGGATTGGCGGAGCGCTGATCGGCCAGGTGATGCGGATCGTCGGGTCATTCCAAATGATGCAGCGCTCATGTTGGGGCGCCCAGTAGTCCGTTGTCTTGTAAAGGACTTCCGCTTGGTCCGACAACACCACGAATCCATGGGCAAAACCCTCGGGGAGCCACAGTTGTTTCCTGTTCTCAGCGCTCAGCACGTCGCCCACCCATTGTCCAAACGTAGGGGACGCCCGGCGGAGATCCACGGCGACATCGAAAATGGACCCGGAGACGACACGGATCAATTTCCCTTGCGGCTGGCTGATCTGGTAGTGCAGGCCACGCAAGACGTGCTTGAGTGACAACGAGTGATTATCCTGAACGAACGCCACGGTTCTCCCAATGGCTCGACTGAATGCCCGCTCGTTAAAGCTTTCAAAGAAGAAGCCCCGATCGTCCCGAAAGACCTTCGGCTCGACGACGAGCACATCAGGGATGGCGGTCGGACGCACATTCATCGTGAGCGATTTCGGCTGCGCGGCTGGCGGTCCTACCCGACCGGCCGCGCCTGCGTTCAAAACACCGGCTCTTTCAGCACTTGCAGCAGGTACCGTCCATACCCGTTCTTCAAGAGCGGTTGGGCCAGTTGTTCGAGTTGGCCCGCGTCAATCCATTTATTGCGATAGGCGATTTCTTCGACACAGGCCACCTTCAGCCCTTGCCGGTGTTCGAGCGTCGCAATGAATTGGCTCGCGTCCAACACCGACTCGTGCGTTCCGGTATCCAACCAGGCATATCCCCGGCCCATGATTTCGACGTGCAGCCGGCCCTGCTCGAGATACAATCGATTGAGATCGGTGATTTCCAGCTCTCCGCGCGCCGACGGCTTCAATTGCTTCGCCAGCGCCACCACCTGGCCATCGTAAAAATAGAGCCCGGTGACGGCATAGTTCGATTTTGGAACGGCGGGCTTCTCTTCCAGATTGAGGACCTGCCCTCCCGCGGTGAACTCGACGACGCCGTAGCGCTCGGGATCCTGTACATGGTAGGCAAAAACCGTTGCGCCGTCACGGCGGGCCATCGCACGACCAAGCAGTTGAGGAAGATCGTGACCGTAAAAAATATTGTCGCCCAAGATCAGCACCGAGGGGTCGTGGCCGATGAACGATTCTCCGATGATGAACGCGTGCGCCAGCCCGTCCGGAGAGGGTTGCTCCGCGTAGGACAATCGCAATCCCCACTGTTCCCCGCTGCCCAGCAACTGTCTGAACCGCGGCGTATCCTGGGGCGTGGAGATGATCAGGATGTCTCGAAGCCCGGCCAGCATGAGGGTGCTGAGGGGATAATAGATCATCGGCTTGTCGAACACGGGGAGCAACTGTTTGGATACCGCCAACGTAGCCGGATGGAGCCGCGACCCGGTGCCGCCCGCCAAAATGATGCCTTTGCGCGTCATAGAACCCCCTGTGCGGCAAGTTCATCCAGACAGCGGCGAAGGTGAAACCGCCAATCGGGCAAATGGACGCCGAACGTGTGGGTCACCTTCGCCGTATTCATCCGCGAATTCTTGGGCCGTTGTGCGGGCAGCGGATAGGCCTCCGTCGGGATGGGCGCCACGGCGTCCGGTGCGGCCTTCAACGCGACGCCTCGCTCCTTCGCCAAGGTCAACACATAGCGCGCGTACTCGTGCCAGTTTGTTTCGCCGGCTGCCACCAGATGATACGTCCCGCTGAAGCGCTCCCCCTGACCGCTTTCTGCCACGCGGTGCAGCGCCACCGCCGTGACGTCCGCCAGCAACTCCGCACTGGTCGGCGCGCCCCATTGATCCGCCACGACGTTCAGTGTGTCCGTTTCCTTGGCGAGCCGGATGATCGTTCTCGCAAAGTTCTTCCCTCGCGCGGCGAACACCCAACTGGTTCTGAAGATCAGATGTTTCGGCTGGCGGCTGCGGAGCGCCTCTTCCCCTTCCCATTTGGTGCGGCCGTAGACCGAGAGCGGATGCGCCGCATCCTCTTCGGTGTAGGGCGCGGGGTTCGTTCCATCAAAGATGTAATCGGTCGAGTAGTGGATCACCCAGGCACCGAGCCGCCTGGCTTCTTCCGCCAACACGCCGACGGCTTCGGCATTGATCCGCCGGGCTTTCTCAGGCTCCGCTTCCGCTTGATCCACCGCGGTATAGGCGGCCGCGTTCACAATGGCGTCGGGGCGGTGGCTCCGAATCCAATCCCGCAGGCGGTCGAGACGTTCCAAATCCAATTCATACTGCTCGCTCGCCACCACATCCCCGACGGTCGCGAGCGACCGCTGCAGTTCCCATCCAACCTGCCCTTCTTTTCCAAGCAACACGATTTTCATAGCCTGTATTGTTGTTCCACCCAACGACGATAGGCTCCGCTGGTCACATTGCGGACCCATGCCTGATGGTCCAGGTACCATCGGACCGTCTTCCGTATCCCGCTCTCGAACGTTTCAGAAGGCTTCCATCCCAATTCGCGCTCGATTTTGTCCGCGTTGATCGCGTACCGGCGGTCGTGGCCGGGTCGGTCCTCCACAAAGATGATCTGACTCTCGTACCGTCCCCCGTCCGTTTTCGGATGCAGCTCGTCCAGAATGCCGCAGACCGTCCGCACGACGTCGAGATTCACCCGCTCGTTTTTCCCGCCGATGTTGTAGGTTTCGCCAACCCGGCCGGCTTCGAGCACACGGCGGATCGCGGCACAGTGGTCTCCGACATAGAGCCAATCGCGCACTTGCTGGCCATCCCCGTACACCGGCAACGGCTTGCCAGCCAACGCGTGATGAATCATCAAGGGAATGAGCTTCTCTGGAAATTGGAACGGCCCATAGTTGTTGGAGCAGTTGGTGGTCAGGACCGGCAATCCGTACGTGTGATGGTAGGCCCGGACAAGATGGTCAGCCGCCGCCTTGCTGGCGGAATACGGACTATTGGGCTCATACCGATGCCGCTCGGTAAAGGCCGGGGCGTCCTTTTCGAGCGAACCGTACACCTCGTCGGTGGAGACATGAAGAAAGCGAAAGGACGTCTTCGCCGCACCGGACAGGCCGGTCCAATACGCGCGCACGGTGTCGAGCAGGCGAAAAGTGCCCACGATATTCGTGTGGATGAAATCCTGGGGTCCGTGGATCGACCGATCCACATGGCTTTCCGCCGCAAAGTTCACGACGGCCCGCGGCGCATGCTCCGTCAGCAGCCGGGCCACGAGCGCGGTATCGCCGATGTCTCCCAAGACGAACTGATGGCGGCGATCGCCTTGTACCGATGCCAGGTTTTCAAGGTTGCCCGCATAGGTCAGCTTGTCGATGTTGATCACCACCTCGTCGTGGTGTCCCAACCAGTCCAAGACAAAATTCGACCCAATGAATCCGGCACCGCCGGTAACGAGGATGGCCATTCTTCTCTCAGCCGCCTTTGCAGTTCGTCATCCCGGTTGTTGTTGAGGCAGGAAGCGGGCTCATACGCCAACAAAGCAGGTGGCCGAACATGATGGATTACTGTTGTGCCGGTTCCTCCGACAGCGGCAGCGTATGATCGATTCGCGCGCCCGTATCCCGGATCGTCACACTGTCCGGCGTGATGGTCTTGAGCACGAGATGATCTTCGACCCGCTCTCCCACCTTGACGACCACGACTTCTTCATTCTTGCTCAAGACGGCCATATCTTTTTTCTTCTGCCGCTGGTCGCCGAGCCGGAGAAAGCCGAGATACCGATATTGCCCCAGCTCCAGCGTGCTGGCTTGCTGCGCCAGCGTGTGCTCGGACACCGGTTCAGCCGCCTCCGCAGCTGCTTCGTTGGCCATCGGCAGCGTTCCGTCCGGGCGGGGCACCGCAAAGATGTTGCGCGGCGTCGTAAAGGTGGCCTCGCGCTGGGTGCGTGCGGCGTCGAGCAAGGCGAGATTGACCCGCAGGCCACCCGGCGTTTCCCGCCCGGACACCCCGGACGACGGCGGACCGGACACATTGGTGAGCGGGACGCGTATCGGCTCTTGGAAAGATCCCCACTGCCACCAGGCCAATCCCGCCCAGAGCAGCCCCAGCGCGGCCAGCAAAAATTCCTTTTTCCTGAACAGCGTCATGGCACCGCTCCCCGAGGCGGCGTGCCGGCCGCTTCCGCGCGCAAGTAGGTGGCGATCTTGATGTTGAAGGTCAGGCTCTGATCCGGCTGCGCCATGGAAGAGCTCAACTCCAAATCTTCAATGAACAACAGTTCTTCCGCGGTCTCCAAATCGTAAATGAACCGCCGCAAGTCTTCATAGCGCCCCGTCATCGATCCCTGCAGCAGCCCTTTGCTGGTATGCGGCACCGCGGTCGATTCCGTCCGGTACGACAGGGCTGGCAACGTCACACGGTCGCGCTTCGCTTCTTCGGAAATCCCCAAGGCCAAGGGTGCAAAGTCCCGCTCCGCCGGCAGCACGGCCCAGACCTGGCCCAGATCCTTCTTGGCTTTTCTCGCCTCGCGATGATGAGTGAGTGTTTGGCGCGCTGACGCCCACTCCTGTTCCAACCGCGCGCGGTCGCTTTCCATGACCACCGCCTGGTGCAGCCAAAGCCACAGAAGGAGCAGGCCGCTGGCGATGCCGACCCAGGGCAGCAGCGGGGCAACGGGTTGCTGGAGCAGGCGGAGAAGGCGATCGGCCATCGCTATATCCCTTCCCGGCGATAACGCAGGCGCACCTCGAATTCCACCAGTCCGTTTGATCCGACGCGGTGCTGCGCCAAGACGGGCTCCTTGAAGGTGGGATGGTCTTGGAGTCCCACGGTGAACGCCGTGATGTCTTCCAATGTCACCGCGGTTCCGAGCAGATGCACGCTGGTGCCTCCCGCATCCAAACGCACGCTGCTCAAGGCCAGGCGAGGCGGAATCGCTTGCTCCAAGCCGGTCAGGAATTTCGTCCACGAGAACATCCGCTTTTCCAACAGCTGATTGGCCATGGCCACTTCCGTAGGCAACCGGCGCAGCGATGCCTCGGACAGATCGATGCCCTCCTGCGCGGCCTCCGCAATCAGTTGCGCGTCTTGCTGGCGCACGCGCGCCAGTTCCGCGCGCAGGGTCCGGATTTCTTGATAGCCCATGAACGCGCGCCCGCAATCCCAGAGAACGCCCATCACGATCAGCACGCAGAGCGCGATGAAGGCCAGCCGGGCGGGCGCAATCGCGGGGCGGTAGCGGCTGCTGAGGTTAATGGTGAAGACCCGCCGGCTCCCTCCTGGGACAAGCCTCTCCAACAGCGCTCCACTTCCGAACCCTCGCCGAAACATGGTTACGCCACCCCCGCCATCGCCGCCAACGCCGCCATGCTGCGATGACTCTTGGCGGCGCCCCAGCCCAGCGCCTGAAGCGCTCCCCACCCCACTTGCTCGACCGAGAGATCCAACCCCGCTTCCACTTTCGCCTGTAAGACCGAGAGATCGCCGTCGGCGCAGATCACGGCTTCCTTCACGAGGGCCCTGGGGTACCGTTGCTGGCAGACATCGAGCGAGGCGCCGCATTCTTCAATGATTTTATTGAGCATCTCCGTCTCCGTCACGACGGACGTCGCCTCGCCGGGCAACAGCTTGCAGCGGTAGAACAGCAGTCGACCTCGCTGGAACACCATGGTGGTCAGCGCGCGATCCGCCACGTTGACCCAGAGAAAATCGCGCCGGTGCCATGCCGACCGGCCGGCGGCTCTGCGCCACAACTCGAACAGCTGCACACTGGTGACGCTGACATCGAGGGGAATCAATCCCGCGGATTCACAGAGCGATTCGTATTGGCCCAGCACTGACTCCTGAATCGCCACCGCGAAGACCGTGCGGGCGGCGTCCGCCTCCGCACCGTCGAAAACTTGATAGGCGACCTTGGCGCCCGCCAGCGGGAACAGTTGCTCCTGGCCGAGGCGCCAGCGGATCAGCGCCTCACGTTCGTCCGGCCGCGGCGGCAGCTGATCCAATTGAAGGACGACCGCCCGCACGGCGGCGTCGGGCAGGAGGAGCACGATCGGACGCGGCAGTTCCTCGACCCATACCCGCTCACCGAAGCGCAGGCCCGGCGCCGGGCCGGCCAGAGAGCGAATCCTGGTTTCGACCATGGCAGGATCGGACATGTTCGGCTCGGCGGGGGACGGCTTCACGGCTCCCTCGGGAAGCGGCGACAGGGCGCATCGCGACCGCGAGCTTCCGCGCCAGGTACGCCCGGCTTCGGCCCATGCCACGGCGTCGGCGCCGATTTTCAGGCAACGGCGCGGACGGCGCCTGGCCCAATCCCACATCTCGGCTACCCTTCCTCGCTGAAGGTCACACGATTGATCTCGCGCAGTGATGTCTCACCGTTCAGCACTTTCTTCAACGCCGACTGGCGGAGGGTGATCATGCCGTCGGTGACGGCCCGATACCGGATTTCCGACAGCGGCCGTTCGGCCAGGATCATTTCCTTGATTTCATCAGTCAGATCCAGGAATTCCGTGATGCATTTTCTCCCGCGGTAGCCGGTGCCATGGCAGTCATGGCAGCCTTTGCCTTCATAGAACGGCACATCCTTGTACTGTTCATAATCCAACCCGGACTCTTCGATCAGCGCCTGATCCACTTTGATGGCCACACGGCAGGATTGGCAGAGCATCCGCACCAACCGCTGGGCCAGCACGCAGTTGAGCGCGGCCAGGAAATTGTAGGCATCGATTCCCATGGACGCGAACCGGCCGATGACGTCGAAAACGTTGTTGGCGTGCACGGTCGTGAGAACCAGGTGACCAGTGAGCGCGGATTGGATCGCGATTTGCGCCGTCTCGGCATCCCGGATTTCGCCGACCATGATCTTGTCGGGGTCATGACGCAAGATCGAGCGCAGCCCGCGGGCGAAGGTCAGGCCTTTTTTCTCGTTGACGGGAATCTGCACGACGCCCGACAGTTGGTACTCGACGGGATCCTCGATGGTGATGAGCTTGTCTTCGATCGTGTTCATCTCGGAGATGGCCGCATACAGGGTCGTGGTTTTCCCGCTGCCGGTCGGGCCCGTGACCAGCACCATGCCGTACGGCCGCGTGATCGCCCGGCGGAACCGCTTGAGATCTTCCGGATTGAAGCCCAGTCGCTCCAAGCGCAGCGCGGACACGCCGGTCGTGATGGATTCCCGGTCCAACAGGCGGATCACCACGGACTCGCCATAGACACTCGGGAGAATGGAGACGCGGAAGTCCACGGTCTTGCGATCCAGTCTCATCCGAAAACTCCCGTCCTGCGGCACCCGGCGCTCCGCGATATCGAGTTCGGACATGACCTTGAGCCGCGAGACTAAGGGGGCGTGGAGCCGGATATCGAGCGGCTCCATGGCCGGCACCAAAATACCGTCGACGCGGAGTTTGACCTTCGTCGCCCGGTCGGCCGCTTCGATATGGATGTCGCTCGCGCGCCGCTGCATGGCGCTCAAGAGAATGGAGTCGAGCAGTTTGACAGCCGGACTTTGATCCTCCGCCTCGTGATCGACCGTGAGGATTTCCTCGCCGCGTTCATCCTCCTTCACCAGGACGGACCGATATTCCGCCTCCAGTTCGCGCAAGGCTTGGCTGGACCCCTCGCTGCGCTCCAGTGCCCCCAGGATCGCGCTCTTGGAGCTGACGACGCATTCGAGCGGCTTGCCGATCAGCAGTTCCAACTCGTCGAGGCCCAGGAGGTTTTGGGGATCCGGGATGGCGATGACGAGCACGCCGGCTCGTTCGGTGATGGGGACGAATGGAACGCGCTGCATGAGCTTGACGGATATCGTCTCATAATATTGTGGATCCACCCGGAAATCGGTCAGCGGCTCGTAGGGCAAGCCATACTGCACGGCAAAGGCGCGCGCCAACTGCTCCTCCGAGATCAGCCCCTCGGCCATCAACGTCTGGCCCAAATTCGATGCCACGCCGCCGAGCCGCTTGAGGGTGTCCTCGACGGTCTGCTTCGGGACGAATCCCTGACTGACTAAGACGTGACCCAGCGAAGGCCTGGCTAGACTCCGCGCCATGGATGCTCCTGTGCGCTTGCGCTCAGCTGCATACCGCTCGCTCTCAACCCACCGTGCCGGCCATTTGGAAGACCGGCAGGTACATAACAATGACAATCCCGCCCACCAACACCCCCATGACGAGAAGCAGCGCCGGCTCGATCCAGGTGGTAACTTGCGTCAGCCTCGTGTCGAGGTCGGCCTCATAGAATTCGGCGACGTCCTTCAGCATGGTTTCCAACGAGCCGGTTTCTTCGCCGACGGACAACATTTCAATGGCGAGCTTGGGCAACACGGCCGGCCGGTCCAGGGCGGCCGCGAGTGTGGTGCCTTCCCGAATTTCGTTCACCGCCCCCCCCATTCCCTGAGCCACCCACCGGTTGGAGACCGCGCCCCGCGCGATCTGCAACGCATCGACCAAGGGTGTGCCGCCGGCTAAGACCGTGCCGAGCGTGCGGGTAAGCTGGACGGTGTTGTGCTTCACTGCAAGCGGCCCCAGCAGCGGCAGGTGGAGGAGCAGTCGATCGATGGCAAGATGCCCGGCCGCGGTGGCGTAGTAGGCCCGCAGCGCCACCAGTCCCGCAACCAGGAGAGCGCCGGCCGGCAGAAGGTACGTCTCGGCATGCTGCACGACATCTAGCAAGACTTGCGTGGCCCATGGCAAGGTCTTGGCCGACTCCCCATAGACCGAAACGAACGTCGGCATCACATAGATCAACAGAAACGCGATCACCGCCACACCGATGAGAACCAAGAACAGGGGATACGACAAGGCTTTCAAGACCTTTTGTCGCAGTCCGATCATCAACTTGAGATAGGAGACGTAGCGTTGGAGCACTTCAGGAAGATTCCCGGACTGCTCGCCCGCTCGCACCGTGGCGATGTACAGCTCCGGAAAGTAGGTCGGATGTTTGGCCAGCGCGTCCGAGGCGGCCGCGCCTCCCCGAATATCTTCACGCACCATACGCAAGGCCTGCTGAAACCCGGCATGGCCCGCCCGCTCGATCAACAGATCCCACACGCGCAGGACCGGCAAGCCTGACTTGACCAGCGCGAGCAGCTCCTGATTGAAGACAAGAAATTCGCCGAGGGGCAGCCGGCCCCAAGACCAGGACTTTGTCGGCGCAGCCGCCGCGCCGAGGCCACGGCGCTGAAGTTTAAAGACCAACAGCCCCTGGGACTCAAGCTTGGCCCGGACACGGGATTCGTCGTCGCCTTCGATTTGGCCATCGAGCGTGGTACCATCCGGGCGAGCCACTCTGTAGGCAAAGACGGCCATTCAACACCTCGGCTGGAATAACGCCGCTATTCACTCGGCGTGCGCGTGGGATCGACGAGCCACAACGCCTGCCCGACTTCAATGCGCGGATCCGCGAGTTGATTGAAGGCCATCAGGCGTTTGAGCGGGACATGGTACCGCTGAGCGATGCTCCACAGCGTGTCTCCCGGCTTGATGACGATACGTGCCGGGGCAGCGGTCGGCTGGGGTTCTCTGACCGGGACTCCGTTCATCACCGCCGCGTCGGTCCTGGCTGGGCCGGGCCGCCGCGCAGCAGGCGGGAAGGCGGCGGGAGCGATCCCTGCGCGACTTTCGGAAGACGCCTTCCCGAGTTTGGAGAGTTGCTGCTGGAGCTGCTTCATCTGCTGGTGCAGCACAGCGCCCGTTTTGGCCACCCGTTCCCGCTCCGCCCGCGAGCTGGCCAATTCCTCGCGTTGCAAATCAATCACCTGGCGGGCCTCCAGCAGCCGCCGCTCCGCCTCGCGCACGCGGCCTTCCAATTGGGCGCGCGCGATCTGCGCGTCGGCCAGTTCCTGCCGGCGAGCCTCCAATTCCGCGCGCAGCTCCGCGATGGTCCGCTGGGCATCCCGCACGCTGGTTTTCAGCGTATCCACCGTCAACTGGAGATCGGACACCTCGGGTTCGACCATCGGCTCCAGCGGACTGCAGGCGAGCGCCGCCAGAACGCCTGTCCCCATCAGACCGACGTGGAGCGACCGCATCAGGGAGGACTGACGGCTTACCATTTGTTATACGGCGTCCCGTTGGTTCCCACGAGATCGGACCCGGAGTAGACGTCGAAGACGCCGCCTTCCGTCGGCTCGGTGATTTCCTGCCACGTGGTCGCTGAGTTCGTGAACGGATCTTTCGGTATTGCCCTCAAGTATCCGGCGGCCACGAGCCCTTCCAACGACGGTGGATATTTCCCCTTGTCGGCGCGATGCTGATCCAGCAAGTCACGCAGCGTGAAGAGATCGTGCCGCAACACCGTTTCCCGCGCCTTGATGAGCGATGTCTGATAGGACGGCACCGCGATGGTAGCCAAAATCCCGATAATCGAGACGACGATCATAAGCTCAACCAACGTAAAGCCCCTCTCGCCTCCGCCTGTTCTACCAATCCCGGTACTTGGTGCCATCGAGCGCGATCGCCTCGCTTTGCGTCATGACGTCATAGACGTCTTCGCCACACCAACTGGACGGCTTGGGCGAATCCTTATAACAACGCAGGACCCAGTCCGCCTTCCCCGTGAGCGGATCCAGCGGCAGGACGCGCAGATACCGCCGGATCGTCGTCCCCCTGACTGTCGCCTCTTCTCCCGTCAATTTCACGCCGAGCAGCACGTCCAGGGATTTCGGGTAGCCGTAGATGCTGGCGACCTCTTTGCACGTGAGCTTGTTCTTGATGCACACCGGGCCGAGCAGCACCTCGCCGTCGCGGTTCCATTCGAGCTTGAAGGTATCGATGGCGTTGCGTACGGTCCGCAGATGCTGGCGCAGTTCGAGTTCCTGCGCGCGCTTGGTCGACACTTTGCTCAACGGCATGGCGACGGAAGCCAGAATCACGATAATGGTCATCGTGACGAGCAACTCCAGCAGCGTCACGCCGTCGTCTCTCACCGGACCCTCACGACTCCCTTGCCGATCTCGGCAGAGGAGGAGACGGCTTCACCGGCCGTCTCCGTCAGCTCGACGCGAACCGGAGAGACGCCCGGCGCCTTCGCCGTGAACGTGACGTTCGCGGATCGGGGCGCCCGGTGCAAGCCGCCGGTCATCCGAAACGCAATCATCCCCTCACGCTCGCCGTCCTGTTCCTGCGTGATGGCTTCCGCTTGCTGCAGGCGTTTGAACTGCAAGATTTTTGGATCGTATTCGAGCAAGAAGACGTCGCCCTCGGTTTCGCGGAGCCGGCCGTCCACAACCGCCAGCTTCACTTCTGTCCCGGATTGAACCGCCGTTTCATCCGGCTGGATCGCCAGCGCGGGGCCCGGCGTCGCCAACTGGCTATACGTCTGGCCGCGAGCCCGCCCTTCGGTCGGTTGGACGGTGGCCTTCGCCGGCACCACCGATTTACCAGCCTGTCCATGAACGGGATATGACGAGACCGGCTTGGCCGCCGGGGAAAACACCGGGCTCGTGGCATAGCTGAATTCCGTCCCAGACCAGAACGCCTGATTAGCCGGTCCCGGCGGCGACATGGTTTCGGTGATGTGCGGGGTGATGGTCAAAATAACTTCCGTCGTGACACGTTCCGTTTTGAACGAACTGAGCAAATTGCCGATCAACGGCAGATCGCCGATCCATGGGATGGTGACGCGGGTGCGGCGATCCTCTTCCTGGATCAGCCCGCCCAATACGATGGTTTCTCCGTCACGCATGTTGAGCGTCGTCTCCGCCGAGCGGTTCCCGAAACGGAATTGTTGAATCGGCGGCGAGGCCTGGAGGGTCACCTGGTCCCCGATCCGTATCACTTCGATTTTCATCTTCAGCGACAGCTCGTTCCCCAGCCGGATCGACGGCTCGACGGTCAGCTTCACGCCGGTATCGCGGAATTCGATCGAGGTCACGGTGGAGGTGGTCGGTACCGCGCCGGTGGCCGCCTGGCCGGGCAGCACGTTCGTCGTCGAAAGGAGGATGGGCTGCTTGTCCCCGATATTGATCTCGGCTTTCTTGTTGTTCATGACGCGCACTTTAGGGGCCGCCAAGGTTTTCGCGTCGGACTCCTGTTTGAAGAAATCCAGCAACACGGTGGTGGGCAAGCGGAACATATAACTGTCCGGCCCCAAGCTGGTCAGCTGCCGGTAGGTCATCTGCACCGGATCGGCGCCCAGCGCGCCAGTGAACCCGGGCGGAATCAATCCGGCTCCCGCCTGTTTGGGATAGTTCAACCCATAGGTCTGGTTCTTGGTTCGATTGACTTCCAAGACCTCCAGGTCGAACAGCACTTCAGGCTCCTGCCGGTCGTTCGCCAAAATGATTTTTTCGGCCAACTCCAATTTTTCCGGCTGATCGCGAATCACAATGGCGTTCAACTGCTCGTTTGCATGGAGCCGCTTGGAATCCAGCATGCCCTTCAGCAACACCAGCATGTCCTTGGCTTTGGCGCTGGACAGGTAAAACGTGCGGATCATGAGATCCTGATACTGCTCTTGCTTCTGCTTAGTGTTGGGACTGACGATCAAGACGCCGGGGGACACGACGCGCGAGAAGAGGCTGTTGCTGTTCAGAATCAGATTGAGCGCATCTTCAAAGGGCGTATCTTGGACCGAAATCGAAATGGGATCGTTCCGGACATCCTTATCAAAAATCACCGTAAAGCCGCCCGCCTTGGCCACGCCTTCCAGCACTTCCTTGATCCCGGCGTTGCGGAACTTCAGTGTGACCGGCTGCTTGAGCCGATCGTTTCTCATGACCGCTTGTTGCTCCTCGGTCAGGCGGCTGATGCTCTCCAGCGGCTCTCGAAACGTCGGATCCAATTCGGCGGCTCGGGCAAAGCCGTTCATCGCCTCTTCCGTGCGGCCGAGCTGCGCGAGCCGTTCCGCTTCCCGGTAGTGCGACCGCGCTTCTTTCAAGCGGAGCGCTTCGGACAGGCTCGCCTGATGCTCCGTGCTCGCGGGCTCGATGGTCAGGGCCCGCTTGAATTGATCGATGGCTTGATCGAGCTGATGCTCTTTGAGAAACGCCCGCCCCCGTTCTTCGTACAGAGCTGCAGCCCGCTCTCTGGCCAGCGCGTATTTGCTCTGAAGCGAGGGATCGAAGGGATCGTCCTTGAGGGCCTGCTTATAGGCAAGACTCGCTTCTTCCCAATTGCCGGCGGCCAGATGCTGGTCACCTCGCGTGGCATCGGACGAAGTCAGCAAGGCGCATGCGGCTGAAGACGCCACCAGTAGCGCCAGTCCGACACGCTTCCCGCAAACAGCGACGGCTTGCAACATCATCGACCCCATGACCTCTCTGGATTTCGAAAAGGAATAGACTTATGGAAGAACAATGCCAGGCGCGGGCCCTTCCATGTTCCTTCGAAGAGGCTGCCTGCTCGATATGGGGCCACAGTCTGCTGCAGGGAAAACCCTCCAGAATCAGCCGCAGTGTTCTCCTGTTAGAGTCGCCAGTACTTGATCGTGTCCGGCACGGCGGCAGCGTCAAAGACACTCTTCACGTCGACGAGGACGCCGTTCTTCTGATGGCGTAAGGGTTTCAACAATTCTTTCGGTCCCATCTCGACGTATCGCCGATGCGCAACGGCTAGGATGACGCCATCGACAGCGGTGACGCGGTCCCACTCGCTCAGGTGAATGCCGTATTCCGCAACGGCCTCTTCCGGCTCCGCGATGGGATCATGCACAACGACCTCGACGCCATATTCACGGAGTTCATTGATGATGTCCGGCACTTTGCTGTTCCGGAGGTCGGGGACATTCTCCTTAAACGTCAGCCCCAAGACCGCCACCTTCAGTTCGTTTACAGGGCGAGATAGTTGGCTCAAGAGCTTCATCGTCTGCTCAGCGACAAATTTCCCCATGCCGTTGTTGATCCGACGCCCGGCCAAGATCACTTGCGGATGGTATCCCACGGATTCCGCCTTGGCCGTCAGATAATAGGGGTCAACACCGATGCAGTGCCCACCGACAAGACCAGGAGAGAACTTGAGGAAATTCCATTTGGTCCCGGCCGCTTCCAAGACCGATTTGGTATCGATTCCCAAACGATGGAAGATCAGCGCCAGCTCATTCATCAGCGCGATGTTCAGATCCCGCTGGGTGTTCTCGATCACTTTCGCCGCTTCCGCCACCTTAATGGACGGAGCCCGGTGAATGCCGGCCTTGACCACCAACGCATAGGTCTGCGCCACGATCTCCAATGATTCGCCGTCCTGAGCGGACACCACTTTCACGATCTTTTCCAGCGTGTGTTCCTTATCGCCCGGATTGATCCGCTCGGGCGAGTATCCGATTTTGAAATCCACACCGGCTTTCAGGCCTGAGGTTTTTTCCAAAATGGGCAGGCACACTTCTTCCGTCGCTCCCGGATAGACCGTCGATTCGTAGACTACGATCGTCCCGGGAGAGAGATTCCGGCCGATGAGCTCGGATGATTTCCGGAGCGCGGTGAGATCGGGCTGCAAGGCCTCGTTGATCGGCGTGGGGACGGCCACAATGATGAAGTCGGCCGTTTTCAAATCCGTTGGCTCGCACGTAAACCGAATGTGGGCCGACGTGAGATCTTGCGAGGACACTTCGCCGGTCCGGTCGACACCGGACCGCAACTCGTCAATTTTCGTCTTGTTGATGTCAAACCCGACTACAGGGGCGTGTTTGCCGAACGCCACGGCAATCGGGAGACCTACGTAGCCGAGGCCCACGACGGCGATAGAATGCGGTTTCTCTGTTCTCATGACTCTCCCTATCTTCCGATGAAGCCAACAATGGCAGAAGCTTCCGCTTCAGTCAAGAAAGTGAAGGAATTTCATGGCGAATCGCTGGCACGCACACCACCGCCTTTGTGCTGTCCGGTCCTTTGGAGCGCATCTCGCCTCCTTGTCATGCTACTGACCACACTTCGATCGCGCTGCCCCCCAGCTCGTTCAGCGGTGCCACCAACACTGCTTATGGTGTCAGCGTCCCAAGGCTAGACCGTTCTTCGTGCGGTCGAAGAATCGCTCTCTTCGAGCCATTCGCCAGGGCAGCCAAGAGCTTGGCACGGAGGGAACGGCCTACACTGGCATAGAGCAAAGAAAAATCAATGCGATACACAACTCATCCCCTTTGAGAAATATCAATTAACACCGTAGTTTCATGAACTTCAGAGAAATAGGCGAACCAGTCGGTGAGCTGTACGAAGAGATTCCTCCCGTGCAAGGACGATGGCTTTTCATCCAGCGCTCGCTGTCTTTGAATCGATTGAAGTTCTTGCGCATTCGCGCTGCATGAGTTTCAGAGGCACTCAAATTGCTGAACGCTCTATTCGGGAATCGACGAAATGCTCGTGCATCGCAAACGCCAGTGAGTCTCGCCACAGGAGGAGCTGAACGATGTTGGTCATAGTGTCAGCTCGCGTATCAACGATGTTTCTTCTCTTGCTCTCAGCCTCCATCCTCGTGACAGCGCTCGACTGTGCCATGTCTTGGGCACAGCAGCCGATACAGACGGGGAAGCCGGCTGGCACAGCAACTCATCAGCCCGGCGGCGGTATTCCGAAGGCCTCAGAACGAAAGGCCCATAAACTCATCCGTAAACCTTCGATGCCGAAAACAGGGGCGCTGGCCGGCACGGTCACTCAGCCTCTTCTACAAGGCAGCGACAGCCCAGCGGGATCGGCGAGCACTCCAGTGCAGGATTCCATAAGTAAGGAGCCGTCCGCGACCGGGAAAAGCGCACCGGCTTCGGCACCGGCTTCTCTTCAGACGAGCACTGGGATCATGCAAGCCGCACCCGCCAGCATGACGGGCGCCATCAGTTCACCGACAACGGCTACCGCACCTTCAGCGTCACCAAATTCGCGAACTGGGCTCACGGCGGCGGCATCAGGCGGACCGGCCCCTTCGGGCGTCGGTTTGCCGCCGCAACTGGGCCGTTTGTTGTCCGAACTCCCGGACATGAACCAAATGGTCGCGCCAGCTGCTTCATCCCCTACTCCGCCTCCGCCATCGAATCCCGGAATCGGAGTGACCCCGCCCAGTTTGACGTTTACTGCGCAACAAAGCGGCGGTAATCCGGCTGCACAAACTCTCACGATCAGCAATACCGGAGGCGGGACACTGACCTGGACAGCCAGCGACAATGCCGGTTGGCTCACAGTCAGTCCGGCATCTGGTACGGCCCCCGGTGCCATCACGGCGTCGGTGAATCTCGGCACTCTCGCTCCAGGCACCTATAACGCCAGCGTGACCGTCAGCGCGTCAGGCGCTACGAGCGTCACTGTGCCGGTGAGCTTTACTGTCACGGCTGCGCCAGCACCACCGGCCATCGGGACAAGCCCGACGAGCCTGTCCTTCTCCGCACAACAAGGTGGAGGTAACCCCGCTTCGCAAACCGTCAGCATCAGCAATACAGGCGGAGGAACGCTGGCGTGGTCAGTCACCGACAATGCCGCTTGGCTGACGCTGTCTCCTGCGTCAGGCACGGGCAACGGAGGGTTCACCGCCACGGTATCGACCAGCTCGCTGGCAGCGGGCACGTACAACGCCGCCGTCACAATCAGCGCGACCGGTGCGACGAGTGTATCAGTGCCCGTAACACTGACCGTGGCGCCGGCACCGACGACGATCACGCTCACCCCTTCCACGCTCAGCTACTCAGCGGTCCAAGGCGCAGCGAATCCGGCGGCCCAATCGGTGACCGTCACATCCAACGGCAGTTGGACGGCAAGCACGAACACCTCGTGGCTCACGGTCAGCCCTGCCTCTGGATCTGGAAATGGCTCGGTAGCGGCAACCGCCAACATCGCGAGCCTCGCGGCCGGAACGCATAACGCGACCGTCACCGTGACGGGCGGAGGCGTCACAAGGACCGTGAGCGTCACGCTGACCGTCTCGGCGGCCTCGCTAACGCTGAGCCCCTCTAGTCTCACCTTTACCGCGACACAAGGTGCGGCCAATCCGGCCAACCAGTCGATCACCCTCACTTCCAACGGAAGTTGGACGGTGACGGACAACGCGAGTTGGCTGAGTGTCAGCCCAGCATCCGGGTCGAATAATGGAACCCTGACAGTCAGTGTCAATACAACGAATGCCACCGTAGGGAACAATGCCGGTACCATCACGGTCACCGGCGGCGGCATCACGCGGACCGTCAGCGTGATGCTTACGCTCAATGCGCCGGCCACCTCCTCGGCCACATTGACATGGAATGGGAATACCGAGTCTGATCTCGAAAGCTATCGGATCTACCGTTCTACGACACCAGGGGTCTATGGAGCGGCTTTGGCCACGGTGCCGGCCGGCACCGTGACCTATCAAGCGACCGGCTTGCAGACGGGAACGACATACTACTTTACCGTTACCGCTGTAGACGCAGCGGGCAACGAAAGTTCCCGCTCCAATGAGGTCAGCAAAAGTATTTTTTAGCCGTTGGACTGCTTGAAAGGCGGTGGCTACTGCCTACAGCGCGGAGAAGTCTCGGAGCCACGCCGGAACGAGCCTGAAATGGCAAGTGTTTGATACTATGAAGACTGCCATGCAATGCAGAGAGAATATTGACGTGAATCCCATGGCACCCAACTTGCTTTACAAACGCGGCGATCTCGTTTATTCATTAGTAGAATCAGAAACTGTCTAAGCAGAACTGATGAGGAGAAAGAACGGGTTGGAGACGGGCACGCGGGGCCACCTCCAAGGAAAGACAAAGACAGTTGCACAACGGAAGGAGTGAACTGATGTATAGGTTATTTGCCGTATTGCTCCTAGGCATCCTTTTTTGGTCGGACTTCGGATGGGTTCCTGCATCCCATTCAGTCGCTCCTCCTCGCTCAGGTCAGCCGTACGCTGAAAGTATCTGCAACACAGATCCCAACGTCATTTTCTGCGAGGATTTCAACTACCCGCAGAACTTCTTCTGCTCTGACCCAGCGATCCAAAACAATCACCGATGGATTAATCCCGGCTGGCGTGAAGAGATGACCAGCTTCGTGTATGGTTGCATGGGAAGACGAATCAACCCATCCAGCCAGTACCCGACGAAGCCGCAGGGACACGCGCCGAGCGGTAGCCAGACCGACCATGTTTGGGTCGCCAACTGGGATCCGACAAAGGGCATCCAGGCCCATGGTGGATCTCCCGGGAAACTGTTGCTGGATAGCGGCGGCACCTACGCCAATGGCACTCCGGCTGCCACAGAACTGTATTTTCGGCTTCAAATCTACTGGACGCCCAATTACACCTGGCCCGGCGATCCCAAGATCGACAAATACGCCTATGGTGCATACGGCAACAATGGCTGTTTTGACAACAAGATCATTTATTGGTTCCCTCCAGGCGGCATGGACAATCCAACCAGCGCCGCATTCGACGCCGGTCTATTTACGGCCTGCGGGATCTGGGATCCCATCAACAACGCTCGTTTTTCCGATGCACTCGCCGTCCGCTATGGCGATGCCGGCGATAATTACAAATATTTCCCGATGAATGCGTTCGCATCATACAATCCACAACACATGGAGTACGCTCCGTACCAGAGCATGACGCTGCGAAACCCCAACGATCAAAAAATATTCGGCAGGATTTTCCGCTTCAATACAGGACGATGGTATACGCTGGAGGCGCGATACAAACTGAGCTCACCCGGCGCAAATAACGGGATCGTCGAGGTGTGGGTGGATGGAACAAAAATATACTCGGCCAACGACCTTGCCACCTGCGGAAGCGGTCTCGGTAATTGTAGCGGGATTGGCAGCTTGATGCTGACCGCCTACCATAACGGACTTGACCCCACTGTGTGGAACGGCCAGCAAGTGGTCGACAATCTTATTGTCTCCCGGTCCTATATCGGTCCTCCGAGCGGAACTTCTGATTCGACCCCTCCTGCAGCGCCCTCCAATCTGCGCGTACAGTAACGCCATCGTGAGCGATGACGCGCCAGGCTTTCCGAAAAGAGAGGAGCCTGGCGCTTTCCACCCCCGATGGCATGGTTCGCCATCGACTTCTCGAACCATACACGGGCTGAGGCGTCACTGACTTGTCATCGTAGCGCAGTAGCGCGGTTGGCATGCCGCCTTATAACCTTCTGAGCCTGCAAGCGGAGTGGCGCGCGTGATGGTGTCAGTCTTTACCTGCTCGTCTTGGGCACCAATTGCTCTTTGATCAAGTAGTCTTCAACCACATGGGCCATCAACGCATGCCCTCGGGGAGTCAGGTGTCCCAGATGGTTCCAGTAGAGGGGCTCTTCTGACCAGGCTGCACCAAACTCTCGGTACGGGGCCAGGAGTCGCAGTCCCTCCCTTCTCGCCAACTGTTCCAGCCGCCGCTCCGGCTCCAACAGATCCCAGGACTGCCCCTTCATTGCAGGATGGGCAGCCAGAATACGGTCCCAGGCATGTGTGCTTGCTACCCACGCGGCAGGAACACTGAGCACGAGCAACTGCGCGCCTTGGCGGTTCGTTTCAACGGCAAACCGATCCAGCGCGCGCTCATAGAGCCTCCAGGCCTCCTCCCATTCGTCTGTATGAGGGTGGCGGTACAACAGGTACCGCTGAGGGACCTCCGTGGAAGCTCCTGATTTCGTCGACTTCAGCCGCCACCGCCACGCGCTGAGCCATCGATAGAGCCGGGAATAGTATCGAATGGTAAAGAGCGGCTCTTGGTGGTACTCATCGTATGATGCAACAGCTTGCGAATAATCAAATTCTTGCTCCTGTCCGTTTTTCGAGAAGAATGGCACCCCTCCTTGGCTCACGTTCAACGCGGGATGCGAGCCTGATACGTCATTATCGAGATAGGTCGCCAAAATGACGAGGTCTGCCTGGTACTTCCTTCCCTCTCGCATCAGCAACAGCAGCTCTTGAATGGGCGAATAGCCATTGACCCCCAAATTGAGCACCTCCACGCGATAGCCGCGTCGGTTCAGTGCTTCTTCGAGCAGGTAGGTAAAGGTCTGTTCAAGATCGACTTGCACCGCTTCGGTCATTGAGTCGCCGTACACGGCGATGCGGAACGTGTTGGGCGGCTTTGCGAGGGTGCGCTCTTTATCCCGCTGCCCCAGGCTGTTGATCTGAATAAAGCCTCGGCCTTCCTCCGTCCACGTCCTTCGCGCGCCGGGGACATGGTGCCAGCCCAGCTGGGGGTCCGGCTCCCATACCCGAGCAAAATCAAGTCCTACGACATAGAGCGCTCCTTCGATGAGGAGAAGACCGGTCAAGGACGACAGCGCGATCACCATGAGACCGATGAGAGCCTTCTTGGCCATAGAAGCCTGCGCCTCGATTTACCGTTTCAGTTTCGGACGAGGGCGGAGACCGTGTCGTGAGCAGGGACAGCACTCATTGGAATGGCGTCGCTGCCAGACCCAGCCGATGGACGCCACAGCAAGTCGTGCGCCGCTCCGATCCAAAACATCTGGAGATACAAGGGCTCGATGTAGTAGAAATCGCCGAATAACGCTGCGACGCCAAATCCCAGTAGGCCGGCTTGGGCCCCCTTGGCCTGAAAATATAACGCGGGAATCGGTGCCCCGATCGACTGGGCAGGAAGTCGCCCGAATGCATTCCGCGCGAACAGAAGCAGATACAACGCGAGACCGACGGTCCCGACTTCCGACAGCAGACAGAAGTACAGGCTGTGCGGCACTCGCGGCTTGTTAAAGACAACCTCTGCAATCTCGTCGTTCGTTCCCAACTCCGCCACCTTTCCTGCATACTTCTCTTTTTCGTCGGAATAATTCCCCAACCCGACGCCGGCGACGGGGTGGTCCTGCCAGATGTGAAAAGCGATCTTCCACAGGACGGGCCTCGCCGCGGCGGAGGCATCCAGTTGCTCCTGCGGCGCAAAGATTGTCGCTACTCTGCTGTAATAGGTCTCCGGGAGCCACGGTGAAGCCAACAGGGCGAGAAGCGCCAACGCCACGAGGACCTGCACCCGCTGTTTCAGCTGCACGGCGAGCATGAACAAACCCACCGCCAGTCCGAGAAACGCGCCGCGCGAATCGGTGTAAATACAACATAGGACGACCGAAATCGCGCACGCCAGAAACACCAGACGATGTCTGGTGGACAGCCTGGCATCCAGCACATTGGCAAAAATGAACGGCGCCATCAGCACGAGCAACGCGCCGAGGATATTGGAGCCTCCGACGCCCCACAACTCCTCAAGGCGGGGATTGCCTGCCAGCCCCTGCAGGACGCCCCAGAGGCTCAGCGCGCCCAACGAGACCGACGCGACCCAGACATACTGCATGAGCTGGGTCGGTGCGCGGAACATGCGCGAAAACAGAAAGCAAAAGACGAAAATCTTTGCGATGTCGAACGTGATGTCAAAACTGACTTGCGCCGAGTGTTCGGCCCAAAGACTGACCACCACCAGCCAAGAGACGAACAACCCGAACAACGCCACGTTTTTGTTTTGTGAATTGGCCGGCGCATCTTGAACGACATACCGATGGCGATGCACCACATAGCCGATACAGACGGCCGCAGCGGTGAAGAGGTGCAGGCGGCCGAATAAGGGCGTCCCCCACGTCAAATTCTCCGGACGGAGTAGCATGATATGAACAAAAAACAACAGGCCGTACACCGGGTTCACGATACTGTACAGCACGCTTCCGTAATAGAAGACTGACAGGAAGAGTATTCTCATCGGCGAGAGGACGAAGCGACCAGCTCACAATACATGGATTCGTAGGCCTCCACCATGGGATGGAGAGTAAAGTCCTTGCACACGCGGGCTCTGGCCTGCTGCCCCATCTGCCCATGGAGGGGCCTATCGCTCCAGAGCTTTCGGATCAGCCGGGACAATCGAGGCGCGTCCGTGGGCGAGAAGAAAAACCCTTCTCGACCTTCGTCGATCAAATCCCGTGTGCCACCGACATCGGTCGCCAAGACCGGCAACCCGGTTGACATCGCCTCCAACACCGTATTGCTGAATCCTTCGTACAATGAAGACTGCACGTACAAGTCCATGCATCCGAGGAGTGCGGGCGTGTCGTCGCTGTAGCCGCAGAGGCGTACGTCGCCCTCCAGCCCCAATTGCGTGATGGTTTTCTCCAACATTGGCCGTGTTTCTCCCTCCCCGACAATCACCAGGAATGGCCGCTCTTGCCCGCGCGGGAACAACGCCAACGCCTCGAGAATCACTCCATGATTCTTTACGGGGTCCAGACGTCCGACGGTGCCAATGATATATCGCTCCGCCGGAATGCCGAAGCGCCCTCGAAGTGTCCGCCGATCCTGCCGGGGACGAAACAGTTCATGATCCACTCCGTTCGCGATGACCCTGATCCGTTCACTCGCGACAAGCGCCTCCGCGGCGAAGTCGTCCCGCATCCGACTGTTTAAGGTCACCAGGCGGTCGTAGCTGCGCACCCCGATGGCCTGGGCCGCTCGACGCAGCAGACGAACTCCCCTCAATTCACCCGCCGTTTTTCCGTGGAAGCCGTAGATAGTCGCCTGGATCCCCGCCAGGCGCGCCGCGAACGCCGTTTCAAGGAGGGTCGGCCATCCCCTGGCATGGAGGATGTCGATCCCGCATCGTCGAACCTCCGCCGCGATCCTCCCAATAAGGCGGACGTCGTTGCCAGATCCCTTGCGAAATTCGATCACTCGGCATGAGCGCGAGCGAATGTGCCGCGCAAATTCCCCCGCCTCGGTGAGACAAAGAACGACGTGCCGGAAGCGGTCTTGATCGCCATGGTTGATGATATTGACCAGCCCGCGTTCCATCCCTCCTTCTTTAAAGGCATAGATCGTGTGCCCGACCGTAATCGGCACGAATCTGGCATGATCGGCTACCATCGCCTCACGAATTCCTCACGCGCTGCTGACGGGATGGATGCTCCACGAGAAGATTGCCGATGGCCAGGTAATCGAGGTTCCCCTGCAAGAACGCTCGAATGGCGTCATGGGGAGAATTCACGATCGGTTCCTCGTGCATATTGAAGCTGGTGTTGATCACCGACGGGACCCCGCTGAGCCGATGATATTCCTTGAGCACACAATGGAAGCTGGGATTGGTGGCCTCCGTCACCAGTTGGGGGCGCGCCGTGCCGTCCACATGCACCGCCGCCGGACATGTCCGCTTCATGAAATCCGTACAGTCAAAGGTCAGAGTCATGAATTGGGCGGAAAACTCCGCGCCGTCGATGTTCTTGTAGCAGCGTCCCCGTTCCTCATACAGCGTTGCCGGAGCGAACGGCATGAACTCGGTGCGCCCCAATCGCTGGTTGAGCCACTGATTGACCTCCGGTTCGCTCGCTCTGTACAGGATGGAGCGGTTGCCCAGGGAGCGGGGGCCATATTCCATCCGGCCGTTGAAGCGCGCCACAACACTTCCTTCGTGAATCAGCCTGGCCACCACCGGTTCGATCAACGGGACATGCTCGAACGCAAGTCCCGCGGCCTGAAGCTCGCGCGCGATCGCATCATCGCTGTAGTCGGGGCCAAAGTACACCGACTCATATTTGGCGGCCTGCCCCATGCCGTTGAGGCTCGACAGGAAGGCGGCTCCCGTCCCGCATCCTCCGTCGCCCATATTGGGGTAGACGAAAATCCGCCTGAGACCGGGGATCTCGAAGATCCGCTGGTTGAGCTTCACGTTGGCGATCACGCCGCCCGCCAATACTATCGTATCCAGCTTCGTGTGCTCGACATAGTGTCGGATGTAATTGACCGCAACCACCTCGAGGGCCCGCTGCCATGCCGCCGCCACATCGATCTTCGGAAAAAGCGAGGCAAGATAGCGAGCGAAGTACACGTTGTTGCTCTCGACGATCTTAAAATTCCCGGGCTCCTGCTGAAATCGGCTCAGGACAAGATCCAGAAGAATCGAAGGGTCCCCGTACGCCGCGAGGCCGACGATCTTGCCTTCGTGCCGGCTTGGCTTGAATCCGAGCGACGACGTGACGCTCTCATAGAAGGTGCCCAGGGAGTGCGGATACTCGAGCTTATGAATCCGGCGTATTCGTTTCCCCTCGCCGATGCTCGTGGAGCCAGCCAATCCGGACCCATAACCGTCCAAGGTGACAATCAAGGCCCGCTCGAACCCGCTCGCATAGAAGGCCGCGGCGGCATGGGCGGAATGGTGATCATAGCGTTTCAATTTGTTCAAGAGCCCTAATTCCTTCAAGTTACTCTCTAACTCATCTTGCCACTGCTGATGATACGTCAGCGACTCGCACTGCCACCGTCGTGAGCTGCGCTTGGCCAGATTCCTCGACACCACTCCTTCCGCGCCGGCCATCCGATAGAACAACTTGTGCAGCGACGATTTCTCCATCACTTCGTTGGGTTGCTGCAGCCCTGGTATCGGCTTGGTCCGCGACGGCACCTTCGCCAAAGCCGCCTGGATCTCCTTGCGCATGGCCTTGAACGGCGCGTCATTCAGGAATTCCGACTCGTCGCAGATGTTCTTTGTGAACAGCTGCGCTTCCTTCTGCGCCTCGAAGAAGGGATAGGCGACGACGTCAATGTCCTTGACGGACACCTTGCAATAGTCCAAGGCGGCCTGAAGTGCTTGAGCGGGAAATCCGTCTTGGAGCTTGTTGCGCGTGAACCGCTCCTCACCCGCTGCGAAGAGGACCCGCCCGTTCTCCATCAGTGTGACGTTGGAGTCTTTGTCGAGCGGGGACAGGCCTAAAGCGATCATGATGCCTCCCATGCCTGGTTAGATCGTGAGTCCACTGAGTTCCCGTTTGAGCGCCGGCGGCGTCGTTGGAATCCCGCCGAGTGCGCCCATAAAGAATTCGAAAAACCGGTCGCAACGCGACAAGAACGTGTCGAGATCGGCTTGCGAGCGGACATACGGCGTATGCCCCGGTTCGACCGAAGGGCTATGAAAGGCGAAGGAGAACACTCGCAAGCCGTCTTTCAACAAGGCGCGCGTCAGCGCCTCATGTTCCGACGTCTCATACCCTTCGGGAGAAAGCCACACCTTGTTGACCAGACCGAGACGAGCGAGCACCCCGACGGCGCGGCAGGAGCGCCAAAACCCCGCCGAGGCCCGGCGGTGAATCGGCGCTCCCCAGCGCCGCAGCATTCCCGAAAACCCCACTGTCAATGGGAGCTCCAACAATCGCGGTTTTCTGATCCAATAGGGCTTGTACGAGCTCGTGGAAAAATCAGGTCCCCCCTCAGGCGAATAATCCATATAGGGGCAGACACTCAGATCGATGTCGTATCCCTGTTCCAGCAGAATCTCGGCCGTGTGGCGCCCGACTCCGTACCGCCCTGCCTTGTACATCGTCGGCCGGCTGCCAAACCGCTCCCCGATACAATCGCCCAGAACCTTCAACTTGGACGCTTCAAGCGCCGGAGGAAGATTGCCCGGAAAACTATTCCACCGAGACACAGGTTCGTCATAAGGAGGATTGACCCATGGATGGACATGGGCCCCGATCAGGCAGCGACCGCTGGCATACATATCCCGCAACGGCCCATATCCCTCGGGTCTTGAGACAATCGGGTAATCGACCATATACACCGGAACGATTCTGTAGCGGTCAAAAATGGCTTGCACCCGATTGATGTGCGCCATCGTGCTGACAGAGACGTTGGACCGCGAAAACCCCGCAGACCAGTCAAATTCCTCCTCCGTGTCCACCACGACGATAAGTCTCGGCTTCGCCGTATCGGGCAAATCACAGTAGTCGGACGGTACCGGGCTTAACATGGTGACCGCGACTCTCCGCCAGACTTTCTCATCCTCGAAATCCCCTTTCCGCCGGCCGGTGCACGGTCAGAACAGGGTATAAATGAACGGCGCCACGGCCGAGCCTTGTGTCAACACGATCAAGGTGCCGAACAACAACAGCACCACGAGAATCGGAAGGAGCCAAAACTTTTTCCGCTCTCTCATGAATTCCCACAGCTCCACCACGAATCCGCCCATGATATCCCCTCCTCTACCGCTCAAAACTGATTCCGCATGTGATGCCGGGGCCGTGGCGCACGGACCACACGATACGTCGCGGCATCTTGGCTGAAGACGCGATGCATGGAGTCCTTGCCGAACAGCCGCATTGCCACCCCCATGGGGGTCACGAGACCGTAATAAATGAAGCCCAAGATGATCTTGGTGTTGATCGTTCCCAAGATATGGCCGATCTTCATCCATCCGTAATGGATCCGCTTCAGGCTCTGTGGAAGGAGCGCGCCGAGCGTCATCAACAAGCCGCCCACAACGACCGCCCACCAACGTGGATGCTCCTGGCGAAAAACCAGCGGCCAGGCGCCGATCACTCCAAACACGGCTCCAACAAGAAGTCCAAACTGCCGCAGTTCTTTGTGCGTGGTCTGCTGTGACATCGTGTTGTCTCCTAATCGAGCTCGAATTCCTGCTGCCAATTCGTGTCGCGCTCGAGCGGCTTCTGCTGCGCCTTATAGAGGACGCAGTTTTCCAGCACGAGCACGTCCATCTCCGTCCTCATGAAACAGCGGTACGCATCCTCCGGAGTGCAGACAATCGGCTCGCCCCGCACGTTGAACGAGGTGTTCACCAGCACGGGATAACCGGTCTGTGCCTCAAACGCTTTCAACAGGCGGTAATACCGCGGGTTCGTCTCTTCGTGGACCGTCTGGATGCGCGCCGAGTAGTCCAAATGCGTGACGGCCGGGATGTCGGAACGCGGCACGTTGAGCAAGTCGATGCCCCAGAGCGATGAACGTTCCGCGGTCAGCGGAAGACGGCGCTTTTCGAGGACGGGTGCGACGAGCAGCATATAGGGACTGTCGGTGTCCATCTCGAAAAAGTCGGCCACTCGTTCCCTTAATACCGATGGCGCAAACGGTCTGAACGATTCCCGATACTTGATCTTCAAGTTCATGACCGATTGCATTTTGGTGTTACGCGCATCGCCCAGGATGCTCCGCCCCCCTAACGCGCGGGGACCGAACTCCATACGTCCCTGGAGCCAGCCCACGACTTTCCCTTCGGCGAGATCCCTCGCCACCCGGTCAAACAGGATGTGGTCGTCCAGCCGCTCGTACGGCGCAGCAATCCGCTTCAAGAACTGTTCGATGTCATCATTGGTGTGTTTTGGCCCCAGATAACTGCCTTTCATGCGGTCGACGCCGGTACATGTTCTCGGTTGATCGTCATATTGATGCCATGCGGCCAGCGCGGCGCCCAGCGCGCCGCCGGCATCACCTGCGGCCGGCTGGATCCAGATCCCCTTGAACGGCCCTTCCCGCAAGATACGGCCGTTTCCCACGCAATTGAGCGCGACACCGCCGGCCATGCACAGATACTCCACCCCCGTCTCCCGATGGAGCGTTCGGCTCACCCGGAGCATGACCTCTTCCGTGACCTCCTGGATCGACCGGGCCAAATCCATTTCCCGCTGAGTCAGTTTGCTCTCGGGTTTTCGCGGAGGGCCGCCAAACACCTCGTCAAACTTCCGGCTCGTCATGGTGAGGCCGGTGCAATAGTTGAAATACTCCATGTTCAAGCGGAAGGTCCCGTCCGGCTTCAAGTCCAGCAAATGGTCGTAAATGTTCTTCACATATTTAGGCTCGCCATACGGCGCGAGCCCCATCACCTTGTACTCGCCTGAATTGACCTTAAATCCCGTATAGTACGTGAAGGCCGAATAGAGCAGGCCGAGGGAATGCGGGAAGGGAATTTCCCATAACGGCGTGAGGGAGTGTCCTTCACCAAGCCACGCGGAGGTGGTCGCCCATTCGCCCACGCCGTCCATGCAGAGCACGACGGCCTTTTCATAGGGTGAGGGATAAAAGGCGGACGCGGCGTGCGACTCGTGATGCTCGGAAAACAACAGCTGCGGCAACGCGGACTTCTTGACACCCGGCGCGAGCGCGATGAACTCATTGGCCAGCAGATTTCTCAGTAACAATTTCTCTTTGAGCCACACGGGCATAGCGGCAACGAATGACTGCACGCCTCTTGGCGCAAAGGCCAAGTACGTTTCGATGAGACGCTCGAACTTCACCAGGGGCTTATCATAGAAGACGATGTATCGAAGATCGGTCAGCGTGATGCCCGCCTCACGGAGGCAATACCGCACGGCGTGGCGCGGAAATCCTGGATCGTGCTTTTTTCGGGTAAACCGCTCCTCCTGCGCGGCGGCGATGATCTCCCCGTCGCGAACGATGCACGCGGCGCTGTCATGGTAGTAGGCGGAGATTCCCAGGATATGACTCACGACTTCCTCCTTCGGACCGAATGCTGTTCATCCATCCGGACAGTCTCGTGAACGAGAGTGCTCTCGTACGGTCGTTCAAACAGGGTGGGGTGCGTGGCGAGGTAGGCACTGACTGTGGCGGCCGCTATCTTGTATCCCAGCCTCCCGGGATGGACGAAATCCCCGCGCTCCACTCGAATCTCCTTGATCGGGTGGGCACTGAACGGCTCCAACAAATCGACCACGTGAAAACGCCGGGCCGCCGCCTCTCGGGCGATTTTTTGATGGATCCATTGCCATTCATAGCGGTCAAAGTCATACATCACGGGGAAGACGACCACGACGACCGGAATACGCTGCGCGGCGGCAAATTCTGACATTTGCCAGAACCCTTGCACTACGTTATCCTGCCACTTCGTCCCATGCTTGTATAGCTTTCCAAAAAAGTCCGCCGCTATCGAGCCGAGTGGGTCGTCATGATCCCCGACATTCCACCGCCAAAGCAGACGGTCGATCCGCTCCTTCAAGAGGTACAAGACGGCCGAAGACTTGAGCGCGGTCTTGGCTTCGCAGGGAATCGGAAGATGCAACAACTGAATTCGGCAGGATGTTTCCCCCTCGACATACGCCACCCCCGTGTCGGCATCATTCAATGAATAGGCGACGATCAGGAGATCCGGCTGGTATTTGCTGCCCTCCTCAACGAGCAGATGGGCTTCCTGATACGTGTTCAGGCCGGGAATCGCTAGATTGATCACTTCCACAGTTCGCTCCCCTGGCACATTCATCTGCGCGGCAAGCTGCCGGGCGAACGTCTCTTCAAGCGGCACTTTATACCCGAACGCAACGGAATCACCGAGCACCACAACTCGGTAGGTCTGCGCGTCCTTCTGATACCGGTGCTCCACGTCGCGGAAACCTCTGCTGTTGAGTCGATAGACCACGTCTCCGCTGAAACTCGTGGAATTCGGCTTCAGTCGATAGTTGAGAATCTTGTCATCGACCTTCACGATGTCGTGCAAGTTCCAGCTGACCTCGCCGCGAAATCCCAGGACCCGAAGCCCGGCCTCAGCCAGCAAGAGCGTCATCAGCAGAGAGCCGACGAACAACAGCAGATTCTTCCACATGGATCCCGTAACCCGAGATCAGACCGACGGCGGCCGACCATCGATAAACGTCCGATGCCACAGTTCCAATACGAGCAGGTCCCACAGATACGTCGATTGATCTTCACGCCCCGCGCAGTGGTCCGCCAACAAATCCGCCACGACCTTCGGCTGAAAGTATCCGCGCTGGGATGAGCGCGGCGACAACAGCACGTCATGCGCCATGTCACGCAGATCGGTGCGGAACCAGCTCGGGAGGGGCGCCCCAAATCCCATCTTCGGGCGATCCAGGATGACATCGGGCAAGACCCCCCGTAGAGCGGCCTTCAACAGCGTTTTCTTTTCGGCGCCCCGCAGTTTCATCTCCGCCGGAAGGCAGGCCACGAATTCCATCAAGTGATGATCGAGCAGCGGCGAGCGGGCCTCCAGCGAATGCGCCATAGTGGCGCGATCCATCTTGACCAGGAGATCATCGACGAGATACAGGTTGACGTCGGCGTCCAGCGTCGCATCGATCCGATTGTCCGCATCGCTGGCCGCCAAGACCTGCTCGAACAGGCCTTCCGGATCATGGCCCAGCGCCTGTCGGCGCCACCCGGGATCGTAGAGCGCGCACCGTTGAGCCGGCGAAAAGTGTCCCACCCACTTCGCATAGCGCCGCGGCGGCGATTGCGCGAGGGCGGACGCTACCCGGTTGATCTTTCCGAACGGCGCAACGTTCCGCACCGCCTGGGGCAGCGCATCCGTGAAGCTGGCAAGGCCTCTCCACACCCAGCGCGGCACTGCGTCGCCGATCCGCGCGCGATGATTGACGACATAGCGGTCATAGCCCGCAAAACTCTCGTCTCCTCCGTCCCCGTTCAACACCACCGTGACATGCTGCCGGGTCAACTGCGCGATCGCATAACTCGGGACCGCCGAGGAATCGCCAAACGGCTCATCGTAATGCCAGATGAGTTTCGGCAGGATCTCCGCGACCGGCGCCTTCACCACCAATTCCGTATGCTCCGTGCCGAACTGATTCGCCACCATGCGCGCAAACGGACGTTCGTCGAAGTTGGCGTCATCGAATCCGACACAGAACGTGCGTACAGGGCGGTTCATGGCCTGCGCCATGTAAGCGACCACCGCACTCGAGTCGATGCCGCCGCTTAAGAAAGCCCCCAGGGGTACGTCGCTGACCAACCGCAGGCGCACGGCCTCCGCGAATCGCCAGTGGAGTTCGGCGACGGCATCTTGGACCGAGAGCTTCCGCTTCGGCGTGTAGTGCAGCTTCCAATAGCGCCCGATCTCGGTCCTCCCCGCACGGATTTCCAGCCAGTGCGCCGCGGGGAGTTTGTGTATGCCCCTAAAAGCGGTGAGCGGCGCGGGAATGTACCCGAAGGCCAGGTATTGGTCGAGGGCGACCGGGTCCATCTCGACCGGCACGGCGGTATCGGCCAGTAACGCCTTGATTTCGGACGCGAACAGGAATCGCCGTCCATCGCTGTAGTAGAAGAGGGGTTTTTTTCCGACGCGATCGCGCGCTACAAACAACGTGCGCGTCCGGGTGTTCCAGGCGGCGAACGCGAACATGCCGCGAAAGTACTGCAGGCAATCCCGCCCGTATTGTTCATAGGCATGGACGATCACTTCGGTGTCGCTGTTCGTCCGAAAGACGTGGCCTTGTGCTTCGAGTTCCTTGCGCAGTTCATGGAAATTATAGATTTCTCCGTTGAACGTGACCCAGACTGTTCCGTCCTCGTTCGACATCGGTTGAGCGGCAACCGTCCGAAGATCGATAATCGACAACCGTCGGTGGGCCAGGCCTATTTCCCCCTCCACCCAGATCCCCTCCCCGTCGGGACCGCGATGGGCCAAGGTGCGCACCATGGCGGCCATTTCATTACGAGACACCGACCGGTTTGGATCCAGATAGAGCTTACCGGCAATTCCGCACATCGCGTCCTATCCTCGTTCGCCCGGGGTCATGCCTTGCCGTCGACGGCCTTCACCGTCCGCCCGTATCCATTGAACGGGCCCGGCTGATGAAGAGTCGCCACGAGAGCGTCGTACAAGTCCTCGATGCGACGCAGCCGATTGGAAAAGGAAAATTCGGCTTCGATTCGCCGACGGCCGGCTTGCCGGAGCCGGGTTCGCAACGCCGGGTCCTCGACGATTCTCAGCAGCGCCGCGGCCAGCCCGTCGGCGTCGCCCAAGGGCAGGACATAGCCGGTCTCCCCGTCCTTGACCAATTCCTTGGCTCCGGCCACGTCGGTCGTTACGACGGGTAGTCCCATGGCCATCGCTTCAAGAATACAGTTGGGCAGCCCCTCCCGTCGCGAGCTCAACATGAAGACATCAAACGCCGCGTACACCGCCTGGAGATTCGACCGGTATCCGGGAAACATCACCTGGCGCTCGATGCCGAGCTCTCGCGCCACCCGTTCTAGTTCGGTGCGTGTGTCGTCTCCCCGCCCATCGCCGACCAGGACGCACCTCGCCGCCGGGTGTTTGCGCGCCACCACGGCGAAGGCCTTCAGCCAGGTGGACAAATCCTTCTCGCGATTGATCCGGCCGACATACCCGACGACGGGAAAGGCGCCGCCGAGTCCCAACTCCCGGCGGAAACTGTCCGTTCCCTGCTCCGGCGACCAGGCCGACGTGTCGATGGCGTTGTGAATGACGGTGACGCGCTCGGCCGGCACACCGCCGGCCACCATCTCGGTCTTCGTAGCATGAGAGACCGCAATGAGATGATCCAAGCGCCGCATAATCGCCAAATCGAGACGCCGATACAGTTCCCCCTTGAGGCCCAGCAACACCCACGCGTGCGCCGTCGAAAGGAGACGGACCGGATGCGGGCACATCCACCGCCCGAAGAGATAGGCAAACACATCGCTCTTGTAATCGTGCGAGTGGATGATGTTGATCTTGTGCCGCAACACGATGTCGCGAAGTGCCCGCAGGACCTGCAAGTCAAATTTTCCCCGCTCCGGGATCTCGTAGTAGGTCAATCCCTTGGCGCGGGCCTTGTCCGTGATTTGAAACTCGTGGTCCCGCACGTCCCGGATGTAGGCCACGACGGGCGTTACGCGCGACTGGTCGTGCTGCTCGGCGGACAGCAAGATGGTCTTGTCCGGTCCTCCGCCCCACTTGTATGTGTTGCGGAGTTCTAGCAGGCGCACGTCAGGCATGATCCCTCTCATCGACTGTAGCCCCCTTCCAGACGGCACGCACCGACTGAAGAACGCGCTGCATAGAGTCCCGGAGCCGATACAGTTCATGGAACTGAGTCTTGAACGGCCGCGGTGTGCCAAAGTCGTACGACCCCGCCGGGGCCGGCGCGACATCGTTGGGATACCGGCAGCAGTAGCTGTAGACATAGGCGTTGGTCATGAGGAGGACCAAGGGCCTGGTCAGGGTGTGGGTCGTGAACGACTGTAGGTCTTCAACGGACCGCCGGAAAAAGAAATCGGCTTTCGCGCGGAAGAGAGCGCGCTGCTCCTCGACAGCATGTTTGGCGGCGGCACAAAAGACATTGGCCTTCCGCATGTCCTGTGCGGGCCAGGTTTCGGTAGGAATCAGGACCCGATGCAGCACCTCCATATACGGTACTTCATGGTCCGCCATCCAGGATGCGTAATGGAGAAGGCTGGCTCGGGCGTAAGCGTACATCTCATCCAATTCACCGCGTTCGCTTTTCACGTCCAGGTATTTCCCGAGGACCTGGAGAAAGACCGTGTAGGACCAACGATATTCGACATCGTCGAGGTTGCGGAGCGCGATGTTGTCCTGCGGATGGATACAGCGCTTGATCAGCGACTCGGCTTTGGTGAGGTATCTTTGCTCACCGGTGAGGCTCCACCCGTCCAGCAGCACGCTGATGGAATTGCCGCTGCCCCGTCCGGGGCCGTGGTAACCCGGCGTGGCCGTCACACTGCAGTATCCGGTCGGGCGGCGGTCCAACCATCCCATGAATCGCGACGAACCATCGTCCATCCGGACGACCCAATCGGCCAGGGAGACGACAGCCTCTTTGGCGCCGGGATCTCCCGTCAGATAGTAATAGTGGAGGAGACCTGACGCGTAATTGTGTTCGCAGGCCGGCCCGCCTCCATAGGAGGGAGAAGCTTTCGCCTGAGGGCTGGTGATGGAATAGGATCGGTGCGTCGCGGTTCCCGCATCCGTGTAGTGATCCGTATGCCAAAACAGTCCCCCATTGAGCGCGGGTCGATCCTCGTTCGTATGATACAGGTCGATATCGATGACGTGTCTGGCCAGATCCCGAGCCAGATCGTACCAACGGGGGTTCCCCGATCGAGCGAACTGCACCAACGAGCCGTAGAGCACGTCGTATTGATTGTTGTAGTGGGCGACAAGCGGCCGCTCAGCGGTCGAATTGACGGCTTCATGGTCGGCGTACAGATCACCAAAATGTCTCCATCCATACTCGTCTATTCGCTCACGCCGGACGAAGAACGTGTTCCCCCCTTCAACTGCGCCATCAACGAGGCGCTCCGCCGACCGTTCCCCGTCCGAAACGGCTGCATCCAGGCGCCGAGCAGCGAGATGCGGAATCGCCTTCGTCGTTTCGTACCACTCGGGCGTCGGAGTGGCGATGAGCGGCGCGTGGGTCCATGCGAGCGACGCGTCCGGATTCGACGTCCAGTGAAGAAACACCGTATGCGTTTTCTGTTCGCCGGGCTGGAGCTCAAACACATCGCGATACTGCCGGGGAAACAGCCTGATGCTCACGCCGCGGTTCTTCGCCTCAAGCGCCTTCGGGAAATTCTCCCAGAATGCGGGGACCGCGGCCGACAGGCTGAGCGCGCCGGCCCGTATCCGGATCGTCGGACTGGCGCGATGCCCCTCGCTCGCCAAGACGCCGTCCAGCATGATCCGATAGCCGCGGAACGCGGTCGTGACAGTTCCAAACCGGTTCACATGGTTGGCACTTTGCCACTGTTCGCCGCCGCTCGAATCCTGATACAACTCAAACGATCGGCATCCCTGGCTACGCAACGGCTGCCTCGGATCGACGCTCCACTCGATGGACTCGGCCGGACCGGGCAGCAGAGTGAGGTGCAGGGTGCAGTCCTTGAAATAGATCGACTGCGGATCGCCCAGATCCCAGAGACCGCGTGGATGGACGGCGGCGCGGCTATTCCGAATCGTCCACTCCAGCCGCACATCGCTCCGCCCGGCAAAACACGTCACCCGCGCGAAAAAGTCGGCCAGCGCTTCGCCGCTGGACCGACGCAGCCTGCCGGCCACCCGCACGGTGGTGCGCAAAGGGCCGGCCGTTTCAATCGCGACGTCGTCGATATACGGGAGGTGCTCCGTTCCCGCGTCGTCCGTGACGACCAGTGCGCCGCTCGGCCCTCCGCACACATTAACCCCCTCCACGACAACACCATCGAACGGTCTGAAGACGGTCTGGGACAGGAGAAACTGAGCTGGCCCCGTGTCGATAGTGACCCGCTCACCGGAACGACTGACGGACGTCCTGCCACATTCGCACGAGGATGACGCCTCCTGCACGGTCCCCAGGCGGAAGCGCACCTCCCCATAGGCCTCCACGGTGGCTTGGAAGTCCAACAACACCCACTTCAGACTGCCGTCACTCCACCGGGCCAAGACTTGAGTTTGCAGGGGAAGCGGCCGTCCGTGCTGATCGCGCATCCGCAAGCTGGTGGCGTCGAGGCAGGCGCCCTTGGGCAGCGGCACCCCGACGGTCACCGGTTCCTGCACGCGCGGGATGCCACCCCGCTCGATCAAGCGCAGCGGCACAGCGAGCATCCCATCCGAGAACAACCGGGCGGATTCGACGCCGGAAGACGTGGGCACGGTGATGGCGCTCACATTCATCATCAGGCCGCCGTCATCATAGAGAGTCTGGCAGCGAGCGTCCCCGTGACGTGCCGGATGTCGAACGCATGGCACGCCGCTCGATCAACCAGCGCATCGAGAGCCCCGCTATCCCAAGCCTTGTACAACATGGCCAAGGCTTGGCCAATGTCGGGGATATGGTCCGGATCAGCCACCGCCCCCAGCCGGTGCTGTGTCATCAGGCGGCTGGTCGCTCCATCGAGAGGAGAGACACCGAGGATGGGTTTTCCGACTCCGATATAATCGAACAATTTTGACGGGACTTGCGTCTTCGTGCCAGGCTGCAGCAACAGCAACACGTCCGAACGATACAAGCAGCTCAGGCTTTCGCGATACGGCAAGTGTCCCTGGAGCTGAACGACGTCGGACAGGCCGGCTACGCGCAGATAGTCGGCCAGGTTGTACGGCAACTCGGCGGACCCCACCAGCAGAATGCGCAGCTTTCGCCGCTCGATCAGGCCCTGGCTCAGGCAGAGCCGTACGGCCTCCAGGAAATTCTTGGGATCGCGTTTCCCATATAAGAAGCCGGTATGGGTCACGGTAAAGGCACGGCGTTCGCGCGGAGCTTCGGCCAACGTCTGAACAAAGTCGTCCGAATCGAATCCGTTGAGCAAGGTCATGAATTTCTCGGCCGGCTCGTTGGGAAATCGCTCGATGAACTCCGCCCGCAATTCATGCGTATTCGCGATCACCGTCGTCGCCTGTTCGATCACCTGCCGCTCCAACCAGCCCTCGAGCCGGTTCCGCATCGGCGAATACCAAAGGCGAAATGGATTTGTCATCCAGGGGTCTCGAAAATCCACGATGAGCGGCTTTCCGGTCAGGCGCTTGAGGAGCATCCCGATCACCAGGGCCGTCCACGGGCGGCCAGTGGCAAAAATGGCTTCGTACCCGTGACGGCGGAACGCCGACAGTCCGCCAAGAATGCCGGGAAGAATCCAACCCATTTCTTCATCGGGAATCTCAAACAGGTCGGTGATCCCGTCCTTCAGCCTTTGATAAAAGCTCTTCGCAGCACCGGACGGTGCGGCGGGGGCGGCCGATCCTCCAAGAAACGACTCCGTAGAAGCCGGTGTTTCTTGAGACACCGTCGCTCCGCGACCTTGGAGGCGCCCTTTGAATTCCAAGAGCCGGGTCAACCAGCGGAGGACCCTGGTTCGGACGATCACCGAGTCGGGGGGAATCTTGGTGACCAGCGACGGATCGACCGAAAAATACGATTCATAGCTCCGCTCCTTGACCGTCAGAACGATCGGCTGCCAACCATGAGCAGGCAGATACTTGGCGAACTTCAGCAGGCGCTGGGAGCCGGCCACGCCGAGGCCGCCAACGGGAGGAAAGAGATACGCCACCATCAAGACGTGCTTCATCCCAATGCTCCCCCTAGATGTTCCTCCAGGCATACGCGGGTCCCAGCCCGCGGGCAATGAAATAGGTGAGGAAATATGCGCCGAAATGAACGAAATACCGAGGCGCCCGGGATCTGACGCTCAAGACACCGGCCAGGGCTGCCAGCGGCCCGAACAATGCGAGGCACGACCCCAGCAGCCACCACGCAGCCATCGCACCTTGCACCGCCGACAGAGCCAGACCGATGAGGACGCCGCTGAGCGCCAGCAGGAAGTAGAGGGGCAGCACCAGACTGGGCAGCTCGGACAACGTGACGCCATGTCGAATCGCCCCGAGCAAGTTGTCTCGTCCCCGCCACAACTCCTTGCGAAACACCTCCCATAAAGTGCGCGGCTCCCCGTGGTGCCAACAGCGGACCCGCGCATCGGCCACAAGCCGATACTGTTGGCTGATGCGATAGGAAATATCGACGTCTTCACACGTGGCCATGGATTCATCGAACCCGCCGCACGAATCGAAGACGTCCCGGCGCACGAACATATTGCCCGAAGGCAACCAGGTCGCGTCCGACAACGGCGGCCTGGCCTCAATTTGCTTTTGGAGAATGGTTCGCACCCATGTCGGAGGATCGAGCGGCACGGCATGGTAGCTCCCGACCGCGCCGACCCGCGGATCGACGAAATGCCGTACCGCGGTCGAGAGCCACAACGCATCCACCGTGCAGTCGGCGTCGAGAAACGCCAGCACGTCTCCTTTGGCCGCGCGAGCCCCGCGATTCCGCACACTGGAGATGGTCCCTCCCTGATGGGAAATCACGGTCGCTCCAGACTCCCGGGCGATCCTCGGCGTCTCATCGGTGGATTGATGATCCACCACGATGACCTCCATGCGGTCACGGGGATACTCCACCCGCGCGAGGGACGCCAGCAAGGCGGGCAAATGCGCGGCCTCATTTCTGGCGGGAATAATGACGGACACCATGATGCGCACCTCGTCCATAGCGACGACCGACCCGCTAGTTCCTCACCTCGATAATGGCGGCCCAACAATACCGCTGCAGGAACGGGAAGAGGGTGAGGAGGACCTTGTCGACTGCTTCGGTGGCGCGCAAGGAGAGCCGGAACAACGTCTGGCTGCCGGTGAGCCAGAGAATTCCTTGGGGAAAGATCGACAGCAGATGATAGCCCCGATACCGTCCTTGCTTGAACGCCCGGGTGAAATCACGGATCTGCGACACCGTCATCGGCTGCTCCGTCGGCGTACGCCGGTTGGGCGTCAACCACCGAAACAACCGCAAGAAGATATTGTGCGCCAGCGGTTCAATAAAGAGCGCCCGGCCGCCGGGCTTCAAGACACGCGCGACTTCGGGACCCACCAGCGCGACGTCCGTGTGATGCAGGATGGAGACGCCGAGAACCAAATCGAAGCTCTTGCTGGGATAGCCGAGATGTTCGGCTGCCATGACCGCAGGGCGGATCCTCCGGGCGACGCCGACCGCCTCAGCCTCATGGAGAAGATTGTGCAGGCTTCCCGGCGAGATGTCGAAACAGTAGACATCGGCGCCCCGCTTGCCGTACTCGATCGTGCTCCAGCCTTCGCCGCAGCCGAAATCCAGAATCGTTTGTTTCTGCAACTCGCCGATCGACGCCAGATAGGCGTTCCAGATCGCATCCATCCCGCCCTTCGCGTAGAAATTCGTGTCCTCGGCCCCCTGGTGATGATGGTGATGATGATGGGCCTTGTCGTCGTGAAACTTTCGCTCGATATCGTGTCTCGCCTCGAGGGACCGCGCTTCTTCCGATGCCGGACTTGCATGAGGCATATCGGCTCCTTCCCGTTCCTGATCTGGCGGCGTCTATGCGCACCCGCCGTGATGCTGACCAACGCCCTTGGGTCTCACAACCGCCGGGACTCCCACTGCGATGCTGTCGGACGGCACGGACGAGAGGACCACGGCGTTGGCTCCAATGATGCTTCGATCCCCTACCTGTACCGCGCCCAGAATCTTGGCCCCCGCCCCCACCATAACGTCATGGCCGAGCCGAGGCGCGCCGCCCCATCCGCCGCGGTCGCCCAGCGTCACGCCATGATAGACGGTGCACCGGTCGCCGATCACGGCGTCGGGGTGCACCATGATGCCCCCGAAATGATGAATCCGAAAACCCTTTCCGATTCGGGCCTGCACCGGGATCGAAATGCCTGTCGTCATTTCGATCAGGCGCTCCGCGACAAACCGGACCGGCTGCGTCGGGATGCCGCGTTCATAACACCATCGAAAGATCCGATAGACCACAATCGCGTGAAAGCCTTGCGACAACAGGCCCCGCACCATACCGCGGACGTCGCAATCCGACTCGGATAATCTCGATAGGTCGGCCTTGAGAGTCTCCCAAAAAGGCGCTTTCGGATCGGCCATCACCGTGGTGGTCTATGCTCGAGCCCTGTCACGAATATAGTCCTGAAGGTGTTTCTCGGCCACAACTCTTAAGGAGGGGTGCATCACATAGAATTGCTTCCCGTCCGATCTCGCCTGGGTTTGCCGTGGAAGGGGCCCCCGCTGCGCGAGCACCACGGTCTCCGCCAGCAGCCGGCTTTGCAAGGCACCCGATCGCCGCTTGACCGCCTGCAGATCGTCTCCGGGCTCCACCGGGATGGGCTCCACTCGCACGATGTCTCCCGTATCGACGCCCGGATCGACGAAGTGGACGGTCACGGTCGGCGGACATCGCTCCAGAAGCGCCCATTCAATGACGTTCATGCCTCGATAGCGGGGAAGAGCCCCTTGATGGGCATTGAGAGTGCCTATCTGTGGGATCCTCAACACGGGCGCTTTCATGATCGGTGCGCCCCCTAAGATCATGAGATCGACTCTCAACTCGGATAGCAGCCGCTGGCAGGCCTCTCCGTTCACATCCGGCACGAGATGCAGCCGGCCTCCTTGCGCGCGAACCGCGGAGTCCAGGGTGACGGCCGGATCGACCGATGAACCGGCTCCCAGCATCCGCACGAGGCGACGGACCGCGCGGCCGCCCAGTACGAGCGGCACGATGAGCCGTTGCCTCCATGATCGCTTCGCCCCGCTCGGCTCCGGAGCAGCCGCGACGACGTGTACTTGCGCGATCCCCCTCGCATTGAGCTCTCGAAGAATGTCGCCGGCGTACGAACTATACGGAGACCCGCAGAGGATAACGATCGTCATGGCTGACCCTTATGGAAGAGCGTCATGGCATCCGCTTCCTGGAACAACGCATCCAGCGTGAACTTCGCCGCCCAATTGGGCATCCGATAAGACATGTACGGTCCCCAGACCGGCTTCGATCCCGGCACTCCGCCCCGGAGGTCCGGGCAGCCGCCATCGAGGCTGATCTGACCGAGCACATAGTCGTTCAGCTTAAGCGCGGCGTTGAGATAACGTGCGTCGCGCGTCATTTCGTAGAACCGACCCCAGACCCGGCTGATTTGCGCGCAACCGGTCAAGCATGCGAAAGAGTGATCCGGTTTCCAGCCTCTGGCATAAGTGCCGGCCAAATGTTTGCGGATCTCAAACTTGTGGAGCAGCACGTCAGCGGCACGCTGCGCGACCGAGATCCATCGCTCTTCTTTAAGAATCAGCCCCGATTCGAGGAAGCCTTCGATCGTGTACCCCAACGTATGGGTCAACGCCGGATCGCCCGGCTCGAGCGAACAATGCTCGAACCAGCCGCTTTCGTCCTGACAGGCGGCCGCCCACGACAAGTATCGTATCGCGGAGGCACGGATGCCGGCGTCTCCCGTCGCCTGCGCCAACATCAGCATCGGCCACGCGACGCGCGTCGAATAGCAATTGGGGTTGTTCCGATAAACATACCGTCGCCAAGCGCCGTCGTTCTCCTGCAGCGCGATCAGCCAGCGCGCGCCTTTCCAGGCCGCGTCCAGGCAGCGGGCGTCCTTGAAATGCGCGAAGCCCGCCACCAACCCGTCGATGACTTGCCCGGTGTTGAACACCGCGGGAACAGCCGACGGCTGATCGACAAATCCCGACTGCCAGGAGCCGTCGGGCAACTGGACGGACAGCTCCCATTCGATCATCCGCTTCGCCCGATCGGCCCATTGCTGCTCTTTCAAACGGCGCGCCGCTTCCAGCATCGTCGTAATGATATAGCCGGTCGTCTCAGGATAGGCGGCGCTCCAGCCTTCGGCGAAGGAGTAATAGCCCGAGACCCCGCCACCCTCTACGGCATCATGCGCGCGGGCCAGCCACTGAAGAAGCGCGCGAACATACCGCTCCCGGTCGTGGCCCGGGTGCACGCGGCTCGCCGGGCGATTGCGGTAATCACGCAGGCACACCGTCACGTGTCCGGGATGATAGAGCCGCTGGTCTACGATCGCTTGAGCGGCGCGGATACCTGTCACGACAGCCGACGGCATCACCCCCTTCAAGAAGTGGCGAACTTGTCCCGGCTGACCGTTCGATGTATCCATATCGTCCTTGCGCTACAGATCCGACGGGCATCCGGACTCAATTCCGTTCCGGTGCCCAGACCATCTCCACCTGTCCGCTCAACGCCTTCACCACGCCCAACAGCGCCGCGAGGTTGACCAGATAGAAATAAAACATGCCTTGCGCCAGCCGGCTCAGCCATCCTCCCCGCTCGGGAAGCACCGCGGCCGCCGACGCGAGCATCAGACTGCCGACAAATCCGGCGATGCCGACTTGATAGAACCATCCGCTCTCCGCCGCCATGACGCAGCCTGCCACCGACGCGACAACCAGCGGCAACATGAGCCAGCGAAGCACCTTATGCGACCAGACTTGCCAGGCGAAGAGGCCGACTCGGAACGGGTTGAGCACGGCCCCCACGCTCATCACTCCTCGCCAGCTTCGATTGACAATGCGCCGTTTCCGGCGGAACTCTTTGCGAAAATCCCCGGCGGACGGTTCAAAGCCGATCGCGGTCGGCTCGAACACGGCGCGGTATCCCGCCGCCACAATTTGCAACGGAATGACCAGGTCATTGATGGCCTCCGGCGGCAGTGGCCGGAATAACTCTCGGCGAATCGCGAAGATGGCCCCATCCCCGCCGACGGTGCTGCCGATCTGGCTTTCCATCGTCCTGATCATCCGTTCGTAACCCCAGTAGGCATTTTCCTGGGTATGCGCCGCGGAGTCCATCTCTTCCACATACCGCGAATCACCCGTCACGCATCCCACCGAGGGGTCGGCAAAGTTGGTCACCAAGCGCCGCACCGTATCCAGCTGGTACAGGATGTTCGCGTCGCTGAAAAGAATAATGTCCCCTTTGGCAATGCGGCAGGCGGCGTTCAGCCCGACGGTTTTTCCGCCACGCGCCGGCATTCGCAGCAATCGCACGCCGTGCTCTTGGAACGACTCGACGATACGATCGGTCTGGTCCGTGGAGGCATCCGACACGACGAGAATCTCCAGCCGGTCCCGGGGATAGTCGAGAGCCAGCGAGTTCTCCAACTTGCCCTTGATCACATCGGCTTCGTTAAAGGCCGAAATCAACAGCGTGACCGATGGAATGCGGTCCTCTTGCCGCACCGGGCGCTGATACCATCTCGATATCACATAGAGCATCGCGGGATAGCCGACATACACATAACAGACCAGCCCAAATGCCGCCCATGCGATGAGCGCCCCGATCGTGCTCACGCGATCACCACTTTGAATTGCTCCCGCCAAATTTCAAACACCAGCAGCGCCATGATCGCTTCGGTGTAATCTTCGCGTCCCGCATCATGCGCCTCCAGGATGCGGCGCACACAATCAGGATCGAGCAATCCGCCCTGTCGCAGCCGCCCCGCGTCCAAAAGCTGCGAGACCAACGGCCGCAGGTCCCCTTTCAACCAGGCTCCCATAGGGCCGCCGAAGCCGCGCTTCGACCTCGTCAACACAAAATCCGGCACCACGCCTTTGAGCGCGGCCTTCAACAGCCGTTTGAGCGTGAAGCCCCGCATTCGATAGTGGCTGGGACAGCGGCGGACGAAATCCACGACGCGGTTGTCCAGGAAGGGAACGCGGATTTCCAACGAGGTCGCCATGCCCATCTTGTCTGTGAACAGCAGGAGACTTTCGGGCAATGGTCCCTTGGCGTCCACATAGGCGAGTCGATCGAGAGGAGACTGCGCCGGAGCGTCGTGAAAGTATCGGATCAAGATCTCCCCCGGATCAGCCTTCTGCCGATAGGGCTTCAAGAGTGCGCCCACCATGTCGGCCGACAGCACGGAGAGAAGGCCGACATACTGTTCTCCGAGCGGCAGATGGACAGTGCGGGTCCACGCTTTTCCGTAGCGGGCCAGATTCCCGCGCACGCTACCGCGATCGGCGTTCAACCAGCGCTCAGCCGCCGACCCGGCCGCGCGGCGCCAGGCCGAGGGCAACCACGCCACGGATCGATTCATCAGCGGAGCAAAGTAGCGGCGATACCCGCCGAACAACTCATCGCCTCCCACGCCGGACAGCGCGACTTTCACCTCGCGATGGGCCAACTCCGACACCAAATACGTCAAAATGAAGGAGGTGTCCGTCAGCGGCTCATCGAGCTTCTCGATCAGCCATGGCAACAAGTCGGCGACCTGCGGCCGGACGATCAACGTTTCGTGTTCTGTTCCCAGCGCCCGTGCCGCGGCTTCCGCATAGGGCGCCTCGTTATGGTAGACGTGCTGTGCATCGAATCCGATGCTGTAGGTGCGTATGTTCCGATCCGACGCCTGCCGCATGAACGCGACCACGGCCGTGGAATCCACGCCGCCGCTGAGGAACGCGCCCAGCGGCACGTCGCTGACCATTTGGTCGACGACCGACTCCTGCAGAACGTCGCGAAGCCGCGCACCGCTCTGCTCAAAACTGAATTCCGAGTCGGTCTGAAACTCGAAATCCCAATAGCGCTCGGTTCGAACCCGCCCGCCTTCTGCGATCAACCGCCATCCGGCCGGGAGTTTTTCGATTCCGCGGAACAGCGTGTGCGGGGCCGGGACAAATCCCAGGCGAAAGAATTGGGCGGCGGCGTCCAGGTTCAGATGGCGCATCACCTCGGGCAGTGCCAGCAGGGCCTTGATCTCCGACGCGAAGGCCAACCCGTTCTGTCCCTGTACGAAATACAGCGGTTTCGTTCCCATTCGATCGCGGGCCATCACCAACCGATCGGCATGGGCATCCCATAACGCAAACGCAAAGATGCCGTTGAACTGCTGAACGCAGTCCACGCCGTATTGTTCGTACGCATGCACGATCACTTCCGTGTCCGTGCGCGTCTTGAATTGGTGCCCGTGGGACTGCAGCTGCTGACGCAACGTGCGATAGTTGTAGATTTCTCCGTTGAAGACCACCGTGACCGAACCGTCTTCATTGCTGATCGGCTGATGCCCCCCCTCCACGTCGATAATGCTGAGGCGCCGCATCGCCAATGCCGTTTGGCGATGGACGACCGCGCCTTCATCATCTGGACCCCTGTGGATAATGGCGCCACACATCCGGCGAAGAAGCTCGGCCAGGTCGTCAGAACTTCCGGGCCGATTATAAAAACCCACAATTCCGCACATAGATCACGCCAACGGCTTCCTCAGTGGACAATCAATTGGTCAGATACTTCCGGATCTGCGGCCCAATCAGGCGTGTGACGCCGACCGGCAGCCGTCGCCACACCTCTCCCGCCAGACGATACGTTGGGTCGTTCGAGGAGATCGTGGCATCGAAGACGCCGCGGGCCTTGAGCACTTGCCACGAAAGAGGCGTGGGCTGAGCCCCCCATTGTTTCTTGAAATCATACGTGCCGGATCCGATCGTCGATCGGCCAAAATCGAATACGGCGCAGCCTCGTTTACATGCGTCTTGAATCGCGTCCCAGTACAAGAGATTGTTCGGGCATTTGGGAAAATATTCGCGCAAGGAAGACGCCCACGGCACGGAGATCCTGTCCTTAAAGTGGATCGCAATCAGACCGCCGACGGTACGAGCGCCATCCCGTACGATCGTGATTCTCACGGCAGATCCGAAGACCGCGCAGAGCTCCTCAAAAAAGCGCTTGGCGTGAACCGGCGACCCGAGATCCCGCATGTTGACCACAAAGACGTCATAAAACGAGCCCACGAGTTCTCCTCCACCGGCCAGGGTCGTCAACCCGCTCTTTTCCGCCTTGCGCACTTGGTTGCGCACTTTGGCGGGCAGCGCCGTCCAAATGCGATCGGCGCCGGGGGACAGGTCCAGCAGCATCGTCACCTTGTCCCGCCGGGAAGCTCCGAGAAAGGCGGAAGGATGTCGATGTCGAAGCTCCAGCACAGAGCAACCCGTCTCTTGCATGATGGCCCTTGCCCGATCGAGAAGCGAGCGGGCCGCCTCGTCATCGTCCGCGCACACGCCGCCCTCATCGAGAAACGGCATGGAAGCCAGTGACGCCCCCCCGAGCGGGCGCTTTACGAAGATCAGCGGCAACAGGCCGACGAGCCGTGATCCTCGGCGCGCCATAAGATAGTAGCTCCCATGTCCATAGGCTCGCTCTATGACTGTCCGCCAGTGGAACTGGTGGCCGATTGTCGCGCCTGGACATGCGGCCACATAGGCATCCCAGGCTTCTCGTTCTGGCGGTCCGCACAAGACAATCTGGAGTGGTTCTGGCAGCATGGCAGGCACCCTCGGTAGTATCTGCCCAACCCGACTCTTAGGATACCCCTCTTATGAGGGAGGGCGCCCCATACTTCCGCAGAACCTCGACGATCCTCTCGGATGCCCGGCCATCCCATAAAGGAGGCGGGACGGCGGAGCGGCCGGTCGGCGCCTCCAACACCGCGAGAGCCTGTTCGACAATTCTTTGAGGAGCGGTCCCCACGAGTCGATTCGTCCCATGGGTCACCGTGACGGGACGTTCCGTATTCTCGCGAAGGGTCAAACAGGCAATGCCGAGGGCCGTCGTCTCTTCTTGTATGCCGCCGGAATCCGTCAGAACCAGCCGTGACCCGGCGACCAGCGCCATGAAGTCCAGGTACCCCAGCGGATCCAGGCAATAAATCCCCGGCCCGGTCACGCGCCCGGTGACGAACTGGAGCGGCACGCCACGTTCCTGCAGTTGTTCGATCGCCTTTCTGGTCCGCGGATGAATCGGAAACACCACGGGCAGTCGTGCTGCGATCCGGGCGATCGCGCGCAAGAGGCTGTCCAACTTGGCAAGGTCGTCCACATTCGAAGGCCGATGCAGCGTCATGACGCCGTACTCGCGTCCCTCCACTCCGAGGGTGCCGCGGATCGTTGATTCGTTCCACAGCCGGCGGGACGACTCCAACGAATCGATCATGACATTGCCGACAAAGAAGATTTTGGATTCGCTGACGCCTTCGTTCAGCAGATTCCGGCGCCCGCTTTCTTCCGTAACGAACAGGAAGTCCGACAGGGCGTCCGTGACGATCCGGTTGATCTCTTCGGGCATCGTCCGATCGAAGCTTCGCAGCCCGGCCTCGACATGCGCCACGGGGATCAGAAGTTTCGCCGCAGTGAGCGAAGCCGCGAGCGTCGAGTTCACATCGCCCACAACGAGAACCACATCGGGGCGTTCGCGCGCCAAGACGGGTTCGAGGCGCTTCATCACTTCCGCCGTTTGCGCCGCATGGGAGCCTGAACCGACATCGAGCGAGACGTCAGGAAGCGGAATGCGCAAGTCTTCGAAGAAACGGCCCGCCATCGCGACGTCGTAATGCTGTCCCGTGTGGACCAGCAGCGCCGTGATATCGTCGTGTTTCCGCATCTCGCGCATCAGTGGAGCGATTTTCATGAAGTTCGGCCTGGCGCCCACGATGTTGACAATCTTCATTTATCCCACCGGATGAACGGTTGGTGGATACGCGTCGTCGCGCAGCCCAGTGATCGGGGGCAGTTGGTCGAATCGCCGCATATAGTCCGCCCCCAAACGCTCGCACAGCGCTCGAGCGATTCGAGACACCAACAAACCCCAGTCATGGCTTCGTGCGATGTGTCGGCGGAGCTCCACTTGCCCCGGGCGGTTCGCCTCCGGAGTGAGCGCATCCGCGATCGCGGCCGACCATTCATCGTCCGTCGCGCACAGCCGCACCACGCTCCGGAACTCCTCCAGTGCCGGCAGGGTTGTACCGACGACCGGACGACCCGCCGCCAGATACTCGTGTAGCTTCAACGGGTAAATGTACTTCGTGTAGTCGTTCGTCACGTAGGACAACAGGCAGACGTCCATGTGCTGGGTATAGGCCGGAAGGGACGGGATGGGCTTCGCACCGAGGTAGAACACATTGTCCAATTGGAACAATTCCTCACAGCGTGACGCATCCTCACCCAAGAACCCGATCGGACCGACAAATACCCAGGACCATTGACGATGCCGCTTGGCAAGGGACAGCAGGAGCGGGAAATCCATCTGCGTTTTGATCTTTCCGACATAGCCGATCCTGGGATGCGGAATGGCTTGCAAGTCGCTCGGCTCCATGTGGCGGGCGGCATAGACCGCATAGTCGACTCCGTTCGGCACGTGGAGTGTCCTGGGATTGAGATGTCCCTTTTTTCGCAAGAGCGCCTGCGAATGCACGAAGACCTGATCCACTCTCGCGATGACGGTCGCCTCGCCGGCGTCCAGCTCTTGTTCGACCGGCGCGAAGGAATACTCGTCGTCGATGTGATAACAACTGGCGTCGTGCGGCACGGCCGTCAGCGCATCCGCATACTCAGGTCTCCACAAATACACCACCGTCTTCGTGCATCCCGCGGCGCGAAGAAGGCCGGCGCCCCGCCGTACCCGCGCGCGCTCCGTCCATCGGGACAGGCATCGAGGGCGATAGAACCTGGGCAGCCATGGCTCTTGCCGCTGAATAACCAGACCTTCCCGCCCATCCGTTTGGTCATCCAGCCCAGACGAAGCTTGCGGACCGAACCACACCGTCCGCCATTCCTGAGTCGGGTCGACCCACAGGACCTGGAAGTATCGGGTGAGTCTCGTCAGGACGTGATGGCGGACCTGCCAGGGCCCGCCCCACGCTTCGGGAACGAAGGCCATCACGCCGACCTCCGGCAACAGGGGCGGCGCACTAGCGTAGGAGACTGGCGGAGCATGCATGAGCGGCCGCACCCTCGTGTTCACCGGCACTCATCCTGGCCCTGCACCACAGAACGAATCTTCGCCATGCATACCTCGAGATCAAAATGCTGCTCGGCGCGCTTCCTGGCCTGTGCTCCCATGCGAAGGCGCAGTTCCTGGGACTGGATCAAACTCATTGCCGCCTCGGCCACTCGCTGGGGGGATCCGGTTGAGATCAGAAATCCGTTGACGCCATGCTGGATGATCTCGTCATGGCCTGGAATATCGGTTGCAATGCAGGGCAGTTCACATCCCATCGCCTCTACAAGACTGAGCCCAAAGCCCTCTTTGTCGGAGGTGGACACATAGATGTCCGCCGCCTTGAGAAACGGGCTGATATCTTCCTGGAAGCCAAGGAATTGCACCTGCCCGTCCATCTGCAAATGGGTGCATTGCGCGCGCAACTCCGATTCTATGGGCCCGCTCCCGATAATCCAGCACTTCCATGAAGAGAGGTCTTTCGGGAGGTTGTTTAATCCCTCGAGCAGAACATCCACACGCTTCCGGGGGGATAGGCGACACGCGCATACGAGAATGACGTCAGCATCGCTCACCCCGTGGCTGGCTCGGACTTGTCGGCGTCTCGCGGCGTCAGGGCTGAATCGTTTCAGATCCACGCCATTCAGGATGGTGATCGTTTTGTGAGGCGGAAACCGGTACTGGTCCACCAATCTCTTGCGCACACCGTTACTGACGCAAATGGTGCTGGTGCACAAGAGCGCCTGGAGGCGTTTCTTCAGAAGAAATCTTCTACGCCAACCGAACATACTTCTAAAAGCCGCCGATAAACTTTCACCGATCGCTTCAGACGGAACGTGGTCGGCGAGAAGATGCTCGATGGCGACAAGCTTCCGGGCGCCGGAGAGCCTTGCAGCCGCGTACGTGTGAAACGCAAACTCTTCCGACCATCCCTTCACCAGCACAATGGTATCCGACCAGGCCTTGACCAATGCGATCCAATACGCCATGAACCCCCCGGGTTCTCCGCCCGGTTTTGCAAGCACTCTGACGTTCAACTGGTGCTCAAAGAATTTCGAGTAAAAGTCGGCGCCATAACACAAGAGAGTCACGCGGACATCGGGGTTCTCAATTCTCCGTATGAGCTCCTGCAGGTGCTTTTCGGCCCCGCCGTATTCCCGCGTCTTAACGATGAACAGAATGCGCTTCGACGCGGAAGACATGCGGTCAGGAACTCCTCATGAGATCGCGAAAAACACTGCGCAGGATTCTCAGCCGCCGCTCATACCCTGCGTGATGTAGTCGGCGACGCAGCTGGCCACTGCCTGATTACCATGAACCGAATAATGACCGTTGCCTGTCCGAACAAATCGATCGGAGCTTGCGACGTCCATAAGGCACGGCGTCGGATCGATATAGGGCGCGCCCACTGACTCCAGAAGAGCCTTCCCGAGCGTCGGTTGACCGCCGCTCGGAGAGAAATCACCGGCGGATGATGGAAGGTAGAGGAGAAGGGCTTTGCTCCCTTCCGTCTTCACCTGCGCCATAAACTGACGTAGGATGTCCCGACTCAGAGGCACCATGGATTCCTCAGTCGGGCCTTCGTTCAGTCTCGACCACCGCGGGAAGCGAGCCTGCACGAACCTCACGAAGTCGGAGCGATGCATCCAGTCGCGCTCCCATTCGAACCCTCGATAGCCGGCATCATAAGCAAGGGAAGGCAAGTCGGTGATGTGGGCAGTGGAAAAGATCTGTTCGGGCCGGATGGTCGGCGTATTGATGAGCTGCAAACCCGTCGGAGCCTGGACAAAGCGCGGCTTCGAATACGGGAGATCCCACTCCGGAAACATGAGGAAGGGATAGACCATCGTAGAGCGGACGACATCGTTTGAAATAAAACCGAAGATCACGATGTCCGGTTTCCACATCCGCACATCGCGCATATATCGGAGATACATCTGGTCGATGCCATAGCCGGGCACGCCGAAATTGAGCACTTGGAAGCGATCGTTCAGAAGACGTTCCAGGCGCGTCCCCCAGGTCTCGTCATAAGGCACTTCCTCTCCGAACGTAAATGAGTCTCCTACCAATGCGATGAGTTTCTTGTTCCGGTCTCTTTCGATCGTCTCCCCGACGTGCCGGGTACGAATGCCGCTTCGGCCTGACCGATAGAGGCCATTGGCGCTCTGCCGCCCGTCAGCCACCACCCACCCCAGTTGCGCATCATAGACGAGATAGCTCAGGTCTCCTGATGCCCTGTCCCAGACACGTTGATAATGATGCCTCGTCCGTTGCCAGTCCTTTGGAATCAACAATAGTCCTGCGACCCGTTCGCCCGCCGCCGTTTCGATTTTGGCCAGCCGCACCATCGACTCCGCCCCCGCGGCCACAATCAGTGCGGAAATCACGTTCACCATGAGGGTGAGACAAATCGTTTTGCGCTCCCCAGCCCAACTTTTTCGGAGTATGAGGGTCAGCGCTGCGACGGAGCTACAGATCCCCATCGCGCCGATGACGAAGGCCACGCCGGGGTTTGAGGCAAGAAACACTCCCCAGGAAGACTGGTCCTTCTTATAGAGCGCGATGAGGGCGAGGCACAGACTCGCCTCCCCCAGAAGAAGCGCTCCGACGAGCGGCCAACCGACGAGACGGCCTTGTTTGATCCGATTCAACGCAACAGGCATTCGTTCGGCCAACATCGATGAATCGGAACACCACGTCACGGACGAGTCAATCAGCTGGACGCGGTGTTGCCAAGGCGGTGCGTGGCATACTGACTCTCGAGGACGCGCGCCACAACCTCATGTCCTTCCGCCGTCCAATGTTCATCACGATCATAGTAATGATCAGCGGTCAAATGGTCTTTCAGCGTCGCAAAGCGGACGCCGACTCGGTCGCAGATTGCCCGTATCGTGCGATCCGGGAAGTCCGGATCTACGGAGTCCTTAAATGCGCGCGCCTTGCAGAGCTGCTCCATGCGGCTTCGACTGAGGGTCACGACCGCGGGAACGACCATCACCACCAGTGTCGCGTCCACTTCCCTGCAAATGTCTGATCCGGCTCGTATCAAGTACTCGCACGCCCCGTAGGCCCGTTGCGCAAAAGAAGTCTCGCAATGCAAGGCCGGAAGCACAGCATAATGGCGTCTGAACTTAAGAGCTTCACTGACGCGCCACTTCGCGGGAGACAGATGCCGCGTGACGATCTCCCAATCGCCTGCACCGGCTGCTTGCCTCACAAACGGGACTCGGTATCCATCCGCTTCCGGCGAAATATTGTCGGCCAGGTCATTCCCCACAAAGACGAACCACACGACGAGTTTGCCTTTCAACTGCGGTGCGATTTGCCGCATCAAGAGTAGCTCCTGCACGAGGTTATATCCGGGGACTCCAACGGCTTTGATCGCAATCGACGAGCGGCACTGACTGAAGGTATACCGGTGATCGGTGCCATAACCCCAGGCATGAGAATCGCCGATCACGACCACGTCGCTTTCATCGATCGTCCGCGCTCCGGGCCATCCGTGCCGGTCTGTTTTGACATGAAACACTTCTCCTCGCTCTTCCAATACATGGCAGTCAAGATTGCCCTTGGCTCTCCATCCAAGGAGTGAATCAAACTCAAACACCTCCGGCCAAGTCTTGAACGCCGGCTCCAGCAAACTGCCGATACGCATGGTCAGCCAGGCCATTCCGATCAAAGGCAGTCCGAGCACCAGGAGAGGCGCCACGATCAGCATGCCGAGCACTGCGGTGAAGAAGGCGAGGATGCTTCGAATCAAGGAATAGGCTCCATCACGCAGATTAGAACAACGTATAGATATTCGCCGGGAAACTGCGCTCTTCCTCCGGCTCGAGCACGGAAAGCAGAACAAGAAAAGGCAGCAGCATGACGGCCCATCCGTTGCCCGACCTGTGGGCCCACGCCAGATACGTGGCCGTCCAATGCGGATTCTCATCACCCTGCGTTCCTTCGAACTCGCTGTCAAACTCCTCGGCCGGCGTCGAACTCCTGGGCAGCCACATAGAACCTGCCGGTCGGGGGGCTACCGGAAGCTTCGATCCAGCCCGCCCCACCGCCACGAAGACGAGAAAGAAGCACACCAATTTGAGGCAGAACCTCAGCAGCTGTCCATAATATTCGAAACAGTGATACATGGCGGCGTACGGCCTTTTCGCGATAGGGGGATATAGATACCCGAACAGCGCAACGGCGAGCATCCCGGTCACAAGGAGCACCGTCGTGTCGAGGGACGCCGACCAAAGGCCGGCGAGGAGAGCACCGGCAGTGCCCAACACCAGGCACAGGCTAATCCAGAAGCTCCGGAGATAGGCTCGCCGAGGATGACGCGCAATAATCATGACGTTCTAATCGAGCGCATATTGTGATTTATATGATTCAGCGTCCTGCAACGTCCTGTTCGACTGTTGATCCTTCCACAAGACGTAGTTTTCCAGGACCAAACAGTCCATATCCGTCGCCAAGAAGCACCGATACGCGTCTTCCGGCGTACAGACGATCGGTTCGCCCCGGATATTGAAACTCGTGTTGACCACGACGGGACAGCCGGTCTCCTCGTAAAATTTCCGCATCAGGCGATAAAAGCGTCCGTGCCGTTCTTCGTCGACCGTTTGGATCCGTGCGGAATAGTCCACATGCGTGATCGCCGGCAAGCTGGAGCGCGGCACGGCCACGCGCACGCGCAAGTCCGGATCCTCCATGAGCCGCCGCTCTTCCTCGTTCAGCTGCCGCCGCCATTCGGTTCGGACGGGAGCCACCAGGAGCATGTACGGGCTTTCCTGGCCCGCCTTCATCTCGAACACCCGATGCACATGGTCCCTGAGTACACAGGGCGCAAACGGGCGGAATGATTCCCGAAACTTGATTTTGACGTTCATGACCTGCTGCATGCGCGGCGAGCGCGGGTCGCCGATGATGCTGCGGGCGCCCAACGCCCGGGGACCGTACTCCATGCGCCCGTGAAGCCATCCGACCACCCTTTCCTGCGCCAACTCCTTCGACACGGTCGCCAGGAGTTCCGCCTCGTCCGTATAGTATTGGTACGAAGCGCCGACGGAATCCAAATAGAGACCGATCTCGTCGTTTCGGAATGAGGGTCCAAGCAGGGACCCCCGCTGGCTGTCGCGCCCCTCCTGCACAGTACGCGGCTGGCCGAGCACGTGATGCCACACCAGAAACGCGGCTCCCACGGCCCCGCCGGAGTCCCCGGCAGCGGGCTGGATCCACACGTTCTCAAATGGGCCGGTTCGCAACAACTTGCCGTTGGCGACGCAATTCAGCGCGACTCCGCCTGCCAGGCAAAGGTTCCTCATACCGGTCGACCGTTGCGCATGCCGCGCAGCCCGCAACACGACTTCTTCGCAGACCGCCTGAATGGAAGCCGCGAGATCCATTTCCTTCTGGGTAATCTGGCTCTCTTGCTCGCGCGGCGGCGCGCCAAACAACTCATGAAACTTGGGGGATGTCATGGTGAGCCCCTGGCAATAGTGGAAGTACTCCATATTGAGCCAGATGGATCCGTCGTCATACATCTTGAGCAGATGCTCCGTGATCAATGCGACGTACTTGGGCTCGCCATAAGGAGCCAGCCCCATCATCTTGTATTCGCCGGAGTTGACCTTGAAGCCCGTGTAGTACGTAAACGCTGAATAGAGCATCCCCAGCGAGTGGGGAAACCGCATTTCGTGCGTCAGCGTGACGCGATGACCGCGGCCGACTCCGATCGAGCTCGTTCCCCATCCTCCGACCGCATCCAGAGTGAGCACAGCCGCGTCTTGGAAGGGGGATGGGAAGAACGCACTGGCCGCATGCGACTCATGATGATCGCTGAAATGGAGGCGTCCACGGAAGCCGGCTCCGAGCCCCTCAAGCACTTCCTGTTTGGTTCTGAGCTTGTGTCGGGCCCAAATGGAGATGGACTGCCGGAAGGACGCAAACCCGTCGGGAGCAAAGGCCAGATAGGTTTCCAGCAACCGTTCGAATTTGGGATAGGGCTTCTCATAAAACACGGCGTGCTGCACCTCGGCCATCCCGATGCCCGCCTCTTCCAAGCAATAGGCAATCGCTTCCTTTGGAAAACTGGGATCGTGCTTACGCCTGGTAAAGCGCTCTTCCTGAGCCGCCGCTACGATTTCGCCGTCGCGAAGCAGCGCGGCGGCCGAATCATGATAGAACGCTGAGATGCCGAGGACGTACGTGGTCATGCTGAAGAATCCTTCTAGAGATCGCCCTTCTTGAACGCATCAACCATATGGTGTGACGTGCGCGCCGCCAGCGCCATCAGCGTCAAAGTGGGATGAGCGGCTCCCGCGGTGACGAAGGTACTGGCGTCCGCGATAAACAAGTTGGGAACGTCATGGGCCCTCCCCCACCGGTCGACCACGGACCTCCCCGGATCCTGTCCCATTCGACACGTCCCCATATAATGGGTGGAGGCGCCTGGCGTATGCGACCACTCGGATAAGATTTCTTTGACGCCCATGGCCGCGACCAAGTCTCGGATGCTCTGGCTCATAGCGCTCAGCAGGGGCACATCATTTCCCCTCGCTTCGCTAAAGATCTTTGGAACAGGTAGACCGAAGCGGTCGGTGACGTCCGGGTCGAGCACGACCTGATTGCGCTCGTCCGGCATTTGCTCGCCCGCGCCGAAGATGGAAAACTCATGTCCAAACCGGTGTTTCATGGCAGCTTTATGAGCTGATCCCCAACCGCCGATTCTTTTGGCCAGCGCAATCGGCCAACTGCCGCCTGTCGAGACTTCCAGCAGCCACCCACGAGCAAACGAGTTTCGCGGGTTCGTTTCGTAAAAATCTTGCACCATGGCGGACACAGGGACCCCTTTCCACCCGTCCAACGGCTGCTCGGACCGTGCCAGAATCCCGGCGTCCAGATGGTCGAGCAAATATTTCCCGACCAAGCCGCTTGAATTCGCCAGACCGGCTGGAAATCGGGCGGATCGGCTGAGCAACAACAGGCGCGGCGTCTCGATCGCATTGGCGGCCAGCACCACGGCACGGGCCTCGGCCCGGTGTTCGACCTTGTTGCCGTCGAAATAGATCACACCGCGCGCCTTCCCCGCCGTATCAAGCTCAATTTCTCGGACGACACATTCGGTTCTGATTTCCACGCGGCCGGTCCGCTCCGCCTTGCGCACGTAAGTCACATCCGTGCTCGATTTGGCTTCGATGCGGCATCCATACATGCACGTTCCCGCCTCGATGCAGGCCCCCCGTCCCTCCCACGGGACAGTCGGCATGGCGAGGGCCGGCACGTAGGGATGGAGCCCCAATTGACGGGCGCCGAGAGAAAACAACCGGCCCGCCTTCGTCATGGGATGGGGAGGAGTCGGGAAGGGGGTGCTTCGCGGACCATCGAAGGGATTCATATCCTGGCCGCTTGGCCCGGATATGCCGAGTTCGTATTCGATGCGGGCGTAGTACGGCTCCAGGTCCTCGTACAACAGGGGCCAGTCGTCCGCCATTCCATCGAGTTCACGGATCTTGAAATCAGAAACATGAAGACGAGGCGAGACCCCCCAACTCACGAGCGTGGTCCCCCCGACACCCCTGACATGATGGTAGCGGAATCCCCGGGGACCCGCCGTATAGGCCTCGTCATCCGGCGAACGAAACGGGTCCGCGGCATTGAGCGGGAACTCCCGTCGGTCCGACCGGTACTCTTCTTCGGCGTTCCTGCGACGGCCGGCTTCCAACACCACGACGGACAGCCCGGCGTCAGCCAATTCTTTGGCTACCACGCTCCCGCCCGCGCCGCATCCCACGACGACGACGCTGGAAGACTCTTTGGAGCGCACTGGAATGTAGGTCATAGACTTATTGGCTCAGTGAGAAATGGAGTGCCGGATTTTTTTCAGCGTCTGAAGGCTGCGGGGAGGCAGCGCCGTCTTCGCCAGCATTTTCCAGTACAGGCGCGTAGCATATAGGTGCGGGAACCCGCCACCCATGCTGCACAGAAAGCGGCGCACATCGTTTCTCGCCGCTCCCTCGTCAAGCATGCAGTCGGCTTGGAAAGCCACCCGTTCCGCCGTCTGCCTCCGAAGCATCCTTCGAAGATCCCGGACGTCAGGGATATCTTTTCCGTAGCGATCCAAGATATTCTTTTTACACCGTAGTTGCTCGCGCAGATGGCTGGGCGATACCCCCGTCTTTCCTCCGACAAGAAACTGACTTGTGAGCGTCTGGGCGTGCGCTCGCCACATCACCAATGGAGCGGCCAAATAGGCGACATCATAATAGACCGCGATTCTCATCCAATACTCGTAGTCATCCACGTGCTTCAGGCTTTCATCAAGACCGCCGAGTTTCTCCCAGCATTCACGGCGAAAGACGGCGGCTACGGGGTTCACTTCGCAAAACCCCTCAAGCATCCGCCGAAGAAACACTCCTCCCGGTTCGACGGCATCGGCGTCGCGTTCGAGCCCGTGGCCTTTGTTCGTAGTGGCCTGAATTACGTTTCCGTTTTCATCGATGATATGAAAGCGCGAATGCACCAGCCCGACCCGCATATGGCTCCGCAGCACTTCGACTTTCCGCGCGAGGTTGTCCGGGAGCATCAAGTCGTCATCCGGGCACAGCGCAATAAACTCCCCTCGCGCCATCGCGAAGCAGCGATTGATATTCGGCACTGCACCGACATTGCGGGCGTTCTTCACGTACACAATCCGTGGATCGCCGAATGAACGAACAACCGATTCGGTATCGTCGACCGACGCATTGTCGGAGACAATGATTTCCAAATCACGCAGCGTCTGCGACAAGACGCTGGCGAGCGCTTCTCGCAGCATCTTCGCTCGGTTATATGTCGGAAGACAGACACTGACGATCGGCGTATTTCTCAGCATACCCTTCCACTAGCCGGCCTCGCCGGCACTCATAACACGCGGCCAGTTTACGTTCTCAGATCGTTCACGTACCCGTTCGGAAATGGAGGGCCCGCATATCCGAGCCATTTCCACGTCAGATCATGACTGTAGTAGGCGACGATGGAATCGCGCTGGAGCTGCAACCAAAAATCCGCCGCCGGCAGTGCGCCTTGCCAAGCGTAATACCAAAATCGCAGTTTGCGAAGAATTTTGTCTTTCAGCGCTGCAGGTTCCCGATCGATTTGCCGCTTGATGTGATCCAGCTGGTGCAGCATATGATGCTGATCACGTTGTTGCAGGCCAGCGAATGACTTCGCATACAGCTTCAAGGAAAACTCTTCTATGCGAGCCAACCCCTCCCGATACAGGCGGAGCCGTTCACCTGAGGCACTCGCGGACACGGCCAGTGCTTCGGCCACTCCAACGTCCTTCGCTGACGGACCAGTGCCGTCAGCGGGAAAGATGGCACTCACAAGAGCCGCGAGTAGGAGTTCCTCTTTTCCCCCCAAACTGGACGACTGAGGGTCGAACATAGCCGGCATGGATACAATATTTCTTCGGTCTACCGTCATTGCTGCATTCCGATCGAAGGCCCACACCGACCGTCCCATCGTCTTGGCGAGCACCAGCCCACCGATCAGGATCACGGTTTGCCGCAAGAATCTCCGACGCTCCTGACTGTGCCTTCTCATGATGACGTGCCACACCACGAATCTCACGGACCAAGAATCGCCGTGATGCCTATGCGGCTCGACAGGTCCCCTCGCGATCTAGATCGCGAGGATCTCCGAATGCAACCCCATCTTCCTGACTTGGTTCGTGATCTCCGTCACATAGGTAGAGTGGGTCACCACGATGACATCTGGCTTGTAGCTCAAGAGAAACTCCGGTGGAACGATTCTTTGGCCGGTTCCTGGAAGATAGCCGTTCTGTCGGTTGGGATTAATATCGACGACAAAAGGGATCAACCGTCTTGTGTCGAACCGATTCATAAAGAACACCGCCCGATAGCCGGCTCCCCACCCCACCACCGTTTTTCCGGATCGCTCCAAATCCTGAATGTTTTTGGTCCATGTGGCATCAGCCTCGCTATACCGGCTGGAAAATTCCGCAATCTTGGCCAAAAATTCACGGCTCACAGCCTCTTCGCGTTCGTGTGGCCCCCCACCCTCGGGGTCGGGTACGGCTTCGACATAGAGATATTGGTCCTCCTCGTAGCAGGACTGACAGTCACGAACAAGAAACCCGGCACGAGAAAAGGTCCGCTTTAGCGAGGTGGCATGAAAAAGCGAGGCGTGCTCGAAAGAGACGTTCCATTTGACTGGACCTTCATGTGCATACTCGGCGTTCGGAACCTCTAGATAAACGACTGTATTGTGGCGCGATCCGATGTTGCGGCGAACCATCTTGAGAAAGCCCAAGGGGTCAGGCAGCAAGTTAAACATCTGCATGCAGCAAATCAGATCGGCATCGAAGTGCGCATACTTTTCCGTATACAAGTCCCGAATGAGCGTGACCTCCCTCGTCCCGCATGGCTCCGTACCAACGCGCGGCACACTGGGGTCGATGCCGATTCCGTTGTTGCTTCCCATTCTGCAAATAAGATGGAGGAAGTGGCCGGAGCCGCAGCCAATCTCGACAATTGTCTTATTGCGTATGTCATATGTTTCAACCAGCCGACTTGCGGTCTTCTCAAGAAACGCTTGGAAGGACGGCGAGTGATGGAGGGAGACGTCATACCTCTCGCCAAACGAGATGTGTGCATAGTCGAAGACCCGATTCCATAGGTATCCGCAATCATGGCAGACAGTTAGAACAATACGCCCGGTCGGGGCCCTTTGCGCTTCTTCGGCGGTTCGATACCACGCCCCGGAATCCACCGGAATGGACGGCACGGTGAAATAGTCCTTTATCGCTGCCGATTCGCAAATGGGGCATACGATCGCAGGGTGACCCACCACTGCTTCCTGTGATGCAGGCATGGTCCGATCAACCGGCATTGACGACCGCTCCCTTTGACATGATCTTGTCTTTCTGCAGCACCGTCATCTCGATGGAGGGGTGTCCTGACACGCCTCGTACCACTTCGAAGTACCGCTGTTGCAGCTTGCTAAGGATCGGCCAGGGCTGGGCAATCTCAAGGCCATCAATAGTTCTGGCCAACGTCACTTCTGTGATCGTGCCCGCCAGCGCCACTTCATCGGCAATCAGGAGTTCCGTTCGATCCACGGGCCGGCGAACGAAGGGAATGCCCAGAGACAGAGCAAGACCTTCGATCGCCTCTACCGTCAAGCTTTCGAGCGCACCTTCCGACGGCGGAGGCGTGATAATGACGCCGTCACGAACGATCAGCACACAAGCAGCCGCAGCTTCGGCAACTCGGCCCCATTGATTCAGCAGGATCATGTCATGACATCCGCGCGCCCGCCCTTCGATCCGGGCGAGCCGGGCGACCTGGTAATTGGTGCCGGTTTTGATCCTGGCAGGCAAGGAAATGTCGGCGCTGCGCTGCCAGGTGCTGACTCCGACGTCGATGGGCGCTGGAATCTGCTTGGGCTGGTGATACGCGGTGATGACGAGATCGGCGGACGTATCTTCGCCCCAGTGCCCATCCGTCACGTACAGCGTCGTGCGCGCCCACATGTCGCGGTCAGGGCGCACCAGAGCGCCGATGATCGTGGCAACCGCATCCTCGTACTGCCGATAGGTCCATGGAAACGGGATATGAAGCAGCCTCGCCGATCGGGCGAGCCGCTCATAATGCTTGCGGAGATACACGACGGCGAACGTTCCGTCCTCCTGCCAGTAACCTTTGAGCCCCTCAAATACGTTCAACCCTCGGGTTACGGCTTCACACCCTACATGCAGACACGCGTTGTCCCAGGCCGTGAGTTTGCCGTTCATATAAACGAATTCCGGTTTCTGAAGCTGCGCCACGTTTCCCTCCCGTCACATCACTAAATCATTTTGGCGAGACAGTTGTTGAACCGCTTTGCGTAAGTTGTGGGGGACACCTACATCGAGGTAAAACCCCTTCTCGAAGAGGACACCGTGCATGCGGAGACCGGCTCTGAAGGCCGGTTCCAACACGTGCCCGATCGTGAGCTCCGACGCGGCATTCCCTGGGCCGTGCTTTTCAAGGAACTGATGCAGGAACTCCGTAAACTGAGGCCCCCATACGGCCATCAACCATGTATGGGGGTCCTGCGCTCCTGATGTACTCACCGCGAAGTTCAGAACCCGTCCGTCCCTGTCCAGCACCACGCGATCGTCCTTGATTGCCTTCTTGATGCGAAACACGCCGAGCGCCACGTCCGCACGTGTCCGTTGGAGGCAGGCAGTCAATTTGCCGAACGCTTCTTGTGGCTGAAAAATAATATCCGGGAATCCAGAGGCCACGAGCGCGTCTTTCGTGAAGGGATAGGCGTGATCCAAGGCGTGAGAAGGGCTCGGAGAGTGGTCCATGACGCGATACGCCAATTCCACTCCGAAGTGACGGCCGTCCCCCAGATAGGCCGGAATATCAAACTTGCCCTTGCGAATAACGATGACGATCTTCGTTATACCGGCCTGTCTCATGCTCTCAATGAGGTAGAGACACACGGCTTTGGGACGATCATCCCCCGTGGAGTTTCTGAAGAAACCCACGGGATAGATTTCCTTGCTGCAGGGAACCGGCGAAATGCGCGTCGAATACCCGGCGGCCGGAATCAACCCGATCACGTCAGGGCTGCTCTTGCCCTTCTTCACGTCTTAATCCTTTGCTCAAACCGGGGCATACACCGGTTTTCCTTTTTCAGTCGTGCCGTCGTCGTACAGTGCCACCAAGTCTTCCGGGATATGGGCGAGGCCCGCCACCCTCATGTAGTCGCGCATCGTCGTTCCAGTGCAGGCCTCATCTGAATGGGGAGCCCCTCGTTTGGCTGCAACATCATCGATCTGCACCACGCGGAAATCGATGCTGAACCGCGTTCGCCCCGACGTATTGGGCACGCTCGAGTGCATCTGCGCTGCAGAAAACAGGATGATGCCCCCGGCCGGAAC
>CAZXRB010000002.1:0-15939 GCA_964642845.1 uncultured Nitrospira sp.
GAGGCGCGCCCGCGCCGCCCGCCACCTGCGCCGCCGGAGCCTGATCGACGCCCAGCGCCTTGATGCGCTCGGCCAGGGCCTTCGCCTGCTCGTCGAGCGCCTTCGCGCGGGCAAGGAGCTCTTCCGCCTTGCCCTGCTCCGTCGCCTTGCGCTTCGGGCCGAGGATCTTTTCGATCTTGCCCTTCTCGTCTTCCGGGTCGTATTGCGGCCACAGCGACGCGCCGGCGATGTACACGGTGCAGAGGATGACGTAGAACACCAGCAGCGCCGCCAGGGCCTTGCCTCCGCTCATCGGTTTGACGCTCGGCGCGTCGAGGACTAAGAACACGACCGTTCCCAGAATGGCGTAGGAGAAAAAGAGCCACCGGAACACCGGCGGAAACTCCAGCGCCATGGTCGCAACCCACAGGCCGGCCCCCACGGCCAACCCCACGACGATCTTCAAAATGGCCTTGCCCATAGAACTCCTCGTGCTTGCGCCCGCGTGAGGCGCGGATCGTGCGCTCCCTACTTGGCGCCGGCCGGCACCGGACTCCCTTCGGCCGCATGGTCTTTCGGATGCGCGGCCCTGAGCGTCACCAAAATCGCAAAACTGACGACGGCGTAGAAGATCACCGTGATCCCCGTAATCCACCAGGCGGAATACGCGAGCGTCGGTGTAAAGGACTCCGCCGTGAAATCCGGCACCAGGTTGTACGTGTGGAAATACTTCCGCAGCAGGGACCGCACCGCCCCCATCAGCCCCATCGTCCAAATCGCGCTGAAGGCGAGGAAGATGAGCACGAATTGCGACGCAAAATCGATCTTGCCCCAAATGATCGTGCCCTGGTTCACGGCCCGGTTATAGATGATGTAGTTGACCACCGTCACAAAGACCAGCGTGAAGGCGGCGGAATTCTTGGCGGGCATGAGCGCCAGGAAGTTCCACTCGGAGGGCAGCTCCAATTCGGCCACCAGTTTGGCGCCGGTCGGGACGAAGCCATGCGGGGTCATCCAGATGGCGTTGCCGACCACGACCATCAAGAAGCCGATTTTGATGACGGTGAACGATGAGACCGTGATCGGGATGAACCGTCCCAGGATGGCCGGCGCGAGCAGGAGCGGCAACAGGAACAGGAGCGATGTGGGATCGGGCACCGGATAATCCGTCAGCACCTTGGTCATGATCACGGGCAGCAGGATCATGACGATGGGCGCGAGAATCGTCATGCGGACCTTCTCGACCCCTTCGATGCGTTTCATGCTGAGCCAGATGTAGTAGTTGCTCGCGAGGAAGATCAGCCCGATCATGGCGCCCTGCATCTCGAAGAACATCGAGAGCTGGTCGGCCATCATGTACGGACAGATCGAGGCGTCGTAGTCGCAGAGCTCGTAGGCCAGCAGATAGCCCATGAACGGGAGGAACAACAGCGCGCCCACGCCGATCATGTTGCCGACGAAGCCCATCCAGTCGTAGTAGGACCGCTCCTCGTCCTTGGTCGCGCCCATGTACATGTAGGCCGCGATCAAGCCGGCGACGAATCCGCCGAACGTCACGTTGCCGACCAACCGGTGGAGGTTCAGCGGCATCCAACTGTAGTTGAAGATTTTGTCCCACAGGGTCGCCGTGGCGAGAAACTCGGCGGGTGAGATGCCTTCCGCCTTGACCGGCGTGTTCATGAAGGACGTCGGCCCGTCGATCACGAACAGGGTGACCGTGCCGATGATGTTCAGCAGCACACCCAACGCGATGTGCCGGGCTTTCTTCGGCCCTTTCCAGGCGTCCCAGGTGTAGAAATACATGTACAGGACGATGGTCTCGCCGATGAACAGCAACGGATACACGACCGCAAAGATCATGAAGAAGTGATTGATCAGCCAGGTCGTGAACTGCGGGTAAGCAGCGAGGAGGACGAAGATGAACAGGCCGCCGGTGAGCGCCGTCATGCTGTACAGGATGACGGTGACCTTCGTGACCTCTTTGGCCAGCCGGTCGTATCGCGGGTCCTGCTTGCGGTAGCCCAGCCATTCGGAGATCACCACGAAAATCGGCGCCCCAAGAATGAACCCGGCGAAGAGGATGTGAAGCTGGGCGACGATCCACACGGCGGTTCGGTTCCCTGTGTAGGGGAATTCCACCGGCGGAGCGCTTGGCGCTTGGGCGTAGGCCACTCCGCCAAAGATCGTGAGAAGCGCAAACAGTGCCACCAATCCGCGCTGCCACCTGTTCATGTGTGTCGCCGCCCCTCCTCACCTAAGAATGGGAATCCGACTACTTGCCCGCAGGCGCCTCCGCGGTAGGAGCCGCAGTCGGGGTCGCTGTGGCCGGCGCCGCCGCCACGCTCGCCGCGTCCACCCAGGACTTCTTTTCTGGATCCCAACCCTTGCCGGTCAAGCCGAAGCTCCGCTCAAACAACACCAGCTTCCAGCGGTCTTCCTCGGACAACTTGGTCTTCCAGGCCTTCATCTTGGTGTTGGGCACCCCTTCGGAAATGCGCCAGAACCAAACCGAATCCGAATAGAGCTTCATGCGGTCGCTCACGCGGAAATCGCGCGCGCCGGCTTTGACCGGCTTGCCGTCCTTGCCGTGACAACTCGCACAGTTGACGTCGGGGTTGGTTTCGCCGATGAAGAGCTTCCGTCCCTCTTCCATCTTGGCCGCGTCGGTCCACCAACCAGCCGGCATATGCTTGTCCGCATACTCGGCCGGAGCCGGAGGCGGCGGCACAATCGGACCTTCCCCGCCCTCGCCGCAGGCGCTCAGCAGTATGCCGATGCCCAGCGCGGCCCACGCCCTCATCACGCTCTTCGTCGTCCGTTTCATATCGATTCTCCCGTCCTTTCTTGAAACCGCCACCGGCTTGACCCTGCCTCCGCGAGAAGACAGAAAAAAGACGCTTTTGCGAGAAGGCCACCCCCTCTAGACAAAAGCGCCGAACTTCCTACGTTCTTCACAGGCCACAGACTCGCTCCACGCCCACCTGGTTTCCCCACGGATCCGGCGAGGTGCGACGCCCTGCCCCACGGACCGCTGTATTTACTTCTTCTTTCTGCCGTGCCCTTTCTGTCCCTTCTCTCGCTGTGCGTCCCGTTTTCTCCACGCCCGTACGAACTTGCTGCCGACGAACCCCCCTACGCCGACCGCCGCCACACCCGCTATGGATAAAAACCACAGCGGCGGCGCGCTCGGATCATGGACGCAGCCGGTGCCAAAATTGACTTGGACCCGCCGCTCCGTTTCCAGATCCTTGGGATCGAACTGGACTTTATGGTGCTGCTGTTCTCCTTTGGCTTCCACGAACAGTGGATCGCCTAGATTGTCGTTATGCAGATGGAAGGTCGCCTTATAATGACCGTCCGCGTCCGTCGTGACCGTTTGGCCGTACGAGATTCGCGTATCCTTGACCAACACCTCGACGTTCGGACTGCCTTTGCCGTCGGGCCCGCACACGAAACCTTCGACGGTAAAACGATGATCCGCTTCGTGCGTGGCCTGAGCGATCACAGGGAAAGCCCCGCATGCGAGGGCCACGAGGAACAGCCCTCTGACTGCGACGGATGTCCTGCCCCTGTTCCACTCCACTCGTCCCGGCCCATTCTTTCCCCGGACAGATGACCGATTGCAGTCGATGGCCATAGCCGATTTTAAGGCGGACCTATCTAGCACAGCGCCTATCCTTTGTCAATCAGCGGATTTCGTGATGCGCACGCAAATCGCGCTGGATTGACAAGGCGAAACGGTTCAGCCGAGCCCAGGCGGGGAGCAAACAGTGCGGCACCGACAGGGGGTCGGAACGAGACGGGGTCAGAGATGGCCGCGCGCCTGCGCCTCCGCCACGAGACGCGCCGCTTCGGCGTGGCGTTCGGATTCTTTCTTGGCGACCCAATGGGCCCACGACTTGCCGGACGCCGTATCCTCGCCGGAAAACGCGATGGTGACGATATCGGCATAGAAGACGCGCCGGACATCGGGGGTGCCCGCGGGAAACAGCTCGATCCAAGGCGCGGCGCCGTGCGCCTCACGATTGAAGAGATAGCCCACCAGCAATTCACCGGATGAAAGCTCGACCGTGACATCGCCGCGGTAGTCGAAGGCCAGCTCGATCGCCTCCACCAGCTCCTGGCGGGACTGCGGCCTGAACACCCGGCCTTGCAGCGATCCTGCCTGCGCCGAATTGCTATGGTTTTTCGTATCGGTCATGACTGGAAGCCGCCATTCGCCATTCGTCAACGGTCATCCGTATAAACCGATTGACGCTCGGCGTGTGACGCATTACAAAAATTATCGTGACGTCGGCAGCAGCGTCAGCTTGACGGTGCGGGTGAACCCGGAGACCGAGCCGAACGTATCTTCCACGGCGGAGGCCTCGTATCCGCAATGGACCATGCAATCGGCGCACTTCTCATTGCGGCTGGTGCCGTACTGATCCCACGCCGTGGATTCCATCAATTCTCGGAAGGTCTTCGCGTACCCTTCCTGAAGGAGATAGCAGGGCTTCTGCCAGCCGAAGACGTTGTAGGTGGGATTGCCCCACGGCGTGCACTGGTATTCGCGCCGCCCCATGAGGAAATCGAGGAACAGGGGGGACTGGTTGAACCGCCAGCCCCGCTTGGGCTTGCTCAGGATGCGGGAAAAGAGCTCGCGCGTGCGGGCCCGCTTCAAGAAATGCTGCTGGTCGGGCGCTTTTTGATAGCTGTATCCGGGGGAAATCATCATCCCCTCGACGCCGAGCGCCATCATCTCGTCGAAGAACTTCCGCACCCGCTCTGGATTCGCGTCATCGAACAGCGTCGTGTTCGTCGTGACGCGATGCCCCCGCTTCAGCGCCGCCTTGATGGCCTTGACCGCCACGTCATAGACCCCGTCCCGGCAGACCGCCAGATCGTGTTCCTCCCTGAGGCCGTCCATGTGGACGCTGAAGGTCAGATATTGGGACGGCTGGTACTCGTCGAGCTTCCGCTCGAGCAGGATGGCATTGGTACAGAGATAGACGTACCGTTTCTGCCGCACCAACCCCTGTACGATCGTCGCCATCTCCGGATGGATGAGCGGCTCCCCGCCCGGGATGCTCACGATCGGCGCGCCGCATTCCTCCGCCGCCGCCCAGCATTGCTCGGGCGTGAGCCGCTTGTCGAGCACATGGTCCGGGTACTGGATTTTGCCGCAGCCGGCGCAGGCGAGGTTGCAGCGGAACAACGGCTCCAGCATCAGCACCAAGGGATACCGTTTGACCCCCTTGAGCTTCTGCGTGAGGACGTACTTCGTGACTGTATACATCTGGGAAAGCGGTACGGCCATCCCTGTCTCCTTCCTGATACGCCTTGGACTTATGATGGGAACGAGCACTATAGAGAACGGCTACAGCAGTAGCCGGACATGAAGCTCTTTAAAATTCGCGCGATTGTAACACCCCACTGTACCGCCGTCAATTTACTGAAGGGGTTTTCTCGGATAGACAATTAGGAACAAGGCTGGGCTCAACTCTTATCGCTCAAGAGGCTCCGGAGGTTTTATCCGCTCGCCTCAATAACGTAGGGACTCACAATAGGCTCGCGGTCGGGGCAAGCGAGGTATGGAGGCGCCGGGCGGGTTCGAACCGCCGCATCGCAGTTTTGCAGACTGCTCCCTTACCACTTGGGTACGGCGCCGTGCGCAGAGGATTATAGCGGCCCCTTTCAATGCTTCTCAACACAAGAACGTGGTGGACGAGAGGCGCGGGTCAGCGGATATTGCGCTAGCGGTTGGGAAGGACCGGGATTTCTTTGCCCAACGTGGAGGGCTCGGACTCGGGGACGAGGGGCTCCCACCCGGCCTGCCGGTGAGCGGTGGCTTGCGAGCCCGCAGTCCCCTCCGCTTCTTTTTCCTTGGCCAGGAGTTCCACTTCCTGGATCAGCGTCTCCATCAGCTGATCCAGCGGCACCTTGCGCACCAGCTTGCCCTTCTTGAACAGAATGCCCTTGCCTTCTCCGCCGGCGATCCCGATGTCGGCTTCTTTCCCTTCGCCGATGCCGTTCACCACGCAGCCGAGCACGGACACGTTCAAGGGGGTCTTGATGTGCCCCAGCTTCTTTTCCAGCTCATTGGCCATGCGCACTACGTCGATTTCCACGCGCCCGCAGGTGGGGCAGGCGATGACGTTAATGCCGCGATGGCGCAGCTCGAGCGATTTGAGAATCTCGAATCCGACTTTCACTTCCTCCACCGGATCGGCCGCGAGCGAGACGCGCAGCGTGTCGCCGATGCCTTGCGACAAGAGCCAACCGAGGCCGATCGACGATTTCACCGCCCCGGTCATGGCGGTGCCCGCCTCCGTGATGCCGATATGCAGAGGATAGTCGGATTGGCGGGAGAACAAGTAATAGGCGTCGATGGCATGGTGGACATCGGAGGCTTTCAGCGACACCTTCATATTGGTGAAGCCGACGTCTTCCAGCGCATGCACCGCGTTCAAGGCCGATTCGGCGAGCGCCTCCGGCGACGGCCAGCCGTATTTTTCGAGCAACGGCCGTTCCAACGACCCCCCGTTGACCCCGACACGAATCGGGATTCCGCGGTCGTTCACCGCCTTGATGACTTCTTCGACCTTCCACCAGGCGCCGATGTTGCCTGGGTTGATCCGGACACAATCCACCACCTCGGCCGCCTTCAAGGCCAGGCGATGGTCGAAGTGAATGTCGGCGATCAACGGCACGGTCATGGCCGCCTTGATCTTCGGCAGCGCAGCCGCCGCTTCATCGTCCGGCACCGCCACGCGAATCAGCTCGCACCCGACCGCTTCCAGCTGCCGGATCTGCTCGATCGTGGCCGGAATGTCGCGGGTATCGGTGGAGCACATGGATTGGACGGAGATCGGGGCATCCCCGCCGATCTTCACGGTGCCGACTTGTATCTGCCGCGTCTTGCGCCTGGTGATATGCATCTTTCGCCGACTTTCTCTGCCTACACTTTTTCCTTTTTACTGTTGCCTTTTCACGTCTATCTCAGCTGCCCTGTTCATCGCCGTGGGGCAAGTGATGTCCCCGTGACGCGTACTCCGCCGTCTCTTGGGGCTTGACCGGAGCCTTGCCGAGCAGTTCTTTCACGCTCTGGTAAATGCCCTCGGCCGTGAGACCGTACCGCTCGCGCAGCAAATCTTGGGGCCCCTGTTCAATATACCAATCCGGCAGCCCGAGGATCTTGGTCGCGACGTGCGTGATGCCGGCTTCGGATAAGGCTTCGAGCACGGCGGAGCCGAAGCCGCCCATCTTGCAGCCTTCTTCGACGGTCACCACATACCGCACCCGCTTGGCGACATCCGCGATGAGATCCCGATCCAGCGGTTTGACGAACCGCGCATTCACCACCGCCGTCGAGACGCCTTCGGCGCTCAGCCGTTCGGCCGCCTGCACCGCCTGCCACACCGAGACGCCGATGGCGACGATCGCGATGTCGGCGCCGTCCCTCAGCAATTCGCCCTTTCCGATCGGCAAGCTCGTGGGAGCGGGATCCATCGTTACACCGAGGCTCACGCCGCGCGGGTACCGGACCGAAATGGGGCCCTCGTACCGGATGGCGGTCTTGACCATGTGCTGGAGCTCGTTCTCATCCTTCGGCGCCATCACCACCATGTTCGGCACATGGCGGAGATAGGCATAGTCGAACGCTCCGTGGTGGGTGGTGCCGTCTTCCGCGACCAATCCGCCCCGGTCGATGCAAAAGGCCACCGGAAGGTTCTGGGTGGCCACGTCATGCACGACCTGATCGTACGCACGCTGTAAAAACGTGGCATACATCGCGACCACCGGCTTAAGCCCTTGGGTCGCGAGGCCGGCCGCGAAGGTCACCGCGTGTTGCTCGGCGATCCCCACGTCATAGAGCCGGTCCGGGAATTCCTTTTCAAACGCCGTCAATCCGGTCCCTTCGCACATGGCCGCCGTGATCGCCACGATCCGTTTGTCTTCCCGAGCCAATTTCACGAGCGTGTCCATGGCGATCTGCGTATAAGAAGGCCGAGCCGCCTTCTTGGCGGGCGCGCCCGTCTCGCGCACGAACGGCGGGCAGGCGTGGAACCAGACCGGGTTCTTCATGGCCGGCTCGTAGCCCAGGCCCTTCTTCGTAATCACGTGGAGCAGCACCGGTCCCTTCATCTTGAGCACATTCTCCAGCGTCGGCAGGAGGTGCTCGAAATTGTGTCCGTCGATCGGCCCGCTGTATTGGAAGCCAAGCTCCTCAAACAGCAACCCGGGAAGGATCGCGCCCTTGGCGAGCTCTTCGGCCCGGCGGGCGAGCTTTTCCATGTCATGGCCGATATGAGGAATCTTCCTGAGCAGTTGGCCCGTTTCTTCCCGGACCTTGCCGTAGAATTCGCCAGTGATCGTGCGGTTCAAGTAGGCAGAAATAGCCCCGACGTTCTTGGAAATGGACATCTGATTGTCGTTCAGGATGACCAGGAAGTCTTTCCCGAGGCCTCCCGCATGATGGAGTCCTTCCAGCGTCATGCCGGCCGTCATGGCGCCGTCGCCCACGACACAGACGACCTTGTGCTTTTGACCGAGCTGCTCACGGGCCTCGACCATGCCGAAGGCGGCCGACACGCCGGTGCCCGCATGGCCGGCATTGAAGGTATCGTAGATGCTCTCTTCCCGCTTGCAGAAGCCGCTGAGCCCTCCGTACTGGCGAAGCGTATGAAACTGCTCGCGTCGGCCGGTCAGCAGCTTGTGGGCATAGGCTTGATTGCTGGTATCCCAGACGATCTTGTCCGTCGGAGTATCCAACAGATAGTGGAGCGCCACGGTGAGCTCCACCACCCCCAGGTTGGAGGCCAGGTGTCCACCGACATTGGAAACGACCCCCAAAATCTGTTCCCTGATTTCCCGGCACAAGGCCGGAAATTGCTGGGGCGACAGCCGTTTCAAGTCCGCCGGACTATGGATACTCTTCAACATCGACATAGCGTGCTCTCCTTCTTGAATCTACTCATTCGGCTGTATGCAAAGGGAACGGACTTTGGATAGGCGACCGACTGAGCAGTAGCGAGACATGGGCGTAGCGAGCGTGAGTCTCACACAGAACCTCCATCCTGTCAAGCGGTTAGCGGATTGGCCGAGCTTTGTGAAGAATCAGAACCGCCCCCATTCGGCCATGGATGGCCATTTGAAACAGCCCCATCAGTAAGGGAAGTCCAGACCGGCGAAGATCGCCCCCCCTTCCCGGCTGTAACCATAATCGATCCGGCCGACGACGTTCGGCCGGACGATCCCGCGGAACCCGATGCCTGGTGTCATCCGGTAGTCTTTGAAGCTCACGTCCTTGTAGTTGCTGAAGACCTGTCCGGTATCCAAGAACGGCGCCACTTCGAAGTCGGCCGTCACTCCGGCCAGTTTGGTCCGCATCACGTGAATCCGCTCTTCGACGCTCACGGCAATGAGGTGTTTGTCGATAAACCGGTCGACGCCGAAGCCTCGCAGGTTGTTCTGGCCGCCCAGCGAGCTTTGCTCGAAAAACGGCACTTGGCTGCCGATCGTCGCCTGGAGATCCGCCCGAACCACCAGGATGGCTCGCTTCGATTCGCTGGGAAACAACTTTTTGACCTCGAACTCGTAGCGCGAATACACCGGATGAGTGCTGTTGCGGATATTCTGATTCAGTTCGGCATAGGCGGTGACCGCCATGCCGTCGGTGGGCGTGATGAGATTGTTCCGGGTGTCGTAATAAAAACTGACGCGATGACCGACGATGATGGACTCACCTTGCACGCCCACCACATTGGGAAAGCGTTCCACGGTGAACGGCAGATCGGTCGCCCCGCGCTGCAGGCGCACGTCCCGGAACCGCTGCGCCACCGAGATCTGGGTCACCTCGTTGGCGTAGACGCCGAACCGCCAATTCGCCCGGAATTCGCGCGCCGTGTAGTTCGTTTCATCCCCCTCCAAGGTTTCTTGGCCGATGCCGAAAAACCGCGACGTGGCGTTCTTGAAGAAGGAACCGCCGAAGTTTAAGAAGTACCGGCCATTGCTGAAGGCGGGGTCCGTATAGTTGAAGACGAATTTCCGCTCGATCTTTTCCGTCACCGACGCGATGAGCTGCATCTGGCGGCCACCGGGATCGTACCGGAACAGGTTGAAGGTGCCGCGCGTCCCCACGATGGAATTCTGGATGAGCATGGGCGCCATGAGGTACTTGAGCTCCCCGTCGGGATCGGTGATGAGGATGGGGACGATGAGGCCCGCGTCGTTGCCGTCGTTTCTCGTAGTGGAGGCGGACGGGATGGGGAAGATCTGCGTATCGGCCCACACGGCGGCGGTGCGGACCATCCCCGGTCCCGCTAGGAGGCACACGAGGCAAACGGCGAGACCGCGGAGGATCCTCATGACGGTGCGATCGAGAGGGATTAGGGTGACTTCAGCTTGTCGGATTTCTTGCGGAGCTGCTCGACCAAATCGGCGTAGGATGACGTGCGGAGGATCTTGGTGAACTGCCCGCGGTAGTTGTTGACGAGGCTCACGCCGTCCACGACCACGTCATAGACGCGCCAATCCTCGGACTTCTGAATGAGCCGGTAATCGAGGGGAATTTCCGTCTTGCCGGAGAGCACTTTGGTACGCACCTCGGCGTAGTCCTTTTCCGTTCGCTCGTTCAGATACTGCACGCCCTCGCCGGAATAGGCCTCGATCTTGTCGGCGTAGGAATTGGTCAGCAGCGTGCGGAACAGCCCGACGAATTCCTGCTTCTCCTGGTCGGACAATTGATTCCAGGGCGCGCCGAGGGCGCGCCGGGACATTTCGTGGTAATCGAAGCGCGCCCCCACCACCTTTTCCAGCAACCGCCGGCGTTCGTCCGCCTTCCCCGGCTGTTTGAGCTCTTTTTCGCGGATGATCCGCAAGACTTCATCGATGGTCGCCTTCATCGCGTCCGTCGGCGGGCCGGCCTGGGCCGGCGTCCCGGCGGGGTTCCACAGCGCCGCTGTGGTGACCGCGGCCACGAGCAGAGAACGCATCCTCCGAGTCTGCAGCATGTTCATGGTACGACGTCCCTCCTGTTCACGCCGGGGCGCGCACGTTCGCCCGCTAGTTGACCTTCCCGTGCACGTACTGGCTCACCAACTCCTCCAGGTCGAGGCCGGACTCAGTATCACGAATCATCTCGCCGGGTTTCAAGGGATCGCCGCCGCCGCCCGGCGACAACGCCAGATACTTCTCTCCGATGATGCCCCGGGTCTTGATCGAGGCGATCGTATCGGTGTAGAGCTTGGTCCCGTTTTCAATCGCCAGTCTGACCATTGCGCGATCTTCTTTCAGCTTGATCGATTTCACCCGGCCCACTTCGACGCCGGCGATCTCCACCGTCGCCCCCGGCTTCAGCCCCGAGGCCGACGTGAACTGCGCGTCGACTTCGTAGAGGTCGCCGCCGATGACCTCCAGCTTGCCGAGCTTGATCGACAGATACCCGAGACAGGCGATACCCACCAGGACGAACACACCGACGACCAGTTCGAGTTTCGCTTTGTCCATCCCCTGCTCCTTTACGTACCGGCCGAGGCCCGCGGCACCGCCACCGGGCCGCCGACCGAAATGAATTCCTGGATTTCCGGATCCGCCGTCCGCTGAAACTCCTCGGGCGGCGCCATGGCGGCGATCCGGCCCTGCTTCAACATGGCGACGTAATCCGAGATGCCGAAAATCTCCGGAATCTCATGGCTCACCATGACGGCGGTGAACCCGAACGTCCGCTGCATCGCCGTGATGAGATCATGGATCGACTTCGCCATCAAGGGATCCAGGCCGGTCGTGGGCTCGTCGAACAGAATGATTTCCGGCTGCATCACGAGCGCGCGCGCCAGACCGGCCCGTTTGCGCATCCCGCCGCTCAGCTCGGCGGGAAATTTGTGCCCCATCCCGGCCAGCCCCACCTGCGCGAGTTTTTCGTCCACCCGCTTCGTGACCTCCGGCCCTTTCATCCGCAATTTCTCCCGCAACGGGAAGGCGACGTTTTCAAACACTGTCATGGAATCGAACAGCGCGGCGCCTTGGAACAGCATCGCGAACCGTTTCCGCACCTCATTGAGCGCCCGGCCGCGCAGCCGCGAGATTTCGATGCCGTCCACCCACACCTGTCCCTCATCCGGCTGCAACAGCCCGATCATGTGCTTGAGCAGCACGCTCTTGCCCTCGCCGCTCCGCCCGATGATGGTCGTCAATTTGCCTTCGGGGATCGTCAGGTCCACCCCTTGGAGGACCGGTTGTCCGCCGAGCTGCTTCTTGACGCCCATCAGCTTCAACATGGCTACAGCAACACCGACGTCAGGAAATAGTCCCACACCAGGATCACGACGGACGACAGCACCACCGCTTCCGTCGTCGCCCTCCCGAGGCCTTCGGCGCTCATGCGGGTATAAAAGCCTTTATAGCAACAGACCCAGCTCACGATGAGGCCGAAGCTGATGGATTTGAGAATGCCGCCGTAGACATCCTTCCATTCCACCGCCGATTCGATGGAGTTCCAATAGGAACCCGGGCTCACCCCCAACAGGTCGACGCCGACGAGATAGCCGCCGTAAATGCCGACGACATCGAAGATGGCCACGAGCAGCGGCACGCCGATCAGGCCGGCGACCAGCTTCGGCGCGATCAAATATTGCAGCGGATTGATCGCCATCGTATCGAGCGCGTCGATCTGCTCGGTGATGCGCATGATGCCGATTTCCGCGGTCATGGCGGATCCGGCCCGAGCGGTGACCATCAACGCCGCCAGCACGGGTCCCAGCTCGCGAATCATGCTGAGCGCCACCGCGGAGCCGAGCAGCGCTTCGGAGCCGAACTTCCGCAGCGTGTAATAACCCTGAAGGCCGAGTACCATGCCGGTGAACCCCGCCGTCAGCACGACGACGAACGTGGATTTGTAGCCGATGAAGTGCAGCTGCTTGACGATTTGCGTGAAGCGGAACGGCGGGCGCAGCAGCCAAGCAAACGACGACAGCACGAAAATGAGCATCCGGCCCATTTCGGCGATGTAGGTCAAGACGACCCGGCCGATGCTCCGCACGAATCCCATCACGCCTGCTCCGTCGCAGCCTGCTGAGAAGAGCGTCCGGCCGTCCTCGCACCGACTGCCTCCACGTACGCGCGCACACAGTCGGTCAGGCGCCCAGCAGCCAGGCGGCTTTGGCGGCGCAAGCGAAGCAAGCCGCGCACGCTCGAAGGGGTGGTCAGCATCGTGGCCACTCCTTTGGCCCAGCCACCGGGGGTGAGAAAGAGATTGAAATCCACGGGAAGATCCTCGTCCAGCAGATCCGAGACGGCGCGCACGGCCAGGAACGGGACGCCGGTCCGCCGGCACTCGATCGCAATCGCCGCGCTTTCCATATCGAGCGCGATCGCGCCGCTGGCACGGGCGTAGGCCTGTTTGTCCGTTGCGCGCCACGCAATGCGATCGACGGACAGGAAACGACCGAAGCGAATGCCCGGGACATGGCGGCGCAGTGCCTCCTCACAGAGGTCACGTTCCCCGCCCGGCACGTCGCACACGTCGCCACCGGCCTGCTCACCGCCTCGTGATGACACTCGCCACCCCGCCAGGATCCCGCCGACCTCCGCCGGCACCAGCGCGCAGGCAAATCCGGTGGAGACGGCCAACTCGACCTGAACGTACTGCAACAACCACGCCGCTGTCCGGGCTGCATTCACGGGTCCGACGCCGGTCTGGACGAGCCAATACTCCCGTGCGCCCGCCGTGCCGATGAAGACTCGGTGCCCCTGGAGTCTCTTCTCCCGTCCGGGCGGCAATCCCGCGCGCACGGCCCGGACTTCCCAGACCGTCGCGGCGAACAAGGCGATGCGCGTGCGTGTGGACATGCCAGAGGCAGCGGCTGGAACGACCGAAGGAGCGATGGCGGCGGTCAACGCTCAAACCGGTACGACCCGGCGCTCTGGACCTGTTGGCGCACTTCGTCCGCCCGCATCTTTCCGCGGGAACGGAGATTGCGGTACATCGCCAAGGCCCAGAGGGGAAAATACTGGCAGTACCAATGGTACCGGAGATAGAAGACGCGGGGAAATCCGGTGCCGGTATGGCGCACTTCTTCCCACGAGCCGTCCTTCATTTGATGCCGCAGGAGGAATTGCACGCCGCGCGCGACGCTGAAAGAGTCCTCGGCGCCCGCCGACATCAAGGCCATCAACGCCCAGGCGGTTTGTGACGGCGTGCTCACGCCCTTGCCGCTGTACTCCGGGTCCGCATACGAGAGACAGGATTCGCCCCAGCCGCCGTCCGGATTCTGCTTGGATTCCAGCCAGGCGACGGCCTTGCGGATGTAGGGAGCGGAGAGATCTTCACCGATGGCCCGCAGGCCCGCCAAGACCGACCAGGTGCCGTAGATATAATTGACGCCCCATCGGCCGTACCAGCTGCCATCCGGCTCCTGTTCCTTCTTGAGAAAGGCCAGAGCCGGTTTTACTGCGGGATGCGTCCGGTCGTACCCCAGCGTGCCGAGCATCTCGAGGCAACGGCCGGTGAGGTCGGACGTGCTCGGGTCCAGCAGCGCCTTGTGATCGGCGAAGGGAATATAGTTGAACACGATGCGATTGTTATCCTTGTCGTATGCGCCCCAGCCGCCGTCGGAGCCCTGCATGGCGAGCACCCACTGCAGTCCGCGCTGCAGCGATTCCTTCTGGAGCACCGGGTCCGGCATCTTGAGCTTCGACAGGGCCATCACAACCACGGCCGAATCGTCCACGTCCGGATAAAACTCGTTCTCGAATTGGAAGTACCAGCCACCCGGCTCGGCGTGGGGCGAGGAGATCTTCCAATCCCCGACCGTCTTCGTCTGCCGCGACATGAGGTAGGCTCCGGCCCGCAAGAGGCTCGGATGCTCGGGCGGCAGGCCGGCCTCGATCAGGGCATTGGTCAGCAACGCCGTATCCCAGATGGGCGAGAAGCACGGTTGCAGATGCAGCGTCGGGATGCGCTGGCCATCGACCGGCACGGAATCGTACACTTCCAATTCTTCGATCTCGCGCAGCGCCTTGACGATCAGAGGATCGTCCATTTCATAACCGAGGCAGCGCAAGGCAATGATCGAATTGGCCATCGCGGGGTAGATCGCGCCCAGCCCACCGCTGCCCTTCAGCCGCTCCAGCACCCAGGTCGCGGCCTTGTGCAGCGCCTTCTCGCGCAGCACGGTGATCGGCATATGGTCGTAGATCTTCAGCAGCGCGTCCAACGCGACGAAGAAATTGTGGGCCGTGAACCAGTTCTGGTCCTTGTTGAACGGCGGGAAGCGCCAATACCGGATCTCCCGGCGCGGGATCGGATACAGCTCTTCAATCCCCTGTTCGCGCGGGATGCGACAGACCGGCTGATGCGCGAAGACGATCAACAGCGGAATGAGCACGGCGCGGGACCAATACGAGATCGCGTAAATGCTGAAATAGAACTTTTTCGGGAGGAGCATGAGTTCGACCGGCATGTGCGGGATGCCTTCCCAGTCGTACTGGTCGAACAGCGCCAAGGCGATTTTCGTGAAGACGTTGGCCTGCACCACGCCGCCCATGGCGAGAATGCGGTTCTTCGCGCGCACCATGAACGGTTCGTCGGCGGAGATGCCGCTCAGCTTCAGCGCGAAATAGGCCTTGACCGAGGCGCTGATTTCGGCAGGGCCGCCGTAGTAGATCGGCCAGCCGCCGTCGGGCAGCTGCATGGCCTTGAGATACTGCACGGCCTTTCTTTCGCGTTCCGGATCGACGCAATCCAAAAACCGGCGCAGCATCAGATATTCGGAGGTCAGCGTCGTGTCCGCCTCCAGCTCGGCCACCCAATGGCCTTCCTGATGCTGCTGGCCGAGGAACCAGGCCTGGCTGCGCCGGATGGCGTCGTCGATCGCATCGGGCTGGCTCACGGTATGAGTCGCCGGACGGCGCGTCGTCGCGTCCAAGGGCGGCAAGACGACCGGCTTGTCGGACACGAGGCGGAGGGGAGGCGTGGGG
>CAZXRB010000002.1:15949-90165 GCA_964642845.1 uncultured Nitrospira sp.
ATTCCGGCGCCGGACTCAACTTACCCGGCACATTCGACAGGAAGCTATCGGACAGGCGGCTGAACAACGCCTTGAGGAGTTTCATGCGATCCCAAGTGAGACGGACGAATGAACGGGCGTGCGACGACTGGACGGTAACGAATTCATCGTTACACGATCGGTGAGCTGCCCATCGTGGGGCTTATAACAGAGCTCCCCAGGGGAGTCAAGCAAAGGAGCCGACAAGTCTTCTGAACTACGAGGGTTTTTCCTCTTCGTCGCATCACACGGCTAGATCCACCTTAAGGGAATCCCGCGCGCCGCACGTATTACGCCGGCTGCAGGTCGCCCAACCGCACCGACACGACCTTGGACACCCCCGGCTCTTCCATCGTGACACCGAACAGGGAGTCGGCAATGGCCATGGTGCGCTTATTATGGGTGATGACGAGAAACTGCGCGTCGCGCGCCAGCTCCCGCAGCACGTTGGTGAAGCGGCCGATGTTCTCTTCGTCCAGCGGCGCGTCGATTTCGTCCAGCAGACAGAAGGGCGTCGGCCGGATGAGGAAGCTGGCAAAGAGCAGCGCCATGGCCGTCAGCGTTTTTTCTCCGCCCGACAGCATGGTGATGCTCTTGAGCCGCTTGCCCGGCGGCTGCGCCACGATCTCGACACCCGGTTCGCGGCTGCCGGTGTTCTCCTCGCCCTCGGCCGGCGGTTCGTCCACCAATTGCAGCTCGGCGCGGCCGCCGGGGAAGAATTGCCCGAACACCTGGGTGAATTTCTCCTGCAGCTCGTTGAACGTCGACACGAACATGTCTTTCGTCGTCCGGTTGATCCGCTGGATGATTTCCTTGAGCGACGCGATCGAATGGGACAGATCCTGCTCCTGTGCGGTCAAAAATTTGTGGCGCTCATCGAGCTCTTGATGCTCGCTGATGGCGGCGAGATTGATCGGGCCCATGCGATCCAGCCGCTCCCGCAGCTTCTGCACCTGTTCCTTCAGCTCGGCATCCGCACGCGACGCCAGCTCGCTGGCAGGCGTTGCTGCGGCCGCGTCGCCGTCCGACGCCAGCAGCGTAGTCGGATCGATTTGATACGTGCCGGCCAGCGTGCTCTCCACCGTGGCGAGTTGCGTGCGCAACTCTGCCCGGCGCACTTCGACGGCCATGCGGGCATCGCGGATGGCCGAGATCTCGCGCCGCAGATCGTCGAGACCGGCTTCCAGCGTCTGGCAGACCGCCATGTCGCGGGTCTGTTGGTCCTGCGCCGCGACCAGATCTTGCTTGACGCGGCCGGCCGTCTCTCCCAATTCCTGACAGAGCGCTTCCTGTCTGAGCTGTTCGGCCCGGCTCTGCTCGATGGCGTCCGCGAGACCGGCAAGGTGTTCCTGTAACGAGTGACGCCGTTGTACCATGCTGTCGCGCTGCTGGAAGAGCCTGACACGGTTGGCCTGTTCGTGCTCCTGTTTGGCCCGGAGTCCTTCGGCAGCCAGGCGCGCATTGGTCACCTGCTCCTGAAGCGCCCGCACCTGCTGCTCGATCTGATCCAGCCGCTCGCGCACGCGCCCCAGCGCCGCCTCTTGCCCGCTTTTCTCGGCGATCCATTGCCGCAACTGTCCTTGGACGGATTGGGATTCCTCTTCAAGCCGCCGCCGTTCCGCCTCGCCTTGCCGCATATCGGCGGCAAGACCTTGGAGTCGAAGGTCGAGATCCGCCAGCGACTGCTGGAGCTGTTCTTCGTCTTTGCGCAGGGAGAGGTCGCGCATCTCGGCCTCGCGCAGCGCGACCGCGAGCGCGTTCCCTTGCTCCAGCAGCGACGCGGTGCGGTCGCGCAAGTCGTCCCGGCGCCGCTTGTCGTCCTCCAAGGCGGTCAACAGCGCCTGGCGCTTGGCTTCGAGTTCCAAGACCTCTCGGCGCCGCTCGAGAAGACCCTGCGCGCCGTGCATCTGTCCTCCGGTGAGAACGCCCGACGGATCCAGCACCTCTCCGCTCAAGGTCACCAGGACCGGTCCGTCCGGCGCCGTCCACGTCTGGCGCTCCCAGAGACGCACGGCATCGTCCAGCGACTCCACAATGACCACGCGATCGAACAGACAGTCCCGCGCCGCGACCCGTGCGGCATCGGTCTGGATCAAATCGACCGCGCGCCCGACCACGCCGGCCTGATCGGTGACCGCCGGCCACCAGGCCGGGGGCTGCGTGCGGTCCCACCGCGGTTGCTCGGGAATGAACGTGCCTCGGCCCAACGCCTTGTCCTGCAGGAAGCCGATGACCCGCTGGGCCACCGACGGCGCATCCACGAACCAACCTCGGACGCGCTCGCCCAGCACCGCTTCGACGGCGCGATCCATGCCGGGCGGGATCACAAGCCATTCGGCGACGGCGTCGCGCACGCCCTCGCAGGACTTGAGCGCCGTGCCTTCGGTTCCCTGCCGGCCATAGCCCATTTCTTCCCGCACGACGCTTTGCAGCGCTTCGAGACGGGAATCCACCCCGGCCAACTCTTCCGATCGGCGCAGGATGAGCTGATCCAGGTCCTGACTCTCCGTCGTCACGCGCGCCGCCTCTTCCTGCACGGCTTGCCGCTGCGCGCGCAAACTGCCGACCAATTGATCGGCGGCGCCGTATTCCTGTCGGAGCACGTCATGCCGCGCCACGGCGGCCTCCCGCTGTCCGCTCAACTCCCGGTGTTCCCGGGCAAGCCGCGCTCCACGCTCGGCGATAGCCTGCGCCCGCGCGGCCAATTGGGCGATCTGGTGCTCCGTGTTGGCCACGAGCACCGCGAGCTGGAGAATATCCTGCCGGCCGCGTTCCTCCTCCGCCAAGGCAGCGGCCCGCTGATGCAGCAGGCGCGCCAATTCTGCGTCCAATTCCCCCAAGGCGCGTTCGCGTGCCGCCATGTCGTCCTGCAGCGTCGCCAACGACGCATCCACGGCCTGAATCGCGGCCGCCAACTCGTCCTGCGCGCGGACCAACTCGTCCAATTCAGCCGATTCCTGGACCTGCTGCTGCGCGAACAGTTGGTTGCGATTGCGTTCCACTTCGGCCGCCGTCAAGGCCTGGGCCTGCTGCTGCTCGATGCGGGACAGTTCCTCGCGAATCTTGCCGATGGTGTCGCCCAGCGTGATGGCTTGCAGCCGCGCTTGCTCCAGGTCTGTGCTGAGGCGGGCCTGCTCGGCGGCCTTGCCCGCTTCCTGCTGGTCCAACGCCAGCGCTTCCTGCTCCACGTCCTCCAGGCCGGCTCGCAGCGCCCGGAATTCGCGCGACAGCAATTCGATTTCAATGCTGCGCGCCTCTTGCTGCAACGTTTGATAGGTCCGGGCCTGGCGGGCTTGGCGCTCCAGCGAATTGAGCTGCTTCTTCACCTCGGCGATGATGTCGCGGACGCGCAGGAGATTTTGCTGCGTGGCGTCCAGCTTGCGCAGCGCTTCGGCTTTTTGCTTTTTGTACCGCACGATGCCGGCCGTTTCTTCGATCAGCTCGCGGCGGTCCTGCGGCGAGGCGTTCAAAATCTGATCGATCTGGCCTTGCGCAATAACCGTGTGCCCCTTGCTGCCCGCCCGGGTATCAAGCAGCAGGCTGCGGATATCTTTGAGCCGGCAGGGCGTCTTGTTGATGAGATATTCGCTGTCGCCGTTCCGGTACAGGCGGCGGGTGATCATCAGTTCCTGAAACTCGGTCAATTGACTCGGCAAGCCCGCCCCGCCTTCCAGTTTCATAGTGCTCTGATCCAACCCCCCGATGATCAGGGAGACTTCCGCCATGCCGAGCGGCTTCCGCAGCTCGGTGCCGTTGAAGATCACGTCTTCCATCTTTTCGCTGCGCAGTGTCTTGGTGCTTTGCTCGCCCAATACCCAGAGGATGGCGTCCACCACGTTGCTCTTGCCGCTCCCGTTGGGGCCGACGATGGCCGTCACGCCCTCGGGGAACTCGATCTTCGCCTCGGCAAACGACTTGAAGCCCAGCATGTCCAACGATTTCAAATACATGGAGTTATCTCTGCCTCCTTGGTGGAGTGAGCGGAACGATAGCGAGAAATCGGCTGGGCCCTTGTAGCACAGGGGGGAGGAGAAATCAAAAGAAAATACCGCCTATGGTAGGAGAAGAAGCGTCCTCCTACCATATCTTGTCAGTTCGTGGGATTCGCTTGCGTCAGCCGGCCAGGCTGGCGGCTGGTTTGCTGGATGATTCGATTTGGACTAGTTCCTTGGGCAGGAGGAACTCGACGTCTTCCTCGATGACGGTCAGCTCCTCGACCTCCGAGGGCTCGGAGGCCTGCAGGAACGCCACGACCTCGGTTACCAACACTTCCGGGGCGGAGGCGCCCGCGGCGATGCCGACGGCCTTGGCGCCTTTGAGCCACGCGGTATTGATGTCGTTGGCGGAGTCAATGAGATAGGACGGGATGCCGCACTGTTCGCCCAGCTCGCGCAACCGGTTCGAGTTGGAGCTGTTCGGCGAGCCGATCACCAAAATGACATCCACCAGCCGCGACAATTCCTTCACGGCATTCTGCCGGTTCTGCGTCGCGTAGCAGATGTCTTCCTGATGCGGGCCCTTGATGTTTGGAAACCGGCGGTGGAGTGCGCCGACGATGTCGCGGCATTCATCCACGCTGAGGGTGGTCTGCGTGACGTAGGACAGGTTTGAAGTGTTGTCCACGTGCAGCTTTTCGACATCCTCCACGGACGAGACGAGGTGGAACTTGTCGGGAATTTGCCCCAGGGTGCCGATCACTTCCGGGTGGCCCGCGTGGCCGATCAAGATCAGCTCGTAACCCTGCGTATAGTCGCGGTTCACTTCATTGTGGACTTTGATGACCAGCGGGCAGGTGGCGTCGATGACGTGCAAGCGCCGCTGCCGGGCTTCATCCCAGACGGACTTGGCCACGCCATGCGCGCTGAAAATCACCACCGAGCCCTCGGGCACTTCGTTCAGCTCCTCCACGAACACGGCGCCTTTTTGCCGCAGTGAGTTGACGACGTGGCGGCTATGGACGATCTCATGCCGAACATAAATCGGCGCGCCGTACTTCTTCAGCGAGAGATCGACGATATCGATGGCCCGATCGACCCCGGCGCAAAACCCGCGGGGATTGGCGAGATATATCTTCATGTTGGCGTGGCTCCTTCAACAAGCGCCTATGCACAAACTGGGTTTCACCTTACGTCAGATCAAGCGGCCCCGTCAACAGAATTGGCCTGTCAGGTGGGGGCACTTCGTACTCCTCTCGGGTCTGATCGTTCCTGCTCTGCGCTATTCTGACCTTACTTCTTGTATCCAAATAGTCAGCCAGGCCTCGGGTTAAGCCGCCGACTTCTTCGCGCGCACTTCCGTGCGATGCCCTGTGGCGGCCAGGACTCGGATGAGCACATCGGTCGAGACGCCCTGGGTGTTCCCGTTGGCTATGGCCGTCACCCTGGTTCTCGACGTACCGGCACGCTTGGCAATTACTGCGTGCGTGAGCCGACCGGACTGGATGATTCTTGCGAGCGAGACGGTGAGGTCGGAGCGAAATTCAATTTCAGCCGTGTCGGCCATGGACAAGCCCAACGCCTGTCCGAGCGCTTCGGCGGATCGAACTGTGACCGGTTTAGGTGTTTTAGACGTTGTCATGCACTACCTAGAATGGTTCCAGTTTGGGCTTTTCCCTCGCCTCGGGTATGTCCTAAATTCAGGACCTTCGCAAGCGGCTTTGGTCTTGAAAACCACTCCCTGTTCGGCCGGCGGCGCCGCGCTTGACAGGCTCTCCCCTGCTCCGTAGGCTGTCCCTCATCTATTATGCCCGCCGCACAGCAGAGAAAAATCCTCATCGTCGAAGACGAGCAGGACATCCTTCAGCTCGTCAAACTGTATCTGGAGAAAGAGGGGTACCGCACGGTCGCTGCCGCCACCGGCGCGGAAGGGCTGAAGCAAGTGGCTGCGGAGAAGCCCGACTTGGTCGTGCTGGATCTGATGCTGCCCGAGCTGGATGGCCTCGAGGTCTGCAAGCGACTGCGCTCGCAACCGGACACGGCCACGCTGCCGATCATCATGCTGACGGCCAAGGCCGAAGAGACCGACACGATCATCGGGCTCGAATTGGGGGCCGACGATTACGTCACGAAACCGTTCAGCCCCAAGACGCTCGTCGCGCGTGTGAAGGCCCTCCTGCGCCGCATGGACCGCCACCCCGCTACAGGGGAGACTCAATACCGGTATGGCCCGCTGACGATGGATCTGGCCCGGCATGAAGTCCGCGTCGGCAAGCAGGACGTGGATCTGACGGCCAAGGAATTCGGCCTGCTCGAGCACCTGCTGCGGCACCCGGGCCGCGTGCTGACGCGCGAGGTCCTGCTCAACGCCGTGTGGGGTTACGACTATTATGGCACCACGCGGACGGTCGACGTCCATATCCGTCGGCTGAAGCAGAAGCTGCCGCTGCTGGAGGATGCGATCGTGTCCGTCAAATCGCTGGGGTACAAATTGAAAGAGGTGACGGGTGACACGTGACAGGTGACCAGACCGTTCACGTGGCGGACTCCTCCTCGCGCTGCGTTTCCCCCGACGCGTCAGGCATCACAGATCACGCGTCGCACGAATCATGACACTCTCCATTCGCTGGAAAGTCACGCTGGCCACCCTGATCGCGGTGGCCTGCGGTCTGGTCCTCGCCGGCGTCCTCGCTGTTCAATCACTTGAACAACAGGAAGTCGCACAGCTCAGCGAGGTGCTGGACGCCAGAACCACGCTCGTCGAATTCGGTCTACAGCCGCTCTTTCGCGGCTCTTCTCCGCCGGCTCCCTCCGAGCTTCAAGCGGTCGTGATGGAGCTCGCCGCCCGAGCGTCCGCGCGCGTGACGGTCGTGGCGGCCGACGGGACGGTCCTGGCGGACAGCGCGGTGCGCGAGGCCGACCTCGCCACGGTGGAGAATCATTTGTCGCGGCCCGAGATTCAGCAGGCGGCGGCCATGGGGCGCGGCGAGGACATCCGCGCCAGCCATACGACGGGCGAGCGCACGATGTACCGCGCCATCGTCATGAAGGAGCCGGCCGGCGCTGCGCCCGTGTTTGTCCGTGTCGGTCTCGCGATGACGTTGCTCGACCGCGAGGTCGCCAAGCTGCAGCGGAATCTCGTCCTTGCGCTCGGCTTCGCCTTTCTCGTCGCCGTCTCCTTGAGTGTCTGGCTCGGGCGGAGCCTGACGCGTCCGTTGTCCGACATCGCGCGGGCCGCGCAACAACTCGCGGCCGGCGAACGGCACAGGCGCATCACGACCGACTCGAAGGACGAGGTCGGGCTCCTCGCCGCCACGTTGAACCACATGGCGGATCAATTGCATGCCAAAATCGCCGAGCTCTCCGAGGATCGAGCACAGCTCCTCGCGATGTTGACGTCCATGGTCGAAGGGGTGATGGTGCTGGACTATCGCGGGCATGTCCTTCAAGTGAATCCGGCGCTGGAACGGATGTTCGGCGTCACCCGGGCAGAGGCGCGGGGACGGCCCTGCGCCGAGGTGTTCCAGCATGCACGCTTGAACGAGCTGGTGTCCACCATCCTGGCCACGCGCACCAATCGGGAAGATGAAATCATTCTGCCGCCCAGCGGTCGCTGCCTGCACATCGAAGCGTCGGTGGCCGGCGGCGAACGCGAGAACGAGGCCTTCGCCGTGCTGGTGTTCCACGACATCACGGAATTGCGCCGCCTCGAGAAAATCCGCAAAGATTTCGTCGCCAACGTCTCGCACGAGCTGCGGACGCCCTTGACTTCCATCAAGGGCTACGTCGAAGCCCTTCTCGACGGCGCGAAGGACGATCCGGAGGCCTGTGGCAAGTTTCTCGACATCATCCTGAAGCAGAGCGACCGGCTGAATCTGATTCTCGAAGATCTCCTGGAACTGTCGAAGATCGAATCCGGCCGCGTGTCGTTCAAGGAAGATCCGCTCGATATTCGCAGCGTCATCGAGCGCACCCTCTCCATGATCAAACCCATGGCCGATAAGAAAGGCCATCGGTTGGTGGCCGACCTCGACGACACGCTGCCGCCCATCGCGGGCGACGAAGACCGCCTGGTGCAGGTGCTCACCAATTTGCTGGACAACGCGGTGAAGTACACCCCGGAGCGGGGCACTATCACGGTCGGCGCCCGCGTGGCGCCGGAATCGGGGCGCACGGCACCGGAGCAGCGCGTAGTGGAGGTCAGCGTCTCGGACACCGGCATCGGCATTCCGGAACAGGACCGCCCGCGAGTGTTCGAACGGTTCTATCGGGTGGACAAAGCCCGGTCACGAGAGTTGGGTGGGACGGGGCTCGGGCTGGCGATCGTCAAGCACATCGTGGAAGGACATGGCGGACAGGTGTGGGTGGAAGCCAACCAGCCGCAAGGCAGCCGTTTCGTGGTGCGACTGCCGGTCCACCATCCGGCGCGTCTCGTTGGTCAGCTCACCGACACGAGCAGGGCATAAACCATCGCTCCGAGCAATCCCGCCCCGGGGAACGTAAATATCCACGCCGACAGAATCTTGGTCGTGACGCCCCAGCGCACGGCGGACAGCCGCTGCGTCGCGCCGACGCCGAGGATGGACGAGGTGATCGTGTGCGTGGTGCTCACGGGCAATCCGAAATGCGCGGTGAACAATAAGACGGTGGCCGCGCCCGTCTCCGCCGCAAACCCGTGCACCGGTTCCAGCTTCACGATGCGCATACCGAGCGTGCGCATGATGCGCCATCCGCCCACGACGGTCCCTAATCCCATCGCCAGCGCGCAGGCCACGATCACCCACGTGGGCACCTCGGGCGCGGCAAGCTGACCCGACGCCACCAGTGCCAGCGTGATGATGCCCATGGCCTTTTGCGCGTCGTTGGCGCCATGGCTGAACGCCATGAAACTGGCGGACACCAGCTGCAGACGGCTGAAGATCTTGGTGGCAATGCCCCGCGGCACCCGGAAAAAGGCCCACGTGACGCCCAGCATGACGAGAAAGCCGACGCCGAAGCCGAACAAGGGCGACAGGATCATGGCCTCCAGGATCGACCGCAGCCCCTTGAATTGCACCACGGACCAGCCGCCGTGCGCGACGGCCGCCCCCACCAATCCGCCGATCAGCGCATGCGAGGAGCTGGTCGGCAGGCCCAGGATCAGCGTGAACAGATTCCACAAGATGGCGCCGGCCAGCGCGGAGGCGACCACCTGATTGGTGATGGCGTCAGGAAACACGATCCCGCCGCCGATCATTTTGGCCACGGCCGTGGAGAAAAAGGCCCCCGCCACGTTCAGCGCGCCGGCCAGCAGCACGGCGGCCAGCGGACTCAGTACGCGCGTGGACACGACCGTCGCGACGGCGTTGGCGCAGTCGTGCCACCCGTTGGAGAAATCGAACAGAAGCGCGAGGAAGACGGTCAGCAGAAGGAGTCCGGTCAAATCAAACATGAAGAACCGTGACACGTGACGCGTGACGCGTGACTGGAAATGGATCGATTCTGTGACCTATCCGGGCTCCTCGCTCACTCCTCACTGGTCACCTGTCACCCGTCACTGCTCGATCAGTGGTGTTTGAGCACGATGCGCTCGAGGATGTTGGCCACGTCTTCGCACCGGTCGGTGCCCTCTTCGAAGGTTTCGTAGATCTCTTTCCATTTGATCACCGCGATCGGATCGCTTTCCTTTTCGAAGAGGGCCGAAATCGCATCGCGGGAGATGCGGTCGGCTTCGTTTTCCAGGCTGTTGACCTGCACGCTGCACTCGTTGATGTGGGCGTGCGACATCCCCACTCGATCGACGCCGCATCCGACCGCCACCGACGCCTGGTACAGGATGTCGGCCAGCCGGATGGCGGAATCCGTCGGCCTGGTGATCTTGTAGATCACGAACCGGTCGGCGACCGCCTCCACCGCATCCAAGATGTCGTCCAGGGCGCTCGCCAGATCGTGAATGTCTTCGCGATCGATGGGTGTGATGAAGGTCTGGTTCAGCCGCGTGGCGATGTCGTGCGTGATCCCGTCGCCGATGTGCTCGACGTCTTTGATGCGCCTCGCTTGTGCGGCCGGATCGTGGAAATTCTCCATCATCTCCTTGAGCAGACGGCTGCCCTCGATCATGTTGTGCGCCGCCTTCTTGAACAGATCAAAAAACGCTTCTTCTTTGGGAATGAGACCGAACATCACGATCGTAACTCCCGGATGATGGCGACTCGTTTCATTTCTCGCACAACGATGTTACAGGATCATTACAAGACCGCGGCGCGAACGGCGGCTACCACCGGACCAGCGCCGTCGCCCAGGTCGCGCCGCCTCCAAAACTGCCCAGGAGAAGGAGTTGGCCCGGGACCACGGTTCCGCCCCGCACCGCGGCGTCCAGCGCGATCGGCAGCGAAGCCGACGACGTATTCCCATTGTGCTCCAGCACCGAGACGAGTCGGTCATGGGAAAGGCCGAGGCGCTCCGCGACCTGCTCGAGGATCCGCCCATTGGCTTGATGCAGCACGACATGCGCCACGTCCTCGATCCGCACCCCGAACTCTTTCACGAGGTCTTGAACCGCCTGTTCGATCCGGCGGACGGCCACGCGGAAGACGGCGCTGCCGTTCATGCGGAGCGTATGCTCGCCTCGCGCGACGGTGTCGCGCGACATTGGAGCCCGCGAGCCGCCGGCCGGCACTCGAATCAAGTCGTGCCGTGCCCCATCCGCATGGAGCCGCACGCCCAGGATACCCGGCCAATCGGGGCCCAGCTCCGGTTCTCCGCGCACCACCACGGCTCCGGCACCATCGCCAAACAACATGGCCGTGTTGCTGTCCTGTGGGTCGATGAACCGCAACTTCGCCTCGGCCGCGGCGACAAGACAGGTCCGAGCTTGCCCGCTCTGGATCATCGCGTGGGCCATCGACAGCCCGTAGAGGAACCCCGAGCAGGAGGCGGACACGTCAAACGCCGCGACCGCTCCGCAGCCTAACGCCTGCTGGACGAGGCAGGCCGTCGAGGGGAACACCATATCGGGCGAGGTCGTGGAGACAATGATGGCGTCCAGCGCGGAAGCGGGGCAACCGGCGGCCTCGAGCGCCCGGCGGCTCGCCTGCACGGCCAAGTGAGATGAGGCTTCATCAGGAGCGACGTGATGGCGTGTACGGATACCTGTGAGCCGGAAGATCTGCTCAGGCGAAAGGCCAAGACCCCCGGCGATGTCCTCATTGGACAAGACCCGCTTGGGAAGATAGCTCCCTGTGCCGATCACTCTGGTGCGTTTCACGACGTGCGTCTGCGCTCGGGCTGTAATATCGTCGCGGGATTATAGGGACCGCGCACCAGCCGGTCAACCAAAGTTCCTTGTCGTTGCTTTTGAGCGAGGTTCTTGCTATTTATTGGCCTCATGCGGTGCGTCATCGTCAACAACCGGTCGATGAGCCCAGTCGATCCCTCGCGTCTCCTGCTGCTCTGTCTGGTCGGCAGTCTGACCGTTGCGGCGGCCTGCTCCAGCACGCCCAAAGAACAACAGACGGCCAAGAAAGCCGTGGGAGGCACGGACGAACAAATCTTTCTCGGCGACACGATCGAAAAGAACTACGATCCCAACGTCATCATGAAGCGCGGCGAAGCGTTCTTCGAGAAAGAAGAATATGCGGAAGCGCTCGTGGAGTACAACCACTTCTTGGACCTGCACCGGACCCACATCCTGGCGCCTTATGCCGCCTTTCGCATCGGTGAGACCCATTTCAAAATGGCGAAGAGCATCGACCGCGATCCCGAACCCATGAACAAGGCGATCGCCGCCTTTGAGCGCATGCTGAAGGATTTCCCGGGTAGTCGTTATGACGGCCAGGCCCAGCAGAAAATTCAGGAGTGTCACGATTGGCTGGCCCAAACCCATCTCTTCGTCGGCCAGTTCTATTATCGGCGCGGGTCTTACCTCGCCGCCGCGCACCGGTTCGAGCAGATCATGAAACTCTATCCGGACAAACCGGTGGCGCCCGATGCGCTTTATTTCCTTGCGCTCAGTTACCACGAGCTCGGCGCCGACGACTGGGCGCGGGACAATTTGATTCTCTTGGCGAACAAATATCCCGGCAGCAAAGTCTCGAAGGAGGGCCACAGCCTGCTGGCCAAGATCGAAAAGGCGCAGCCGCCGACGCTGCTCGCCAAGAAGTCCGACGGCGTGGCGTTCTCCGATACCGGGCCCACGGCAGCGCCGCTGAATGATCGCCCTTCCTCCGCCACGCCCAATCCCCTTCCGCCTTCGGCGCTCGACTCCTTCCGCCTGCCCTCCGCGAACGCTTTCGGACAAGCCTTCATCCCCTGCCGCCTCGGCGCCTGGTGCTAAGACAGCCTGCAGCGATCAGCAGTTCCCGTGGTTGAGAATGGTAGATTTTGCTTCGGCTGAGGGCCGATCGCTGAGAGCTGTGAGCCGGATCACTGGCCAAGGTACCAGCCGATTCCGTACCGCTCCAAGAAGCTGGTAATCATCGTGAGCGAGTTCGCGTAGATCATCACGCCCACCACGAGCAGCAGCACGCCGCTGACGGTCGAGACGCCCCAGAGATACGCCCGCACTTCCTTGAAGTAGGCCAGAAACCGATCCACGCCCAAAGCCGTCAGAAACAGGGGCACGCCTAAGCCGAGCGAGTAGAACGTCAGCAGGACCACGCCGTTCATGAGCGAATCTTGCGTGCTCGCATACAAGAGGATCGCGCCCAACACTGGGCCGACGCAGGGCGTCCAGCCCGCCGCGAACGCCACGCCGACGAGGAAGGAGCCGACATACCCGGCCGGTCGATTTCGGAATTGATAGCGGTGCTCCATCTTGAGAAAGTTCAGATTCAAAATGCCGAGCAAATACAGGCCGAACAGGATGATCAGAATGCCGCCGATGCGGCGGATATGGTCCTGATACGTAATCAGCATCTGGCCCAGGAAACTGGCGGAGGCGCCGAAGGCGACGAACACCGACGAAAAGCCGGCGATGAACAGGAGCGCGTTGAGGATGATCGCTTTCTTGAACTTCACCCGCTCGTGAGCGTCCGTGAGTTGCTCCACCGAGAGGCCGGTAATATAGGAGATGTACGACGGCACCAGCGGCAGGACGCAGGGCGACACGAACGACAACAGGCCGGCTGAAAACGCCGCAATAAGTGAAATCTGCGGAAGCGATTGCGTCATATTTACGATTTCATCAGCGCGAGGACGAGATCGCGCGCTTCGGGAGAATCCCAATCCCGGGCACCGAAGATTTTTTGCCGGACGACGCCGTGTCGGTCCACCATGAACGTCATGGGCAATGTGCGCGCGCCATAGGTGAGGCCGACGCGGTACTCCGAATCATGCAGGATGGGAAAGGTGAATCCCATCTCCTGCTGGAAGGGCCGGGTCACCGCGGCGCCCTGCGGGTCGGTGGAGACGGCGAGAATCTCGAACTCCTTCCGCGGGAAGGCGCGATAGAGCTGTTCCATCGCCGGCATTTCGACGCGGCAGGGGCCGCACCAGGTCGCCCAGAAATTGACCAGTACCACCTTGCCGCGGAGCTGCGAGAGCGACACCATGTTTCCGGCCAGATCGCGCAACTGAAAATTCGGCGCCGGATCCCCCACATTCACCACGCCGCGGTCGGCCACGGGCGCCGCTGCATTCCCCGCCCAGACAGAGCTGACCCACGCTCCTGTCAGAAGGTGCGCTGCGATGACGGCCGATGCGAGACCAGAGTTCATATGCGCCGGTCGGCTTGTGCTACGGCAGAATTATCGGTCACAGGTGGCTGAGCCGTCTTGGGCGTCACGTTCAGCAGAGTCGTCAACGTCTTGAGATTGTCCAGCCTCGTCCAATCACGAGGACCGATCACGATTTCCCGAATGATGCCCTGCCGGTCGATGATGAACGTCTCGGGCACCCCCATGCGCTTGTAGGGTTTGTCGGTTTTGCCCCAGGAATCGATCAGCACCGGGAAAGTGAGGTTCATGCCTTTCACGAAGGGCGGAATGTCCTTGGTGGTCGTCACCCGATCGATGCTCACGGCGAGAATGACCAACCCATCCTTCTCGAAATTCCGGTACAGCACCTCCATCGACGGCATCTCTTCGCGGCAGGGCGCACACCAGGTCGCCCAAAAATTGAGAAACACCACCTTGCCGCGGAAGTCGGAGAGGCGATAGGGCTTGTCATTGAGATCCGTCAACGCAAAATCCGGCGCTTCCTTGCCGACCACCAACGGTTCGTACTTCGAGCTCTGCAACCAGACGATCGCGAAGGTCACCGCCAACACGAGCGCGCCGGCGACAAGGATGACCGTCCGCGAGCCGCCTTTCGGCGGCTGCTGGATTGTTTCATGTGTTGGCGTGTTGGCTTGAGACATGGTGACCTCTTTTCGGGAAGGTCACGGCGACTTAGGCGTACGCGTGCAAGCCGGACAAGAGGAAATTCACTCCCCAGAAGCAGAAGATGACCATCAAAAAGCCGAAGACCGCATAGATCGCCGCTTTACGGCCTTCCCAGCCGCGCGTCATCCGGGCATGGATATAGGCGCCGTAGATCAGCCACACGATCAGGGACCAGGTTTCCTTCGGATCCCAGCTCCAATAGCCGCCCCAGGCGTAGTTGGCCCACATGGCGCCCAGGATAATGCCGAAGGCCAGCAGGGGAAAGCCGATCATGATGGCCTTGTAGCCGAGTTCATCGATCGTCTCCAAATCGGGGAACGCGGCATAGAAACGCGACTGACTGCCCCGTTGCTCCGCCCGCTCCTTGAACAAGTACATCAACCCCAAACCGCCGGCCATGGCGAACGCGGCGTAGCTGGTCAACGTGACCGAAACATGGATGTAAATCCAGTAGCTGTTAAGAGCAGGCACCAGCGGCTCCGCCGTTTGATACCGATAGGGGAGCAAGGAGGCCGCCCCCATCGCAATGAAGCCGATGCCGACCACGAAGGCGCCGATCGCCTTGATCTTGTACCGCAGCTCCAACACCACATAGCCCAGGATGATGGCCCACGAAACATAGGCCATCGCTTCGAATTGATTGGACCAGGGAGCGAAGGTGCCGGAATGCTGCATTCGCTCGAAGGCGCGAGTAAGCAGGGCCGCTGTGTTGACGATCCAACCAAAGACGGTGACCAGGGTCGCCACCTGCCCCAGCTGTGTCGCCCAGACGCCGTCACGTTCGTCGAAGCTGTCCGTCGGATGTCCGGCCGGCGCGAGCGCCATCGAGGGCCGGCGGGCGAAGAGGTAGGCGATGTAGAGGCCCAATGCAGCGAGATAGAGCCAAAAGGTCATATCGAACAGGAAGAGAGAGCGCATCATCATACCGTCCTCCGTCTGGCGAAACCCAAGCTGCCCGATATCATACCCAAGAAGCGGGCCGGCTGACTACCGGGCTTCAGGCCGTGAACGTCTGGATCTTCTCCGTCACCTTGCGAAATTCTTTCTGAAAATCGATCTGGTTCTTGTGCGTCGTGCCGCCGAGGTGGACCCTCACACCGCCCTCCGGCCGCGGAATGATCTTGGCCCAGAGACGCCGATGGTAGATGAACGAGCTGAGCGTGATCCCGACGACGATCATGGTACAGCCGGTCCAGACAATATTGATACCGGGATTCTTGGCGATCTGCAGGCCCGTGAATTTCTTGGGTTTGTAGCCGACCAGTTCAAACTGATACCGGGAATCCTTGATCTCGAACAAGTCGGGGAACTGCTGAAAGATCCACGGCGTCGCCTGCACCGCATCCCGTTCATGGATCGTGAGCTTCACGGCCGGATTCGCATGCTCGACCGTCTTGGAATAGACCTTCTTTTCGGTGGAATTGAAGGCAAAGTCCGCCACGAAATCAGTGACCGCCAGCTTGAGCTTGAGATCCGGCAGCGTCTGCTCTTTCTGCCATTCCAGATCCACTGTCTTAAGGACCTTGTCCGACGCCTTGTCCTTGATATTGATCCGCGCGATCTCAATCTGATCCCACGAATCGCCGTAACTGGACTGGTAAAACCAGATGTTTTTGTAGACCAACGGATCATTGACCGTGATGGTCTTGGTGACGGCCGGCTTCCCACCGTCCAAGACCGTCAGCGTACTGTTATAGGACTTCACCGACCCATTCTCGTGATAATCGATCCAAAACTTCTCCACCTTGAGATCGAAGTTGCCGCGCGGGATGTGGTAGGTCTGCCCCTCGAGGCACACCCCGAACTCCTGAAAGCCGTAGTAGGTCCCGATCAGGCCGCCGAAGACGATCACGGTGGCGCTCAAGTGCGCCATGTGCGCCCCGACCCGGCCCATCACCCCCTTGGTGGCATAGACGGTCACTTCTCCCGGCTCGTTTTTGGCCAGGACTCGATACCCTTTGGAGACAAAATGTTCGAGCAGCCGCTGGGCGACGGATTCCTTCGTGTTATCGACCGGGACCTCGGCCTGCTGTTTCATGGTCTTGATGAAGGCCAGGGTCACCCCCACCTTGTCCTGCTTCATCGACCGCCAGACGGCCGGAAAGCGCTTGTAGAAACAGGTCAGCGAGTTGATACAAAGCAGGCCCAGCAGGCTGGTGAACCACCACGTGTGATACACGTCCGTGAAACCCAGCCGAACGAACCAGCGATAGGCGTTCTCGCCGTATTCCTGGATATAGACGTCCGGCCGTTCGCCTTGCTGGATAACCGTGCCGATCGTGGCGGTAATGGCGAGGAACAGAAAGAGGAAGATCGCCAGCTTAATGGACGCGAAGAACTCGACCAGCTCGCGGGAAAACTCCTCCCACCCCAAGCGCGGGGCGGAAGGGCGCACCACCGGTTCTTCTGGCAGGACATCGGGTTGGCCGTTCATGCAGAGACACCTTTGCGGTTGAAGCCGAATCGCGGGGACATTCTACACCACACCCCAGTGCGACCCTCTCCTCTTGCTACGTGAGTGGATGGCGAGTGGATTGTGAGGACTGCCGCTAAGGCCGCGAAAATTTGGTCATCTTACAAGTGGCCGAAAAGCGGTGTCAAGCAAACGGGACGGCCATCCCCCTACGAGAGAGTTAATGGACATTGCCGTACAACTCCGCTAGAATTCAATCCAATTTTCGATCCACCCTATCGTCCTACTCCAACGGCGATCGATAACCCAGAGGGAGCGCATGAGAAATAACTACCTGTTTACTTCCGAGTCTGTCACCGAAGGCCATCCGGACAAGATCGCCGACCAAATCTCGGACGGCATCCTGGATGCCATCATTGCGCAGGACAAGTTCTCCCGCGTCGCGTGCGAAACCATCCTGACCACCGGCATCGCGTTCGTGGCCGGCGAGATTTCGACCAAGGCCTATGTGGAAATCCCGGACATCATCCGAGACGTGATCAAGGATGTCGGCTACTGTGACGCCTCGTGGGGATTCGATTACCATACCTGCTCCGTCCTCACCTCGATCCACCAACAGTCCAGTGATATCGCCATGGGGGTGGATTCCGGAGGCGCCGGCGACCAGGGCTTGATGTTCGGCTATGCCACCAACGAGACCGCCGAGTTGATGCCGATGCCGATCGTGCTGGCTCACCGGCTCACCCGCCGGCTGGCGGAGGTCCGGAAAAAGAAGATCCTGCCCTGGGTGCGGCCGGACGGCAAGTCGCAAGTGACGGTGGAATACAAGAACGGCAAGCCGTTCCGCATCGACACGATCGTGGTCTCGACTCAGCATAGCCCGGACGTCACCAACCGGGAGATCGAGCGCGGCATCATGGAGCAGGTGATCAAGCCGGTCATGCCCAAGGGACTCTACGATCCGACCAGCGTGAAGCACCACATCAACCCGACCGGCCGCTTCGTCGTCGGCGGGCCGATGGGCGACACCGGCCTCACCGGCCGTAAGATCATCGTGGATACCTACGGCGGCCACGGGAGCCATGGCGGCGGCGCCTTCTCGGGCAAGGATCCCACGAAGGTGGACCGCTCCGCTTCCTACATGGCCCGCTACATCGCGAAGAACATCGTGGCCGCCGGCCTGGCGGATAAGTGCGAAGTGCAGCTGGCCTACGCAATCGGTGTGGCAGATCCCGTTTCGGTGCTCGTCGATACCAAAAATACGGAGAAGGTCTCCGTCGATAATCTCGACAAGCTCGTGCGCAAGCATTTCCCGATGACGCCGCGCGGCATCATCGAGCACCTCAAGCTCCGCCGGCCGATCTTCCGCAAGACCGCCGCCTACGGGCACTTCGGGCGTAACGAACCGGAGTTCACCTGGGAAAAGACGGACAAGGTCCGCGCGCTGCGCAAAGACGCAGGCCTGTAGCGACAGTGGTCCTGCTGCTTGACTGAAAGGGGGACGGGTTACCCACCCGCCCCCCTTTTCTTGACTGCGCTTCACGCTTCACGAATAACGCTTCACGAGGAGGAACAAGTGGATTACGACGTGAGAGACATTAAGCTGGCGGACCAGGGCAAACTGAAGATCGAATGGGCGGAAGCCACCATGCCGGTGCTGCGGCTGATCCGCAAGCGTTTCAAACGGCAGCAGCCGCTCAAGGGCGTGCGGATCACGGCTTGTCTCCACGTGACGACGGAAACCGCCAACCTGGCGATCACTTTGAAAGCCGGCGGCGCGGACGTCCGGCTCTGCGCGTCGAACCCGCTCAGCACCCAGGACGACGTGGCGGCCGCCCTCGTGCAGCACGAAGGCATTCCCACGTTTGCGATCAAAGGCGAAGACAACACGACCTACTACCGCCACATCGAGTCGGCAATCGGCCATCGCCCGCACGTCACCATGGACGACGGCGCCGACGTCGTTTCGCACCTTCACTCCAAGCGGAAGGATCTGTTGCGGAACGTCATCGGCGGCACCGAAGAAACGACCACGGGCGTCATCCGGCTGCGCAGCATGGCCGAGAAGAAAGTGCTCAAGTTCCCGGTGATCTCGGTCAACGATGCGGACACCAAGCACATGTTCGACAACCGCTACGGCACCGGCCAATCCACCATGGACGGCATCGTGCGGGCGACGAACCGGCTGATCTGCGGATCGGTCGTCGTGGTGGTCGGCTACGGCTGGTGCGGACGCGGCATCGCGATGCGCGCGAAGGGGATGGGCGCGGACGTGATCGTGACCGAGGTCGATCCATTGAAAGGGCTTGAGGCGGTGATGGACGGCTTCCGCGTGATGCCGATGGAGCAGGCCGCGCCGATCGGGGATTTCTTCGTGACGGTTACCGGCAATATTCACGTGATCCGGGGCGAGCACTTCGCCAAGATGAAAGACGGGGCTATTGTTTGCAACAGCGGCCATTTCAACGTCGAGCTCGACATCCCCGCGCTGGAAAAGCTGAGCCGCAAGCGCAAGATCATTCGTACCGGCGTCGAGCAGTTCACGCTCAAGAACGGCCATCGCGTGAGCCTATTGGGCGAAGGGCGGTTGGTCAATCTGGCGACGGCGGAAGGCCATCCCTCCAGCGTCATGGACATGAGCTTCGCCAACCAGGCGCTCGGCGCCGAGTACATCGTCAAAAATTACAAGATGCTCGAGAAGAAGGTCTATCCCGTGCCGCCGACGATCGACAAGGAAATCGCCCGGCTCAAACTCGCCGGCATGGGCGTGAGCATCGACACGCTGACGAAGGAGCAGGAGAAGTATCTCGCGAGCTGGGAGATGGGAACGTAGCAGGACGCTGAAAATAACGTCCAGTACCGCAAGGGTACGCTTCGGTCGCCGGGCTCCCTGCGGCCTTGCTGAGACGCCACTTTGAGCGTCCCGCTTAAAAGAGCGCTCGGAGCGACGGATTAGAGAATCAAGCAGCCGCAATCATCTCTGACAGATCGCCGGCTGAATGCCATTCCAATGCTGTATGGTAGAGTGAAGTCAGGCGCCGCGGTGATTGAGACCGGAGGCTCCTGTGAGACCGACTACATTCCATCCGCTGTCGCTCGCCAATTACGACGTGTCCCCCGAGCGGGGATTCCTGCCGCCGGACCCCGGTGAAGGCCTGCCTGACTGTCCCACGCTGAATCACCTGAGCCGCGAGCTGCCGAAGTTGCTGAGCGCCCGGATGGTCCGGCGGTTCGTCGATGAGCAGCCGGCGCTCCTGCCATCCATTCCAGAGACTTGGCGGGATCAGGACTATCGAGCCGCGATGCGGATCTTGTCATTCGCCGGCCATGCCTATGTGTGGGAAGCCCCGGAGCAACCGGCCGCCAAGCTACCCGCCCAGCTCGCACAACCCTGGTACGAAGTCGCCCAGCGGCTCGGCCGTCCGCCTGTACTCTCCTATGCCTCCTACGCGCTCGACAATTGGCGCCGGCTCGATCGGACCAAGCCGATCGAGCTCGACAATATCGTGCTGCTCCAGAACTTTCTCGGCGGGCTGGACGAAGAGTGGTTCGTGGTCGTCCACATCCAGATCGAACGGCAAGCGGGACCTGGGCTGGCGGGACTCCTGCAGGCCATAAACGGTGCGGCGGAAGGGAGAGACGACGATGTCTTGGTGGGGTTGGACGCCTTGGCGTCAGCCCAAACCGCCATGCGCGACACGCTGCTCCGCATGAAAGAGCGCTGCGATCCCTATGTCTACTACACGCGCGTGCGGCCTTACATTCATGGCTGGAAGAATAACCCGTCTCTTCCCCACGGCCTACTCTATGAGGGCGTCGCGGCCTATGCAGGAAAGCCTCAGCAGTTCCGCGGCGAGACCGGCGCGCAAAGCTCCATTGTGCCCTGTCTCGACGCAGGGCTCGGCATTCACCATGCCCCCGATCCCTTGACGATCTACCTCCAGGAGATGCGGGATTACATGCCGCCTGGCCACCGCGCCTTTCTCCAGGCCTTGGAGACCCAGATCGACGATCAGGGCCGTGTGATGCTCTCAGGCTATGTCCGCGACCGCAAAGCCGGCCATCCCGAGCTGTGGACCGCTTACTGCGCGTGCGTTGACCTTCTTGCTCAGTTCCGCGAGATCCACATCGGCTATGCCGACAGCTACATCCACCGCCAGCATCAGACCCATGCGAGCAACCCGACGGCCGTCGGGACCGGCGGCACGCCCTTCATGACCTACCTGCAAAAGCACTTGGACGAAACGAGGCTCGTGATCTCGCGGTAAGCCCCGCTTTCCCACCGCTTCGCGGCTCCTTGCCCCTCGTTGACTGAACCAGGCAAACGGGCGTATCGTTTTGCCAGACTTCCCAAAGGAGGGCACTGCCATGTCAGTGATGTGCTCCCTCGCCGCATGCAAGGCGCAAGAAGGCCTGTGCGGGCATGAAAAGGTGATGTTCGGCGTCGCCTTGCTTGCCGCCGTCGGCTTGAGCGTCTATTTCGTGCTGGGCTGATCCGCCCAGCCCTCTCATACCCTACCGTTCCGCGGGCAGGACAGTTGTCGTCTGTGCGTCGTCGCTCCCCCTCGCCAATCCGCTAACTGCTTCTGCCGCAAACGGTTTCCCGCCTTTTCGCAGTTAACACACAATTTACCCCTCTGTGACGAGCTTGGAATGCCGTATCGCTACCCTTTTGCCATGTTGATGAAACACGCCGCCTTTCGCACAAAGGATGGAACGCCATGCTCACAGGGATGCTGTTTCTTGGCCTCTTCCTGATGACGCTGCTGTACGCGATTCGGACACTGCTGCGGATGCGGCATCGCATCCTGTACCCGCTGATCCGGTATCGGCAGGCGGACGGCACCACGAGCGCCGCGTCCATTGTGCTGGCACCGAGCGAACCAATAATCACACGACAAGGAGGATCAGCATGATCGCCATTCGCCAATTGATGACACCTCAGCTCATTACGGTGGAAGCCGGCACCTCGGCCATCGAGGCCGCCAAACTGATGCGCGCTCATCAAATCGGCAGCGTGTTCGTCCAGCGCGAGCACCGCATCGTAGGAATCGTCACCGAGACAGACATCGTGCGCAAGGTCGTGGCGGGCGACCGCGTGCCGTATTTCGTACCGGTGGATCACGTGATGAGCTCACCGGTGATTGGGATCGAAGAGCATCGTCCGATTACCGAAGCCGCCGACCTGATGGAAGAGCACCGGGCGCGGCATCTCGCCGTCACCAAGGCCGGCCAGATCGTCGGGGTGGTGTCGGTGCGAGACCTGCTCCGGCCGGTATCCATTGACGAATTTTAGGAACGAGGAGAGACCACATGAGCCATGTGCTTCAGGAAGCGTTTGTGACGGGCTTGTTCCTCGGCCTGACCACGTTGGTCGTGCGGTTCTTGACCTCGCTGGTGCGTGACATCCGCGTGGTGCTGAAAGGGAAGGAGTGACGTGAACGACGCCGCGTCGGTCCGCAACGGCATTCATCGCCTCAGGCTCGGCTGGCCGGACTTCGGCGGCACCCGAGACCTCGCCGGGGTGGATATGGCCGGGATCTGGATGACCGGCATCCGGCTCGTCCTGAGTCTCCTGATCGTAACGATCCTGCTCGCATTAACCGGCGGGGTCTTCCGAACCTTTCTCGACTTGCGGCTTCTCTGGATGGCGCCGGTCGAGGTGGCCTTGCGGCACATCCTGGTGGAAACGCTCATGCTGCTGGCGGTCGTGGAAGTGTTCAGGACGACGTTGGCGTATTTTTCGGAAGGCCGCGTCAAGGTCACCTTCATCGTGGATACGATCCTCGTCGTGATGCTGACCGAAGTGATTTCCCAATGGTTCAAGGGCGGCCAGTGGTCTGAATTGGCCGTGCTCGGTGCAATTTTGCTGATACTGGGGATCATGCGGGTCGTGGCCGTACGTTGCTCGCCGCGCTTCAGCGAGGCGTCTGGACCACCACCGCACTCTCCCATCGACAAGTAAACACAGGAGGTCCCGCCATGGCGCACAGGCCCGAACGATACGAACAACGCATCCTCGAGACACTGCACCGGCATCGCACGATGACGATGGAAGGCTTGGTCTCCGCCGTGCCGGATCTCAGTTGGAACTGCGTGTTTCACACGGTCGATGAGCTCAGCCGGGGCGGTCGCATCGCGGTGCATCGACGAGGATTCGATTACGAGGTATCTCTGCCCGGGAGCCTTCCTCAGTGTGCGCCGCCGGCGGCATAATCTCGTCACCTCACCCCCGTAGGACTCCTTGCTCCGCAGCATACTTGAGGCCGCGGGATCGGCGGAGTATGATCGACGCTCGAGATGTGACCGTCTCGAATACGACCCATGACGGCCTCCTACCAGTACGATCCTTCCTTAGCTCGTGCGCTCATTCTCGATGAGCTGTTTGACCTGTCGTTGTACAAAGCGTTGCACGGCATTTCGGGCGATCACGAGTCCAAGGCGACGCTCAACGACCTGATCACCGTCGAGACGCAGCATCTCGCGTTCTGGCAGAAGTTCTTCGGATACAAACTGGATCGGCTCGACTGGGGGCGCCGCTTGAAGTTGCAGGTCATGCTGCTGGCCTGCCGGCTCCTGGGCACCACCGGCATCCATCTGGTGCTGGAAGCCATCGAGGTGCATGGCGTTCGCAAGTACCTGGCGCTGTGGAAGGAATACCAGCAACAGCCGCTGGGCGAAGCGTTGCGCGGCATTTTGATGGACGAATTCAAGCACGAGGATGTGCTGGTCACGGCGCTGACACAGCGCAAGATCAACGCGGAAAAGATCCGGAACATCTTTCTGGGGTTGAACGACGGGCTGGTGGAGATCCTCGGCGCCGTGAGCGGATTTTTCGGCGCCTTCGGCAGCGCGACCACGGTGCTGATCGCCGCCTCGACCACAGCCGTGGCCGGCGCGCTGTCGATGGGAGCCGGCGCGTTCCTGGCTTTGAACTCCGAGAAGGAGGTGAAGTCCACCGAAATCGCGAGACGCATCTTCCTGGGGGAGGAGTCCGAATCCAATCCGATGGAGGAACAGCCCTTGTCGTCGGCCCTAGTGGTCGGCTCCGCCTATCTCGCCGGCGCCGTCGTGCCGGTATTGCCGGTCTTGTTCGGCGCCACTGACCCGATGTTTTCGGTGCTGACCGCCGGACTCATGGTCATAGTCGTGTCGACCGTCCTGTCTTTTCTCTCCGGCATGGATGTCAAACGCCGGATCACGCTCAATCTCGTCATCATTGCGATCGCCGTCAGCGTCACCTACGCGATCGGACTCCTCGCAAAGCAGGTCTGGGGTATTTCGGTATAGTCAACTATTGGCCGACCTGGTGAGATGGCGCATGGCCCGCGTGTACATCGGTCTGTCCGGCTATTCCTACAAGGCCTGGCAGGGACCGGATCGCTTTTATCCGCCCGACATCAAACCGGCTGGCTTTCTCCGCTATTACGCGACCAGATACCGGACCGTCGAGCTGGACGGCTTGTGGTACCGCCTCCCGACCGACAAGGCCGTGCAGGCCTGGCTGGAGGGGACTCCAACCGATTTCCTCTACGCCCCGAAGGCGCACCGCCAGATCACCCACATCCACCGCCTGAAGCCGGAAGGGCTGCCGACGCTGGAGGCCATGCTGGCACGCCTGGAGCCGCTGCATAAGGCCGGCAAGCTGGGTCCGATCTTACTTCAGCTGCCGCCGAATCTGAAACGGGACGACGCGCGGTTTGCGGCGTTCCTCGGCTCTCTGCCGGCCACCCACCGATGGGCCATGGAATTCCGGCATGGCAGTTGGCACGACGACAACATCGAGCGACTCCTGCGCGATCACAATATCGCCTGGGCGGCGGTGGAGACCGCCGAACGTGAGGCGGAGCACCGAGACACGGCGGATTTTCGCTATGCGCGGCTTCGCAAGAACGCGTACGAGGAGCCGCAGCTTCGTCCGTGGGCAGCACGCTTTCGGGAAGCGTCTCGGAAGGGACAGGACTGCTTCGTGTATTGCAAGCACGAAGATGAGGGATCGCCCTGGCTCTGGGCGGATGAACTCATCCGTCTGCTGCGCCCGTTGAAAGACAACGGGGGTGCTGGACGAATGTCCACCACCCCCGGTTATCCAGCCTGTAACTGTGATTAGCGTCCCAGCGCTTTTTGTACGGCTGTTCCAATCTCAGCCGGGTTCTTCACCACTTTGACGCCCGCCGCTTCCAACGCTTTCATCTTTTCGGCCGCCGTGCCCTTGCCGCCCGAGATAATCGCGCCGGCATGGCCCATGCGCCGCCCGGGAGGCGCCGTAATGCCGGCGATGAAGCTGATGACCGGTTTCTTGACGTTCTTCTTGATGTACTCGGCGGCCTTCTCTTCGGCATCCCCGCCGATCTCGCCGATCATGACGATCGCCTGGGTCTCCGGGTCTTTCTCAAACAGGGGCAGCACATCTACGAAGCCGGTGCCGTTGACGGGATCGCCGCCGATGCCCACGCAGGTGGTTTCGCCCAAACCCAACGTCGAGAGTTGGTGAACCGCCTCGTACGTCAAGGTGCCGCTGCGGGACACGACGCCGACCACGCCGCGCTTGTGGATGAAGCCCGGCATGATGCCGATCTTCGCTTCATCCACGGTGATGACGCCGGGACAGTTGGGGCCGATCAATCGCACATCGCGGCCGCGCAAGGCCCGCTTCACCTTCACCATGTCGTTGACCGGAATGCCTTCGGTGATGCAGATGATCAGTTTGATGCCCGCGTCGGCCGCCTCGAGGATCGCGTCGGCACAAAAGGGCGGCGGCACGAAAATCAACGACGTGTCGCACTCGGTCTTCTTGACCGCATCGACGACCGTATTGAAGACCGGAATGCCTTCGACTTCCTGTCCGGCCTTGCCCGGCGTCACCCCCGCGACGACTTTCGTCCCGTAGGCCTTGCATTGGGTCGCATGGAACGAGCCTTCTTTGCCCGTGATCCCCTGCACCACGACGCGTGTGTTCTTATTGACAAGAATGCTCACGGCTTTCCTCTCTTCCCCTGAGTGACCACGCTACCTTGCGACATAATAGATGATCGGCACAGCGCCTAAGACTAGCATGGGAGTACCTACTACAAGAGCAAGATTGCGCCTCCAACTTTCCGGGCTGCCAGGCGGCCAGAGGTTGTAAAAGATACCCCCAACAGCTTCTGCCAAGAGCCTCATAACAAACTTGCCCATGGCAGCGCTTTCCCTCACCCTTCCCTCTCCCCCAAGGGGTGAGGGTTAACCCTCCAGCGGGCTGGCCGGGTCTGCATCGCGACCTACGCGGAGGCTCGGGACCCGCACTTGCCGAACAGCTACGGTGTGCGCAGCGCACGGCGAGGACTGTTCGAAGTTCCGTTCGAGCGAAGCTCGGGACGGAACGAGTTCCGCAGCCGAGCAGCTGAGAGGCTTAGTGCGGTCGAGCCGCAGCGTCGGAGCAGCGCAGGCCCGGCCAGCCCGTCTCCTACGCCGCCTTCCCCGTCAGCCTCACGATCTTCTGCGCCGCTTCCCACAAGTCGTTGGCGACTTCGAGTTTCAAGCCGGATTCCGCCAAGAGCTTGCGGCCCTCTTCCGCGTTCGTGCCTTGCAGCCGCACCACCAACGGCACCGTAATCTTCACCTCTTTCGCCGCTTCGATCACGCCGTGCGCGATGCGCTCGCAACGGACGATGCCGCCGAAGATGTTGATGAAGATGCCCTTGACGTTCGGGTCCTTGAGCAGAATGCGAAACCCGGCCGCGACGGTGTCTTTTGTCGCCCCGCCGCCGACGTCGAGGAAGTTCGCGGGCTCGCTGCCTGCCAGCTTGATCACGTCCATCGTCGCCATGGCCAGGCCGGCGCCGTTCACCATGCAGCCGATGTTGCCGTCCAGCTTCACGTAGTTCAAATTGTTCGCCGTGGCTTCGATTTCGAGCGGATCTTCTTCGTTCAAGTCCCGCATCTTCTGCACGTCTTCGTGCTTGAAGAGGCCGTTGTCGTCGAACGAGACCTTGCCGTCCAACGCGACCAACGTCTTCTCTTTGGTGATGATGAGTGGGTTGATCTCCACCAGTGCCGCGTTCTTTTCCATGAAGAGCCGATAGAGATTCTCCAGCATCTTCACAAACGGGTTAATTATCGCGGGCTCGATATTCTGTAGGCCGAGCGCATAGGCCACGTTGCGGCCGTTGTGGCCTTGGAAGCCAACAGCGGGATCGATCGCCTCCTTGATGATCTTCTCCGGCGTCTTTTCGGCGACCTCTTCGATTTCCATCCCACCCTCGGTGCTGGCGATGAAGGTCGGCCACCCGGTATCGCGATCCACTAGAATGGAAAGATAGAGCTCCTTGGCGATGTTCGCCCCTTCCTCCATCAAGAGCCGATGCACCGTGCGGCCTTTCGGGCCGGTCTGGTGGGTCACCAGCGTTTTGCCGAGCAATTCCTTGGCCAGCCCCGCCACGGCCGCTTTGTCCTTCGTGATCTTCACCCCGCCGGCTTTGCCGCGTCCCCCGGCGTGGATCTGCGCTTTGACGACGAAGACGGGGGTATTCAACTCGTTGGCCCAAGCCGTCGCCGCTTCCGGCGAGGTGATTTCCTTCCCGCGCGGCACCGGCACGCCGAACTGCGCAAACAACGACTTCGCCTGGAACTCATGAACGTTCATAGCGCTCCCTTTGATCGTGGGCGAGAGGCGCGGGGCAAGAGGCTAGAGGTAAGATCTGGCTCCTCGCCCCTTGCCTTGCACCTTTAGCCTACTTTTCTCGTGTACGCCGGCAGGATCATCGGCGAGATCACGCCGCTGGAGTTGCCGTGCTTTTTCGCCTCGGCGCGGAACCGCTGCAGATGTTTGAGGGTCAGCTTGCCCTGCTTCATCGACCCGATCCGGCTGGCGGCCGTCAGCCCGGACCGCTTGCCGAACACCATGAGGTCCAGCAGCGAATTGCCCATCAAGCGATTGCGGCCGTGCAGGCCGCCTGACGCTTCGCCGGACACGAACAGATTGGGGACGTTCGTTTCGGAATTGGTGTCGATCTTCACGCCGCCGTTCTGGTAGTGCAGCGTCGGATAGATCAGCACCGGGTCTTTGCTGATGTCGATGCCGAACCGCTCGAACTGCAGCATCATCGCCGGGAAATGCTTTTCCACCGTTCCGGGACCGTGCTCCACGTCCAAGAGCGGGGTGTCGAGCCACACGCCGACCCGGCCCGACATCGTGCGGATGCCTCGCCCTTCCTCGCATTCACGGATGATGGACGACGAGACAACGTCGCGCGTATCCAATTCGTTCACGAACCGCTCACCCTTCGCGTTGACCAAGTGGCCGCCTTCTGAACGGATCCCTTCCGTCACCAACGCGCCGACCAATTGCTCGGGATACACCGCACCGGAAGGGTGATATTGGAACGTGTCGATGTGCGCGAGCTTGGCTCCCATGCGGTACGCCAGACACAGCCCGTCGCCGGTGGCCCCGTAATGGTTGCTCGTCGGGAAGCCTTGGATATGAAGCCGCCCGATCCCGCCCGTGGCGAGAATCACGGTTTTCGCGGCGACGACGACATGGCGGTGATTGTCGAGGTCCTTGAAAATGGCGCCGGTGCAGCGGCCTTCGTCGTCACTGAGGAGTTCCACTGCGGCGCAGAATTCCAGCAATTGAATCTTCTGGTTGAGGACTTCGTCCTTGAGCACCCGCATGATCTCAAGGCCCGTATAGTCCGAACAGGTCAGGAGCCGGGGCTTGGAGCTGCCGCCCCCTTTCTTCACGTGCAGGTTGCCGTCGGCCTGGCGATCAAAAAGGACGCCCAGTTCGATCAACCACTTGGCGATCGACGGCCCTTCCTCGACCATCACTTTGAGCAGGGCATGGTCGTTCTGCATGTGACCGCCCTTCAGGGTGTCGAGAAAATGCGTGACCGGCGAATCTTCCGGCGCCACGGAAATCTGCATGCCGCCTTGCGCCATCACGCTGTTGGAGTCGCCCAACCGCAGCTTGGTCGCCAGGATGACATGGGCTCCGGCGCCATGGGCATGCAGCGCCGCGGCGCAGCCGGCGCCGCCGCCGCCGATCACCAGCACGTCGGTCGTGTACTGTGGCGTCAGATCGAGATCGTCGGGAACCGGGCTGTCGCCTTCCAACAGCGTCTCCAGTTCGACGACGGTCCGGTCGCCCTCGTTGGGGCCGAAACGGATGGGCCGATAGGCGCTCTCCCGAAAATCGGGATGGTACTTCTTGATCAGCGTGTCGCGGTCGGCGGGAGAACATTTCGGAATGGTCTGCTTCCGGCGGGCATCCCGGGTCTTGTGTACGATTTGCTGCAGTGCGTGGATGTCCATGATACTCAGGCCAGGGATTCGAGGCTAGGGGCTAGAGGGCGGGAAGTCAAGCACCTGGAGTGATCTCTTTCCTCTCGTCCCGTGCCACGCACCTCTCGCCTTATGAAATTACTTCACCGTCGCGCAATAGTCGGCGAGCTCTTGCTCGCTCATGTTGAGGACCCTGTTCCACTCGTCGTTGAAGCGGCCGTCTTGGATCTCCTGGATGCGCTGATCCAATCCCTTCGGCTTCTCGGTAAAATGGGCGCCTTGGGCCCGGCTGACATAGAGTGCCACGAGATTCGGCGCGATGTCGGCGATGCAGACCGGGGTACACATGCCGCACATAACGCAATCCATGAACATCTCGGACACGCTCTTGAAATCGCCGAAGACGGCTTTCCACACGCCCTCCCGCACGTCGATTTTCTGCGGGCAGGCCTCCGTGCAGGCGTTGCAGTTCCGGCAGAGCGGAGCCTCGGGGTACAGATTGAAGAGATCCTGCTTGGGGTCCTGAAGCTTCTGGATGTCGTAGATCGCCTTGCGCGCGGGAAACGGCGGCATCATCGTGAACGACATGCCATCTTGGACAGCGGTTTGGCAGGCCAGGCACGTCTTGACTTTGGGATCGTCCTTGGTCCGATAGTAGGTGGCGCAAGCGCCGCAAAAGCCGCCGAGACAGCCGACGCCGCGCACGACCTCCTGTCCCGTGTACCACAGCGCCTTGATGACCGTGATCCCCTCCGGCACCTCGTATTTCTTGCCGGCGATCTCGATCGTGACCATCCGGGGCTTGAGCACCTCGGGCTGATCGATGACGTTTTCCGTCGTTTCAGTGGCCATATCGAGTGACAAGTGACGCGTGACGGGCAATCGTTTCACTCGTCACCCGTCACGATCCTTATGCGGCGATTGAATCGATAATCGCGTTCAACGTCGGGCTCGGACGCATCGCCTTGGAGGCCTTCGTATCGTTGGGATGATAATACCCGCCGACATCGACCGGTTTCCCCTGGGCCGCCAGCAACTCCGCGTTGATCTTGGCCTCGTTCTCTTCCATCTGTTTGGCGATTGTGGCAAATTTGGCCGCCAAGTTCTTGTCCTCGGTCTGCTCCGCCAAGGCCTGCGCCCAATACATGGCCAGATAGAAATGGCTGCCGCGATTGTCGATTTCCCCGACCTTGCGGGCCGGCGACTTGTTGCTCTCCAGGAACTTCGCATTGGCGCGATCGAGCGTATCCGCCAGGATCTTGGCGGTCTTGTTGTTACCGACCTTCGCCAGATGCTCCAACGATGCGGCCAGCGCCAAGAACTCACCCAGCGAATCCCACCGCAGATATCCTTCCTCCTGGAACTGCTGCACGTGCTTCGGCGCCGATCCGCCCGCGCCGGTCTCGAAGAGGCCGCCGCCGTTCAACAGCGGGACGATCGAGAGCATCTTGGCGCTGGTCCCGATCTCGAGAATCGGGAAAAGGTCCGTGAGATAATCGCGCAACACGTTGCCGGTCACCGAGATAGTGTCCTTGCCTTCCTTCATCCGTTGCAGGGAGAACCGCATCGCCTCGGCCGGAGACATGATCCGGATGTCGAGACCCTTCGTATCATGATTGGGCAGATACCGATTCACCTTCTTGATCAGCTCCGCATCGTGCGCCCGGTTCTGGTCCAACCAAAAGACGGCGGGCGCGCCGGTGGCTTTGGCGCGGTTGACGGCCAGCTTGACCCAGTCTTGAATGGCCGCATCCTTGACCTGGCACATCCGCCAGATGTCGCCTTCTTCCACCTTGTGCTCGAGCAAGGTCTTGCCCGACGCATCAACCACGCGGATCGCGCCGTTGCCCGGCGCCTTGAAGGTCTTGTCGTGCGAGCCGTATTCTTCGGCCGCTTGCGCCATCAGCCCCACGTTGGGGACGCTGCCCATGGTCTTCGGGTCAAAGGCGCCGTGCTGCTTGCAGAATTCCACGATCTCCTTGTAGATCGGGGCGTAACTGGAGTCCGGAATGACGCACTTCGTGTCCGCCGGCTTGCCGTCCGGCCCCCACATCTTGCCCGAATCGCGGATCACGGGAGGCATCGAGGCGTCGATGATCACGTCGCTGGGGACGTGTAGATTCGTGATGCCCTTGTCCGAGTTCACCATCGCCAGGGGCGGCCGCTTCTGATAGACGGCCTGGATGTCGGCTTCGATGGCCTTGCGCTGGTCGTCCGGCAACGCCTTGATCTTTTCGTAGACGTCACCGATGCCGTTGTCGGGATCGACGCCGAGCTTCTGGAACACATCCTTATACTTGTCGAACACATCCTTATAATAAACCGAGACGACATGGCCGAAGATCTTCGGGTCGGAGACCTTCATCATGGTCGCCTTCAAATGGACGGAGAACAACACGCCCTGCCGCTTGGCGTCCTCGATCTGCTGCTCGATGAATTCGCGCAACGCGCGCGCGCTCATGAAGGTGGCGTCGATGACCTCTCCGGCCTGCAGCGGCACTTTCGGCTTGAGCACGGTCACCTTGCCATCCTGGGCGACAAACTCGATGCGCGCGTCGGTCGCCTGCTCGATCGTCATCGACTTCTCATTGGACCGAAAATCGCCCTTCGTCATGTGCGCGACATGGGTCTTGGAATCCGGAGTCCACGCTCCCATCTTATGCGGGTGCTTCCGGGCGTGCTGCTTGACCGAGAGCGGCGCGCGGCGGTCGGAGTTGCCTTCCCGCAACACCGGATTCACGGCGCTGCCCTTGACCTTGTCATAGCGCGCCTTGATGTCCTTCTCCTTGTCGTCTTTCGGATTTTCGGGGTAATCCGGGATCTTGTAGCCCTGGCTTTGCAATTCCTTGATGGCCGCCTTCAACTGCGGCACCGACGCGCTGATGTTCGGCAGCTTGATGATGTTGGCTTCCGGCGTCTTGGCGAGCTCTCCCAATTCCGCGAGCGCGTCCGGCTGTTTCTGCTCGGGGGTCAGGTATTCAGGGAACACCGCCAGGATACGGCCGGCCAGCGAGATGTCGCGCAACTCCACCGACACGCCCGCCGCCTTGCTGAAGGCATTGATGATGGGCAGAAAGGAGTACGTCGCCAGCATCGGCGCTTCGTCCGTTTTTGTATAGATGATCTTGGTCGCTTTCGTCGTCATGGTCGTCCTCTCGATATCGGTTAGTTCAGCGCGTTCAATGCGGACCCGGCCTTGAACCAGGTGATCTGCTGGGCCGTCATGCTGTGGTTCGTGTGGATCTTGATATCTTGCCCGTTGGGCTTGTGGATCACCACGGTGACCGGCTTGCCGGGAGCCAGGTCCTGTAGCCCAATGACACTGAGGCGATCCTGTTGCTCGATCTTGTCGTAGTCCTTGGGGTCGGCGAACGTCAACGGCAGGATGCCTTGCTTCTTCAGATTCGTCTCGTGGATCCGCGCGAAGCTCTTCACGATCACCGCGCGCACGTTCAAAAAGCGCGGCGACATCGCCGCATGCTCCCGGCTGCTGCCTTCCCCGTAGTTCTCGTCGCCGACGACGATTGACCCGATGCCCTTGGCCTTGTAGCGGCGGGCGATCTGCGCGATGGTCAGCCCGGATTCGCCGGTGAGCACATCGGTGCCCTTGCCCGGCTCCGAGGAGAAGGCGTTGTTTGCGCCCAGGAACATGTTGTCGCTGATCTTGTCCAGGTGGCCGCGGAACTTGAGCCAGGGCCCGGCCGGCGAGATATGATCCGTGGTGGTCTTCCCCTTGGTCTTGATCAACAGCGGCAGCTTCTCGAAGTCCTTCCCGTCCCACCGCGGGAACGGCTGCAACAGCTGCAGCCGCTCGCTGGTCGGCGGAATATCGACGGTCAAGGCGTCGCCGTTTTCGGCGGGTGCCACATAGCCTTCTTCACCCTTGGCAAAGCCCTTGGCCGGCAACTCTTCTCCCACCGGAGGCTCCAGCTTGAACTCCTGGCCATCGGCGGCCTTGAGTGTCTGGTGGACCGGGTCGAAGCCCAGATCGCCCGCCAGCGCATAGGCCGTCACCACTTCCGGACTGGCCAGGAAAGAGAGCGTTTCGTTGATCCCGTCGTTGCGGCCGGGGAAATTCCGATTGAACGAGCTGACGATCGAATCCGCCTTGCCCTTCACGCCGTCGGCCCGCTTCCATTGCCCGATGCAGGGGCCGCACGAATTCGACAACACCGTGCCGCCCAGTTGCTCAAAGGTCTGCAAGAAGCCGTCGCGCTTCATCGTGTGATAGATCCGCTCCGACCCCGGCGAGATGAGGAAGGCTGTCTTGGCCTTGAGGCCGGCCTTCAAGCCTTGCCGGGCGATGTGCGCCGATCGGCTGATGTCTTCGTAGGAGGAATTCGTGCAGCTGCCGATCAACGCCGCTTTGAGCTCGACCGGATAGCCCTTCTCCTTCGCTTCCGCCGCCATCTTTGAAATCGGCCGGGCCAGATCCGGCGTGTGCGGGCCGACGACGTACGGTTCGAGCTTCGACAGATCAATCTCGACGATCTGGTCGTAATATTTCTCCGGCGACTGGTAGACTTCGGGATCGGCCACCAGAAGATCTTTGTGCGACTGCGCCAAGTTGGCCAGCTCGGCTCGGTCGGTGATGTTCAAGTAGGCGACCATCTTCTGATCGAAGGGGAAGACCGACGTGGTGGCGCCCAGCTCCGCCCCCATGTTGCAGATCGTGCCCTTGCCGGTCGCACTGATCGTCTCGGCGCCCGGGCCGAAATATTCGACGATCTTGTTCGTGCCGCCTTTCACCGTCAGCAGCCCGCAGAGATACAGAATCACGTCTTTCGGCGAGGCCCAGCCGTTCAACTTGCCGGTCAACCGCACGCCGATCAATTTCGGATGGAGCACTTCCCAGGGCAAGCCGGCCATCACCTCGCCGGCATCCGCGCCGCCGACGCCGATGGCCAGCATCCCAAGCCCGCCGCCGTTGGGCGTATGCGAGTCGGTCCCGATGATGAGGCCGCCGGGGAAGGCATAATTTTCGAGCACGACCTGGTGAATGATGCCGGCGCCGGGTTTCCAGAACCCGATGCCGTACTTCTTCGCCGCCGACGCCAGGAAGTTGTAGACCTCCTTGTTTTCGTCCATCGCGCGAAGGAGATCCTTCTCCGAACCCATTTCGGCGCGGATCAAATGGTCGCAGTGGATTGTGCTGGGCACCGCGGCCTTCTTCTTGCCCGCCTGCATGAACTGCAGCATGGCCATCTGGGCGGTGGCATCCTGCATGGCGACACGATCCGGCCGCAGCGCCAGCATGGCCTTCCCCCGTTCCCAGACCTGGGTGTCGAAATTGTCCGCGTGTGACACCAATATCTTTTCGGCCAGCGTCAAGCCGCGGCCGAATTTCTTTCGGGCCTTGGCAATGACCTCCGGCATCTTCGCATACAGCTTCTTGGCAAGATCCATCGACATGATTTCTCTCCTTAAGAGCTGTCAGCGATCAGCTTTCAGCTAGCTGAAGGCTGACGGCTGTAAGCTGATAGCTTCCTATTTCAACGGCGGCACTTCGCGCCGTTTGGGCGCCGCGTAGTTCACCAGATAATCGAACAACCGGATCAAGCGGCTGTCCTGGCGCTTTTGATCGACCCAGTGACCGATCAACCCGATCGTGCGCGCCAGGATGAAAAACCCGTTCAGGCTGTCCACCGGGAATCCGAGATCGACCAGCACAGCCGCCATGGTGCCGTCCACGTTCAGAATCAGGTTGTCCTTCTTGGCCGCCGTGACCTGCTCGACCTGCAACGCGAAGTCGAGGCAGGGGGTCTTGATGTTCAAGCTCTTGACGTAGCCGACGAGCTCCTTCACCCGCTTGTCCGGATTGCGCAAGCTCTTCACCCGGTGGCCGATGCCGGGCACCGGGCCGACATTCTTCTTCATGTAGGCGAGAAAGTCCTCGACCGTCATCTTGTTGTCCACGGCGTATTTGAACCACCGGCCGGCATCCGTGACGGCGCCGCCGAAGCGCGGCCCGATCATGATGAGGCCCGCCGCGACCGCTTGCGACAGGCCGATGCCGGCGCAGGCCGCGAGGATCGTCGCATAGGCGCCGCTGACGCAGGGACCATGATCGGCGGAGAGCATGATGATGCGCTTGATGATTTCGGCTTCTTGCTTCGAGATCAGCCGCTTATCCCAGAGCAAACCGATGACGTGCGGGATCTCATAACCCTTGTTGATCAATTCGGAGGCGGGATACCCGTCATAGCAGGGCTCGTCCCCGCGATCGTCGCTGATGGTGGTGCGGATTAGCGGCGTGACGATGACCTCGTCGGCCTTCATCGCTTCTTCGACGGTCTTCGGCAGCTTCGGCAGGACGGCCGGCTCGACCGGCTCCTTCACCTGTCCGGATTTGAGCAGCTCTTGATAGACGTCCTTGATGGCCGGCCCCAAGGCCCCGAAGGTCGGCGGCACGATGGCGCCCGCCTTCTTGAGCGCCTCGGATTTCGAACGGGCCGATCCCTCGCCCTTCAGGCCTTCTTTCGCCCCGGCGTGGCCGAACTTCATGCCCTTGGGAAGGCTCTCCTGACAGAAGCCGGAGACCACCGCGATGAGCTTGATCCGCCGCTTCTTGGCCCCATACCATTCGGCCGCCCGCTCTTCGAGGTCCCCGCCCATCTCGCCGACGATGACCACCGCCTTTGTCTGGAGATCTTCCTCGAACATCTCGAGATAGGACACGTAATCCGTGCCGGGATAGGCATCGCCGCCGATACCGATCGCCGTCGTGATTCCGTCGGCGAACTGGGAGCAGATCCAGATGATTTCATTCGACAGACCGCCCGACTTGGTGATCACGCCGAACGACCCTTCTCGATACAGCTTGGAGAGGACCAGGTTATCAAACGCCCCGCCGATCACGCCGAGGCGACAGGCGCCGGCCGAAATGATGCCGATGGAGGACGGGCCGTTGAAGATTTTGCCGAGCTTCCGCGCGTGCGCGCCCAGGATTTTGGCGTCTTTTTCCGGCACGCCTTCGGTAATCATGGACACGAGCTTGATGTGGGAATCGTCCAACGCTTCCATCCCGGCCTTCATGGCGCGGTCGGCCCCGATGTACACGAGGCTGGTATTGATGGACGGATGGTTCTTCGTCGCTTCGGCGACCGTCTTGTAGACCGGAATGGCGATGAGGCCGCTGCCGTAGGGGATCTCGTTTGTCTTGCCGGCGTCGGGCGGATAGACGAAGGCTTCGACGTTCAGCGGGCGCTTGATCAGATAGCAGAACTCCGCCATGCGGCGGGCGGCATTGACGCCCGCCTGCCCGCCCTGAATCACCACGCGGGTGTCCTTGTTTGCCAGAATACTCATCGCAATCTCCTCTTCAATACCGTGACGAGTGACTGGTGACGAGTGACGAGAACGTCCCTCGGGTCACGCGTGACGCGTCACTACTTCTGTAACGCCTTGTCGACGATGTCGGTGAGCGGTGTATAGCGATCGAAGACGTGAATGTCGAACCCTTCGTCCTTGAGCGCGCGCATGGCGTCGAGGCCTTCCTTTTCGCGCGGCCCGCCGCGGCGCACCCAGATTTTGACGCCGTTGAGCTTGCCTTCCGCCTTGGCCTTGCGGAACCCGTTGATGATGCCGCCGAACGTTTTCTTCACGTCGGTGAAATTGGCGATCGCGCCGCCCACGATGATGTTCTTGATGCCCGGCAGAGAACAGACCTTTTCCGTGAGGACCTCGACCGCCCAATCGGGAGGATCGCCGGAATACTCGGCATAGTTGGCCAGCTTGCCGCCGCGCGCCACCACGGCGTCGGAATAATAGACGCTCGCGCCGCCGCCGGCCGGCAGCATCGCCGTGTCGCCGCCCGGGATTTCAATGAATTTGACCGAGCCCTTGATCTTGCTGTCCACCGCCATGACTTCGAGCTCGTCCTTGGTGTAGGCCCGTCCAAATTCCGCGGCGAACTGGAAATTCCAGTCCGGATGGCGGAACTTGGCGTCCGCGTCGAGCAGCGTGACCGCGTCCAGCGCCACCAGTTCCCCGTCGCTTTCCCGCTCGACGACGGGATTGACTTCCAGATACTGCGCATCCTCGTTGTCGAAGCAGGTGAACATCTTGCCGGCGAAGTCGGCCATCTTCTTCATGAGCGGCCCCGAAAATCCGGCGTCCTTGGCGAGTTTTTCCAGCGCTTCCGGGGTCGGCTGCTGTCCGACATCCAACGTGAGCCGCTTCACGCGATCCCAATTGGACTCGACTTCGATCCCGCCGCAATTCGCGACGAGGATCTCGCTCCCTTCGCGGGTCGACTTGACGGCACAATAATATTCATCCTTGTGCGGAATCATTTCGGAGACAATGACTTGGGAGACCGTGATGCTGCCGACCTGGCGGCCGATCATGTCCTTGGTGGCCGCGATCGCGCCGTTGAGGTCCAGGCCGACTTTCACCAGCCCGAGTTTGAATCGCGACCCCAGCGCCTCATGGGCCTTCGCGACGAGCTTGGAGCGCTTCATCCACTCGTTGACTTGCCCGAGCTTGGCGACTTCATCGGCGGAGGTGACCACTACATAATTAGGGACATGAATGCCCCATTTCTTCATCAGTCCCATCCCGGGACCTTCCAGCACCTTAGCCATGACGGTTCTCCTTCACCAGACAAATGAGGACGGATAGGAAGGCGGATTCTAGCCAAATTGGCGCGGTGACACAATACACCAGAGGGACTAACCGGGAAAGGCACAAAAGGCCTAGTACCGGCCGGTAAGTAGCGGATATACCGGGTCGAATCCGATAGTTCCACAGGTCCGTTAAGGGCGCCGGCGAGGCTTTTGGCAATCGGGGCAGTAAAAGGAGCTGCGCTCGCCCTGAAGGCGCCGAATCAGCGAGCCACAGCCATTGTGGCAGGGCGCGCCTTCCTTCCCGTAGACGAGATGGCGCTGCTTGTAGCGGCCCTCGGTCCCGTCCGGGGCGAAGAAATCCCTCACGCTGGATCCCCCGCACGCGATCGCCTCGCGCAGGACCGACTGCATCGTCTGATGGAGACGCTGGGCGGTCGCGGGCGTCATCCGGCTGGCCACGGTATTGGGATGCACCGCCGTGCGGAAGAGGATTTCGTTCGCATAGATGTTGCCGATGCCGGCGATCGTCTGCTGATGCATCAGCAACGGCTTCAGCCGCCTGCGACAGCGGCTCAGCAACTGCGTGAATTCCTGCGCGGTCACCGATAACGGTTCGTATCCAAAGCGTCGCGCAAGGTAGGCGTCCAGCCCCTGGCCGTCGAACAGGGACAGGCGGCCGAACCGGCGAGGATTCCAGTACCGTAGCGTGACGTCCGGACGGCCCTCGAAGGTGATGACGGCATGGATATGTTGGGGATGTTTGACCGTCGCGGAAGGAAAGAGCAACAACCCCGTCATGCCGAGCTCTGCGACGAGATAGCGTTCCTGTCCCTGCTTCTCCATCGCCACGATGACGCTCTTCCCCCGACGCTCGACACGCCGCACCGCGCTCCCTGGACACCATCCGATCTCGCGTCCGCCTTCCCGGATGATATCGGCGCGGCCGACCCAGAACTCGGCCACACGCGTGCCGAGCAACTGCGCGCGCAATTGCTGGGCCGTCACTTCCGCTTCAGGCAATTCGGGCACAGGTCACCGTGCAGCGCAATCACAGATCGCCTTGCGCATCGATTACGCCACGGGATCGCGACCAAAGGCAACGGGGTAGGACGGACGAAGAAGGGGTCAGGCGCAGCGAGGTTTCGGAAATGCTCCGCGCTCCGAGGCGGCCAGACGGGCGCCCGCCGCTTCGATGGCATCGCGCAATCCCGGAAGTGGCAAGGCCCCGGGCCGCCTCATCCTGCAGAGCTTCACCGCCTCGTCATAGGGCATCCCCTGCGCACAGCACAGGTACGCGATTACGACGGACACCGACCGTCCCATGCCGGCCCGGCAACAGACCATCAGGCGATTGTTCGGCAGATGATCGACGATCCAGCGCACCGCCTTGGCCAAAACCGCCGGATCTGGTTCGGCAAACTCTTTCAGTGGAACTTTCGCGAAATCGAGCCATGGAAGCGGCTGAACGTCGTATTCCTCCGCGACGAAGAGCAGCGCCCCCACCGCCGGAGGCGGATTCTGTGCATCATCGAGATTGCCTACGAGGAGAGAATCGGTAATGAGGTGCATCGCTGTGCCAGTATAAACCAGTTGCGGCGATCGTCAACCATTAGCGCGGGACGCCGCACGGCCGTCTCGGTTGCGGAGAAGGATCAGCGCCCCGTATACTGCACCCGCGTTCCGGCGCCGAGGACCATCCTTCACCTCAGACACGACTCGTATGAGCCGCCCTAGCATCGAAACCGTCGAGCAACGGCTGAGCAGCGTGAAATGCGCCATCTGCAAGACGAGCGAGTTCATGGTGGACCGCCGGACGCTGCAGCCGGACGGCGAGTGCAAAGGCATGTGCAAGAAGTGCCGGTACTCGTTCCCGATTCACACGGACATGGACTTCTATGTCAGGACGCAGCCGGATATTCCCTATCTCTTGAAGACCATTCCCTGTCCCCGTTGCCAACAGGCGGGAGTCGATCTGGACTTCCGGATCGTCATGTCGGTCCGGGAGGCCCACTATTTCGTCACCTGCCGCCACTGCGCCCATCCGTTCAGTGAAAAATCTATGCTGGAAGCCTTCGAATAGCGGCCGCCCTCGTTCATCCGGTATACTGGTCCCATGGAACCGAAAGACCCTAAGACCCCAGAACCGACGCCGCCGAAGCGGAAGGAACTTCCGCTCGTCTCGGTGCCCGACGATCGGGATATGATCGCGGAAGAGATGGCCGAATTGTTTGACGAGGATCGCGTGAGCCACCAGCACGGCAGCTCGGAACCGGAGGCGGACTAGCCGCTAGGTTTCTCGAATGATGCGGACTGCACTAGACTCCGCAATCCGCCCAAGCCGCGCAGAACGGTTCTCCTTGTCCTTCCTTTCGATGCCATCAATATGCACGAGTGCGCCGCGGGATACTCTGTCGAAATCCGCGTTCGTGGGCGACGTTTTCCGGTCTACCCTCCCGACTTCCGACCGGCCCAGCTCGTTGCAGACCCACACCCGCTTCTCTCCTTTGAAGACCCGCCGTTCGCTCACGATGCGGTACACATCCGGCGATCTCGGGACGATCGTCCGCCCGTCCTTTCTCACCACGAGATACGAAAACTTCAGCGCGTCCTTGATGAACCCCAGGTCGCGGTCCAAGGCAACAACCCAAAGCGGCGGCGTCCAGGCTCGCTCTTCATGGCACCAATCGCCGGGATGGATCAGGGCCGGGCACGCGCCATCGTGGAGGCAGGGGCTGTACACGGTGCAAGCACCACGGGCCAGCAATTGGTCCCGAGTCTCATGCAGCGCCCGCGCCGTGGATCGGAGCGCCGGCTCGATAATCATCAGACTGCCATCCGCCTTGAGGATTGACAGGAGGTTTTCCACCATCGTGGCCCGACGAGCCGGCGCGTCTTCGGCGTCGTGAAACAGCTCATTCAAACAATTGGCGACCACAATGAGGTCGTAGGGTCCGCCAGGGAGCGCTGTCCCCCTGCCAGCCTTGCCGAGCTTGTCGAGTGCGACGATCGACGTCGTGAGGCGCGCCTCCTCCACGGCCTCCTGTGAGCGGTACCGCTCCCACAACTGGACCGCTTGCGCCAGCGCCGGCGCGGAATGATCCACGGCGTAGACTTCGAGCGAGGGTCTGTTCGCTCCACGGCCGCAGAGCCAATCCAAGACAGCCAGGCTCGCAGTACCGGGTCCAGCGCCGACATCGAGGACGGCGAGACGGTCCCGACGCGCCCAATCCTCCGGCAGCTCCGATAGCAACCGCTGCACTTTCGCAAAGTTCACCGGCAAGAAGTAGGCGGCATAGCCCGCCGCAAGCTGCGGATCGTCCAGATACCGGATGCGACGCTCCTGACGCGTTCTTGTGAACTGGGTCGAGAGCGCCGTGATGCTCGCGACAAGCTTCGCCGGGTCATTGTCCTGCACGAACGATTCAAACAAGCGCCGGACCGGCTCAGAGAGCGCGTAGGGTCGAAGCTGCAGGTTGAAGGCCTCCATATGCTGGTGTATGCTCAGTTCGTCAGGAGGACGATCATGACGGACGAGATCATACAATCCTATCGCGAGGTTGAACAGGCGATGGAGCGCTTCACGTTACTGCTCCAGGAACACGTGACGACGCTCGAGCGTTCGGAGGCGCCTGGTTCGGACAAGCTGGTGCGCATGACCCAAGGCTACAAAGCGATGCGGGACAGCGCGATGATTTATCTCTCCTATGCCAAGTTCGTCGCCCACGGCATGCCGTCCAGCGAGGAGATGGTGCAGGACGAGATACAAGGATAGAACACGGTCTATTCGGTCTATCTGGTCCTTCTTGTCTCTCCGGTCCTCATATTTAACCGACCAGATAGACAAGACAGACTGAACAGACAATCAAAAACAGAAAGGCCCGTCGGGCATTGAAGCCTGCCGGGCCTTTCTGTTTTGCCCCTCTCTGTGTCAGATGCTGCGCATGAAATGCGCGACTTCGTCGGGATTGACCGGTCCGCCCATGATCTGTGACATCGCCACGTTCGTGGACTTCTTCCCGGTGAGACCGGACTCCACTTCGTCCACGATCAATTCCACCGGCATGGACTGGCCGCCGTAGACCCGCGGACCGCCGATGATTCTGGCCTTGGAGTAACCGTAAATGGCCGTGGCCACTTCCCTCGCCAACCAGCCGACGTAATTGAACTCGGGCACCACGATCAGCTTGGCGTCCTTACACAGCTCGCGCAGTTCCTTGGTCGGGAACGGCCGGATCGAACGGATCTTGATCAGGCCGACGTTGATACCCTTCTCTTTACAGAGACGCACGGCTTCGCGCGACTGGGCCGCGGCGCTGCCCGACGCGATAATGATGGCTTCCGCTCCCTCGACATTCTCGGGTGTCAGCAAGCCGCCCAGATACTTGTTGATGTACTTGCGGGACCGCTCGACGGCCGCCCAGACTTCCTGCTGCCACACGGCGTGGATGTTGTACGCCATAAAGTTGGATTTCTGGACCGGAGCGTCGCGGGACAAGCGGGCCGGCGGATTCTCGGCGTCGAGGACCGGCACGGCGCCGCGCCAGGGCTCACGGGGGGGCAGCTTGATGCCCCGATCCTGCATGCGCACATAGCCGCGGGCGTGCGTGACGAAGAACCCGTCGCAGCAGACGCCGACGGGCAGCGTCACGTCGTTTTTCTCGCTGATCACGAAGCCCGCCATGATGAAATCAAACATGTCCTGCTGATTTTCAGCGTGGAACACGATCATGCCGCAGTTGATCAAATACGCGACTTCGATGTTGTCCGGCTGAATCGCCAGCGGCGCGTTGACGACGCGACACGTAAACATCGCCACGGCGGGCAGCCGGTGGCCGGGCCAGGAGGCGATGCCCTCCAGACCGCGCAAGGTGCCGGGGCCGGCCGTCGCGGTGAAACACCGGACGCCGGAGCGGGAGCCGCCGGCGATGGCCGCCATCACGCCGACTTCCTCCTCCCCGCGGTAGTATTCCTTGACGTAGCCTTCGCCGTAGAGCACGCCGACGAGCTGCATGGTCTCGCTCTGCGGAGTGATCGGGTAGGCGATGGCCAGATCGACGTTCGAGCGGCGAATCGCTTCCTTGGCGGCTTCGCTGCCGGTGATGAATTCCTTGGTCCGAGGCGCTTCGTGGAACATATATTCCGGCGTCACCACCCGCTGGCGCTTGGCCTCCGCGTGGGGATCTTTCTTTCCGTCCGATTTGGGGACCGCGACGCTGGTGATCGGATCGCCCTGGGGATTGGTCTTGACTTCGGTTTCGCTCATCGTTGCACCTCTTGGCTATATCGACGGTCGCCCTGTTACCCCTCGCGTTTCATCTGTTCGGCCGAATGGCCGAACGCCGCGGCGCTGCCCAGGCCGGCCGGTGAGGGCGCAAAAGCGAGTGGATTGGTATGCGTTTTCCCGCCGTGCACCCGGGATTGCGTGCCGGTGAACCGAACGTTTTCCCCGTTTTCCGGCAACTTGATACCCATCTCCTCCCGCACTCGCTTGAAGATCTGCGCCACCTTCCGCAACTTCGCCGTATCGGAGTCCCGGATGGTCAGCATGGCGTCTTCGTGGCCTTGCTCGGCGCAAATGGCCATGGTGCAGCAATTCGTGCCGGCCCGGATCATCTTCAGGGTCAGATTGGCGTAATGGCAATGCACGCCCACGAAAATGCAGGCTTCAATCTTGTTCCCCCAAATGGTGAGATTCGGATGGTTGGGATTGATGACTTCTTCCGGATCGATCTTGGGATACTTCGGCCGGTAGTCGGGCATGGGAATGATCATGACGTCCGGAATCTGCGCGGCAATCTCGAGAACGGCCTTGGCCTTCTCCACGGCATGCTCGTTCCACGCCCACAACACCAACGGTCCCGGAAAGATGGTGGCATTGGGACTGGTGAGCATCTTGCGCGCCATCTCTTCGATGACCATGTCCTCGTTCGGTTCCAGCAGGCCGTAGTACAAGCCTTGCCCCGGCTCGGGCAAGGAGACGCCCAGCTGAGCGGCGGATGGCGGGTGGAATCCCGCCGGGCCCGGTACAATGATCTTTTCTCTCGTGTCTTGGGTGATTGCCACGCCCGCTCCCCTTTCTTGCTTGCGTCCCGCTTATCCGACGACCGGACTCGCCAACACGGCGGTCGTGCTCTTCTCGCCGTAGGTAATGTTGTCCGTCAGCGCCGCCTTCGGCAACTGGTCGATCATGATCATTTTAATGGCGTGGTTTTTCGCCATGTTGTCGCACACCCACACGCACTGCGCACAACCCTTGCAGCGGTCCACCGCCACATAGGCCGAGCCGTACTTGAACCCTTTATCCTTGCCCAGCTCGTCGCTGTACAGAATCGTGTTGGCTTCCGGGCAGTACTGCGTGCAGAGCTTGCAGCTCTTCGCGGCGCAGATTTCCACATTGATATCGGCTACGAGATACATGGAAACTCCTTCCGTGTGACCGTCATGCAGTCGCGGTCGCCGCCGCCACGGGCTCCTCGATCCGCTTCACGTCTTTCGAGGCCCAGCCGTGGTCGACTGCGTAGTTCCAGGCCGCCCGCATGACCGCCACGTTTTTCTCGATCAACTCTTGCTTCTTCTTGAACTTCCGTTCGACCACGCTGTCCAGCGCCGCCGTGCCGCCTGACACGACGAAACCCTTGCCGAGGAAGCGATCCTTCACCGCCTGTTCCAGCGCCGCCATGTTCGTCAGACCCGTGATGGCGCCGATGGCGCCCATCAATGCCATGTTGGTGGCCAAGTCCATACCGGACACCTCCAGCGAAATCTTGGTGGCCGGAAGGTAGTACAGCTTGGCGCGGCGCTCTTCCAACTCTTGCGCATGGTCTTTTTGCAGCTTCATCGGCCCGTCGTTGTTGATCAACGCGATCCCGTCGTTTTTCAGCCCGAAATAGAACGGCATCGTGTACGACTTGCCGTGAGTGATGACCTGGGGGTGGAAGATGATAATGATGTGCGGGAACGTGATCTCACCGATCTCGTAGATCGGCTCGTCGGAAACCCGCACGTAGCTCTCGACCGGCGCCATCCGCTTCTCCGATCCATAGAAGGGCACGATCGTGCTTTCCCCCCCGGCGTTGATCACCGCCGTGCTGAGAATATGCGAGCCGGTCACGACGCCTTGCCCGCCGACGCCCGCCATCCGAATGTTGAACCGCTTCGCCATGATTCAGCCTCCCTTCGTCGGCTCAGGCCTTGCCCGGAATCGCCGCAGCCGGGGCCGCAGGCTTCGGGAGATATTCCTTGTACCCGTAGCGCTCCGCCAAGTATTGCTTGGCTTCTTCGCTGATGTATTCCGAGAAGGCGTACCGATCGTTCTCGACGTTCTTCGCATCTTCCATCACCTTGTCGGTGGGGATGGCGTATTCAATGTTGCAGGAGGTATAGGCCTGAATGTAGGTGGATCCCACTTCGCGGGCGATCAGCACGGCTTTCTTGATCACGCTCTCGACGCGGCGCGGGTTGTTCGGGACGACGGTGGCGACGTAAGCGCAGCCCGCGACCTTCGCCATCTGGACCATGTCCATCTTCTCAAACTTCTTGCCGAGCGGTGCCATCTTGAGCACAGCCCCGCGGTTCGTCATCCCGCTCTCCTGGCCACCGGTATTGCCGTACACTTCGTTGTCCAACATGATGGTCGTGAAGCGCTCTTTGCGGAACCAGGAATGGAGCACCTGCTGGAATCCGATATCAGCCGTCCCCCCGTCGCCGGCCATCACAACCACATCCTTGGGCTTATCGCCGAAGCGCAACCGCAACCCCCGGGACAGACCGCTGGCCACGCCGTTCTGGTCGCCATAGTTGCCGTAGACAAAGGGAATCGCCGCCTGGGAAATCGCGAGCCGACCGCAGCCCGCCGTGCCGACCGTAATGGTATCTTCCGGATTGGGGAAGGCGATCATGGCCAGGCGAATGAACAGCGTCATCGCGCAGCCGGCGCACATGGGGTGCTCTTCGAGCACTTCTTTGAAACTGCCCATCTGCGACACGGTCACTTTCTTTCCGAAGGGCCCATGTTCGACCATGTCCCGGTATTCTTTCGGCATGAACTTTTCAAAGCCGTGTGAAAACTTCACATAATCGAGACTCATCAGGCACCTCCCTTATGTCACGGCAACGGCGAACCGTTGCAGGTCTGGTTCAACGCAAGCGCACGAACGAAGGACACGTGTGGGACGATGGGATCAGGCGGCACAGGCTCTTCACGAGCCCGCCCATCCTAGCAAAGCTAAAAAAACGCTGTCAATTTGTATATTTGGCAACGATGCCTACCGATCACCCTGCGTAAAAATAGTATAAGATCCTGAAATTCAACGCAACTCTTCAGAAGACCCACACCATACGAAAGAAGGCCTAGAGCGGAGTCACTTGGATAGGCCCTTCGCCCCAACCTCAATCAATGCCGTGAAACTTTTCGGCGAGAATCCGCCTTAGCGATTGCCGATGCGTCGCAATCCGTTTAGACTGCTCACATGCCGTTGAGAGTCCTCATCCCCGGTGAAGACGACGCGGGCGCCCATGTCGGCGGAGTCCATAAGCGGCCGCCGATTCCTGACGATTCGCTGAAGGCCGAATGCCCGAAATTTATGGCGCATGGTCCCTGCGGCGGCGTCCGCAAGGGCGGGTTCTGCGAAGTCTATCCGGACATGAAATGTCCCTGGGTCTCGCTCTATATCGAGCTGGAAAAAATCGGACAGACCCAGTGGATGAAAGAGGTGTAGAAGACGTGAGCGTGAACCGTGAAACGTAAAGCGACCGGAAGGAAACAGAGAGCCACGAAGCTGGGTTACAACGAGCGGCACGCCAAGAGCGGCATCACCGCGCCGCTCCCCGATATCGACACGTTTCCGAACCAGTACAAAGGATACGAGATCACGATCGAGATTCCCGAGTATACTGCGATGTGCCCCAAGACCAACCTCCCGGATTTTGGCACGATCACGGTGCAGTACATGCCGGACAAGGACTGTTTGGAATTGAAGTCCCTCAAGATGTACATCCATGCCTACCGGAACCTCGGCATTTTTTATGAGAATGCGGTCAACAGAATCCTCCAGGATGTCGTGAACGCTTGCCGCCCCGTGTGGGCACGAGTCAGCGGAACCTTCGCCGCCCGCGGAGGCCTCCGCAGCGTGATTGAAGCCAAGTACCCCTGATCGACGCTCTTTCGTTCTTACGTTGGTCCGATGCCCATCTACGCAATCGGCGATGTGCAAGGATGCTTTCGTAGCCTCGAGCGGCTGGTCGCCGACATCGGCTTCGACCCCGCCCGGGACCGTCTCTGGTTCGTCGGCGACCTCGTGAATCGCGGCCCCCAGTCGCTCGACGTGCTGCGCTACATCAAGTCGCTCGGGTCCGCGGCATCTGTGGTTCTCGGCAATCACGATGTGTTCCTGCTCGCCGTGGCAGCGGGGGTGGCCGCGCTCCGGCCCAAAGACACGCTCCAAGACGTGCTGAAGGCAGACGACGTGGGCGATCTCCTGGCATGGCTCCGCCGGCAGCCGTTTCACCACCGCGAAGGTCCGTATTTCATGGTGCATGCCGGCCTCTTACCGCAATGGACCATCGCGGACGCTGAAGCACTGGCTCGGGGCGCCGCCGACGCGCTGTCCGGACCGGATTCTCCGGCGTTTTTGCAGAGCCTCTTCCACGAAGCTCCGCATTGGTCCGCCAGCCTTACGGGCCTGTCCCGCCTGGCGGCGGCCGCTCGCATCATGACCAAGCTCCGTACCTGCACGCCGGACGGTTCCGCCGCCACGGGATTTTCCGGACCGCCGGACCAGGCGCCGCCGGGGCACTTTCCTTGGTTCCAAATCTCCCACCGGCGCAATGCCGATGCCATCATTATCTGCGGCCATTGGGCGGCCTTGGGGCTCCACCTCACCGCCAACGTCCTGGCGTTGGACAGCGGCTGCATCTGGGGGCGCCACCTGACGGCAGTGCGATTGGAGGACCGGCGCGTCTTTCAAGTGGCCTGCGGCAATCCGAGGGAATGCCGTGGCGGAACCTGACCAACCTGGGGTCGGCTGGCCTCGGTATTCCACACGCCCGTTTCCGCCCTATCGGTTCGTTCCCGGCACGACGCTCCATCCCCGGCGGCACGTTGACGGACACTCGCATGGCCTGCCGGAACCACGTCTCATACAGCTTCCGCCCGACCGATGGCAGGAGTCCGAGGACTATCTGTATGCTGCGGACCTCTACAACTTCGCCTACTGGTGGGAGAGCCATGAGGTGTGGGAAGGGCTGTGGCGGGCGGCGGGGCGCGACACAGTGCCAGGACACTTCTTCAAGGGCCTTATCCAGCTCGCGGCCGCCAATCTTAAATGCGCGCTCGGCCACTCTACAGCCCGGACCACGCTCCTCCGTGCCGGCATGGTCCGGCTGGCCGGCCTTCCGTCACCCTATATGGGTCTCGACGTGACCGGCTATCTCACGCTCCTGCGATCCTGCCTGGAGCACCCCTGAGAGCCGGCCCCACGGCTCATATTGGGGCCGGGGCGGGAGCAACGGTGACGGTCAGCCGATCCCCCAGAGTGCCGGTGCGGCCTGATGATGCGATTGGAACGACGCTCAATGGTAGGATTCGGATTCAGACGGGAACTTCCCCTGCTCGACTTCCTCTTTGTACTGCTTGAGCGCCTGGATCACCTCGGTCTTGAGGTGCGCATAGGGTTTGACGAACTTCGGCACGAACTCATCGAAGAGACCGAGTAGATCATGGAGCACGAGCACTTGACCGTCGCAATGAGGCCCGGCGCCAATGCCGATGGTCGGGATGGCGATCGACTTGGTGATCATCCGGGCGACTGAGGAAGGGATAGCCTCCAGCACGATTGCAAAGGCGCCGGCCACCTCCAAGGCCTTGGCGTCTTCCAACAACGCCGTCGCGCGCGCGGCATCCTTCGCCTGAACCTTGTAGCCCCCCAACGCATGCACGGATTGGGGCGTCATGCCGAGATGCCCCATCACGGGAATGCCGATGCTCGTCATGGCGCGCACCCGATCCGTCATCGCCGCCCCGCCCTCCAGCTTCACCGCGGCGGCGCCGGCCTGGATCAGCCGCCCCGCGTTGCGCAGCGCTTCTTCCGTACTGGCTTGATAGGACATGAACGGCAGATCACCGATGACCAGCGCCTGCCGCACCGCGCCGGCCACCAGCCGGGTATGATAGACCATGTCGTCCATCGTCACGGACAGCGTCGTGGGCTTGCCCTGCACGACGACGCCGAGTGAATCTCCGACTAACAGCGCCGTGATCCCCGCCTGCTCCACGAGACGCGCAAACAATGCGTCGTAGGCCGTCACCACGGCAATCTTCTTGTGATCGCGCTTCTGTTGCTGGAATTCGGGAACGGTCATCAGCCCAACTCGGCTTTTGTGAGGATCTCGCCCAGCCGATGCGTGGCTTTGATGGCCATGATATGGACGCCGTCACAGTGTGGTCGCACCGCCTTGATGGTCCGGACGGCGATGTCCACGCCGACGTCTTCGGATTTGTCACCGGCGGCCCGCAACTCGTCGATCATCGCTTGAGGGACCGAGACGCCGGGGATATTGGCGTTCATGAACTCGGCCATCTTGGCGTTGCGCAGCACCAGAATACCGGCCAGCACTTTCACTTTGAACGGCCGGACGGCCTGCATGAAGCTCGCGAACTGGTCCGGCCGGTAGACGGCCTGTGTTTGGAAAAACTGCGCGCCGGCTTTCACCTTCACTTCGAACTTCGCCAGCATGGGCCCCAGTGGATCGGCCTCCGGGGTGACCGCCGCGCCGATGGTAAAAGCGGTAGAGCCGTCCAATTTGTTGCCCGCCATGTCGCGCCCGCCGTTGAGCCCCTGCACGAGCTGCATCACCTGGACGGAATCGAGGTCGTAGACCGGCTTGGCGTCCTTGTGGTCGCCGACCGTCGGATAGTCGCCCGTCAGGCAGAGAATGTTCCGAATGCCCAGCATGTGGGCGCCCAAAAGATCCGACTGCATCGCGATGCGATTACGATCGCGGCAGGTCAGCTGCATGACCGGATCGTGCCCGAGCTCGTAGAGCAGACGGCACACCGGCAGGGAGCCGGCCCGCACGATGGCCGCCGTATTGTCGGTCACGTTGACGCCATGCACCCGGCCGACGAGCTGCTTCGCGTTGTCCAAGACGGATGCAATGTTGGTCCCCTTGGGCGGATTGTATTCGATGGTCACGGCGAACCGGCCCTGTTCGAGCACGTCCTTCAACCGTTGGGGTTCGCGGGCCACGCGACTCCTTATGCCAAGCCGGCGGCGCGCTTGGCCGATTCGACGGTGTTGTCCAGCAACATGGCGATGGTCATGGGACCCACGCCGCCCGGCACCGGGCTGATCCAGCCGGCTTTCTGGCTCACCGGCTCGAAATCCACGTCCCCGCAGAGTTTCCCCTCAGGGGTCTTGTTGGTGCCCACGTCGATGACCACGGCTCCCTCGCGCACCATGTCCGCCGTCACAAACTTCGCCTTGCCGATTGCGACGAGGAGGAGTTCGGCTTCGCGGCACACGGCCGGCAAGTCCTTCGTTTTGGAATGGCAAATCGTCACGGTCGCATTGCGCTGGAGCAGCATCAGCGCCAAGGGTTTGCCGACAATGTTGCTGCGGCCCACCACCACGGCGCGCTTCCCCTCGATCGACACGCCGGTGGATTCGATCATCTTGATGACCCCCTTCGGCGTGCAGGCTTCGAAGACCGGATGGCCTTCGACCAGACGGCCGAAGTTATAGGGATGAAAGCCGTCCGCATCCTTGACCGGCGACACGGCCTCCAGCACCATTTTGCTGTCGATGTGTTTGGGCAGGGGCAGTTGGACGAGGATGCCGTGGATCTGCGGATCGGCGTTTTTCTTGTCGATCAAAGCCAGGAGCTCCGCTTGCGTCGTGCCGGCGGGCAACTTGTGGTCGTCTACGTGGATCCCGGCCATTTCACAGGCCTTCTGTTTGTTGCGGACATAGATATGGGAGGCCGGATCGTCACCTACGAGAATGGTCGCAAGCCCCGGCTTGATGCCCTTGCGTGCGAGCAGATCCGCCGACTCTTTCGCGAGCCGGTCCCGCACTTGTTGCGCCAACGCCTTGCCATCGATCACTCGTGCCGCCACGATCTCCTCCTTGGAAAGTGCCCGTCAAAAGAATCGTCACGATACCAGGGGCCTGAAATGCCCGTCAAGCTGGGTGTGCTCCATGATTGCCCGTTAGGCCGCCGGCCGGCCTTGCAGCTTGCGCCCAGGCCTCTCTCTGACGGAGAATCCCGTTGTGAACCGTCCCTTCCCACGACCAGGCGCAGGCACAGCCGTATTGGTTCTTGCTGTGTCGCTGATGCTTGCGGCCTGTTCACATGCCAGCTCGACCTATGTCCCGAGCGGCGCCGATTTTGAGGCGCGCTGCAGAACGGAAGGTGTTGTCCGTTGTTTCGGATTCGATTCCCTCCGCGAAGTCCGTGCCTACTTATACCCGATCTGGGGCACGCAAATAGTCCCGGACATCGATTCGGCGATACGCGCCTCCGGCGCAGGATCGCTGCGCTTCACGATCCCGCCGCGGTCAGGTCCTGATACATCGGGGCATTTCGAAGCCAACTTTGCCGATGATTTGTCCGTGCAGTTCGGTGAAGGCGAAGAGTTCTTCGTTCAGTGGCGGCAAAGATTTTCCCCTGAGATGCTCGACACCTTCTATGAGGGAGGATTCGGATGGAAGCAGGCGGTCATCGGAGAAGGAGACCGGCCGGGTTTTCATTCGCCGGGGTGTACGCAGTTGGAGCTGGTGGTGAGCAACACGTCACAGGCCGGCTATCCTCAGATGTACCACAGCTGCGGAGGGAAAGACGGCCAGTACGAACCGCTGTACCAGCGGCGGTTCCCACCCTACGTCGCCGATGAATGGATGACGTTTCAGCTTCAAGTCCGTATTGGCCATTGGTATCAGAACGATTTCAACTATCGAGGCGACAGCCTCATCCGACTATGGGTCGCGAGAGACGGCTCTCCCCCGGAGCTCGCCATCGACCTGTCGCCGGAACCCGCCATGATCTTCGGCGTGCCGGTGCCCTTTTCCGGAACCGGCTACGACCTCGCCAACAACAATCCCGCCGCCAAGTATGGAAAGATTTTGCTGACGCCCTACCACACCGGCAAGAGCGATCAGCAAGATCATCCGACCGCCTATACGTGGTACGACGAACTCATCATCTCGCGCCAGCGGCTGCCGGATCCTTAGGCGGAGGCGCGCTGCAGGCCACGCTTACCACGGCACTGTTTCATCGCAGATTCCTTGACAGCTCGTCTGACCGTTGGCTACGATGCGGCATTCCTTCACCTGAATCGACCCACTCCATTGGCCATCGTCCACCTACGCCTGTGTGCTTGCGCCGCCCTCGGGCTTGGGATGTTCCTCATGGCTCCGCCCCTCGACGCGGCGCAAGTGACGGGTCTGGAATCGCCCCATAGCTTCGTGGGCGACCCCGAGGGTCCCCACTATTTCATTTCGAACGTCAACGGCGAGCCCGACGCGCGGGACAACAACGGCTTCATCACCAAGCTGGCCCATGACGGCACGGTGGTGGATTTGAAATTCATTCAAGGCGGGAGGGGTGACATCGCCTTGCACGCGCCCAAAGGACTCGCACTCCTGGGGGAAACGCTCTACGTGGCGGATCTCGAGCAACTCAAAGGCTTCGACAAGAACACGGGCAAGCTCGTCGTGTCCGTCTCATTTCCCGCCACGCCCGGACACGCCTCTCCGTCTTTGACGGACGTCGCCGCTGGACCAGGACACATGCTGTACGTCTCCGACCAGGCCGCCAATGCCATCTATCGCGTCGACACGGATGCCGGGCACCGCATTACGCCGCTGATCCACGACGCCCGCCTGTCGGGACCCGCCGGGCTGGCGGTCCATCCGAAGACGAATCACATCATCGCGGTCAGTTGGGACAAGGGCAACATCTTGGAGATTACGCCGGAGGGGCAGTTGACCGAGTTGGTATCCAACGGATTTTTTACCGGTCGCTTTCAAAACTTGAGCGGAGTGGATTTCGACCGCTGGGGGAATATGTACGTGTCGGATTTCACCAAGGGCAAGATCTGGCGCATGACGCGCGACCGCCGGTTTCAGGTCATCGCCGAGTATTTGCCCACGCCCGCGGACATCAGCATTGACCGCGCCAACAATCTCATCCTTGTGCCCTACCACTATGCGCACGGTGCGGAGATGAACGGATTGGAAGCGCCGTCTGACGGCAAGCCCAAAGGCGAAAAACGGACGTTGGCCGATTACGGCTTCGTGCCGCCCCCGCCGAAGCCCGGCGCGGAGGGAGCGACGAAGAAATGAGCGGGTGCGTGTACTGCCATCAGCGCAAGGGGAAGCGGCCCTGTCCGGCCCTGAGCGGACTGATTTGCAGTCTTTGTTGCGGCGAGCACCGGCTCGTGCGCGTGGCCTGCCCCAGCGACTGCGCCTATCTCGATAGCGGCGACGAATATCAGCAGATGCGGCTTGCCGAACAGTTCATGCCGGCCCGCCGGGAGCTCTATCGTCAATTGGGCGACCTCGGGGGCAATAAAGCGGTGGCGCTGTTCAACTTGGTGGAAGTCGTGACGTTCAGTTACTTCGAAGGGCGACGGGACGGACAGGACGCCGAGGTGGTAGCCGCGATGCAGGCGCTCCGGCGCACGCTCAGCCCGCTCCATGTGCCGTCGGGGCCCATGCCGGTCTTTGCCGAGCATCTTAAGAAGGAGTATGAGACGTTCAAGAAACAAAACCCGGAGCAGATCGCGGATTCCTCCGCCGCTCCGGAAGTCCTGGATCGCGCCATCCAGTTCGTATCGGAATTTTCAGGCCACGCGTTCCAGTCTCGCCGGTTTCTGGGGGGATTGATCGGGTACGTCAAACGCTACCACCCGCAGATCGCCGAGCATTTGCGCCGGCAACACGAGGCGGGCCACATCGTACTGCCCGGACAATCCTTCATGCCGCCCGCGGCCGAAGCCCATACGCATGGCCCCGGCTGCGGCCATCAGCACTGACGATTCCCGACGGCCTTACGAAGCCACCGGCTCCCCTACCATGCGCCGGAGCAAATGCTCCACATGGAGCGCAAGGCGGAGATCCGCCTCATTGGATAAGGCGATGATCTGCACACCGAACTCCTGCTCCTCCACCCACCGCACGATCGCCTGATCAATGTCGATGCTGCCCGCTCCGTTCGGCAGCCAGAGACGCAGCATGACGATCGCATTTCTGGGGAGCGCTGCCGCGCCACGGATGCGGAACCCGTTCAACGAGAGATCTTCCACGACCCCGGCCCGGAATGCCGAACTCGTCGCATAGCACACCTGATAATCGGTGGGCACCCTGCGGTACATGCGGCGTGTGGACGCGCGGATCACTATGGGCCTCCCAGCCTACACCGTTGTAGGCCAAGGATAGCCCCGGCTGCCAAGAGGCGAAATCCTACAAAAGCCCCCCCTCGAAAGAGGAGCGTTCGGAGAACAAAGCGGAATTGGTGTCTGTTTCGCCTATCCGGCTGGAGCAAACCGCAGTCCAGTGGGGGTCGGTGGAGCGACCGGAGTGGGCTGCGGTATGGGCGTCGGAGTCGGAGAAGGAGGCGGTAGCGGCGGCGTATAGGTCACCACGTTGCTTTCCGTCGACTCGTTGTTGACGGAGTCATAGGCCGTGATCACATAGTATTGCACCGTAGATGGAGTCCCGATATTGAAGCTGGTGACTCGTCCCACGGCTGAAAGCAGCGTCGCAGTCCCGTAGCTTCGGCCGCAGGGCTGTTGGCTGCACCGATAGATCCGATAACCCGCCAGATCCGGTTCCGTGTTGGCATTCCAATTCAAAGTCGCGCCCCATACTGTGCCGGCCCACCAGACCAACCCCGCCGCGAGTACTCTGCCCCAATACATCATGCCCCCCTGTGCCACTCATGAGCTGATTCTGTACCGTCCCATAGACGTCACGCGCTTGGAACACCGGCACAGAATTTTTGACAGTCGGACCATCACCCAGCAAGGGACATGCCAGTCCAGGGGTGGGACGACAATTTGGGAATCCCGCGTTTAGAAACGTGCTGGAGAAAGAACCAGGAGAGGCATGTCAACCGGTGAAGGGATTCTCCACGAGCGCGAGCCGGTATCCGTTGAAATTCTTACGTCCTGCTCTGCTGCCGCCAGCCTACAGAGTGAACAGCGCACATTGAGGGAGGACAGTGACCCCTCCCGCGCGGCATGCGCAACCCCATGGAAGTCGCTACTCGAGAATCGTCACGGTCATCTCGACGCGCTCTTTCGGATTATCCCGCTCGTCACGCGGCAGATTGACGATCTTATCCGCGACGCCGATGCCCTTGGTCACTTCTCCAAAGACAGTGTACTTGCGGTCGAGAAACCGGCTGTCCTCCACGACGATGAAAAACTGCGATCCGGCGCTGTCCGGATCGCTGGCTCGCGCCATCGAGACGATCCCGCGTTTGTGCGGCGTATCACTGAACTCCGCTTTGATCGTGTAACCGGGCCCGCCTTGCCCGTACGTGTCCTTCTTCAGGGAATCCTTCGTGTTGGGATCGCCGCCTTGGATCATGAATCCCGGAATGACGCGATGGAAAATCGTCCCGTTGTAGAAACCGGACTTGGCCAGCTTGATGAAATTCTCGACATGTTTCGGAGCAATGTCCGGATAGAACTTGATCTCCATGTCGCCGAATTTGGTCTTGATGATGGCCCGCGGTCCCTTCGGCGCTTCGGTTTTCGACTCCGGCGCCTTGTCCGCCGCCGGAACAGCCGGTGGCGCCAGGGCCAGCAGCGCGCCGATGAGGATCGCTGTCATCAGGCGGCATCTCGCTTCCCTCGGCATCGCTTCACCTCCTTGATCTGTGAGTGGCCCGATCGCGGATCGTCCCATGCCAGCAGCGAGTTATCCTTCCTCGTGCGCTTGCTCCAGCGCCTGCTGGGCGGCGAGTTGCTCCGCTTCCTTCTTGCTGTGCCCATGGCCCGTCCCGACGACTTTGCCGTTCACCTGCACTTCGACCTCGAACATCTTATGGTGGTCGGGCCCGGATTCCCGCACGGTCACATACCGCGGCAGGCAGTCATAGCGGTGCTGACACCATTCCTGCAGCCGCGTCTTGTAGTCGTCGCCGCCCGGCTTGGCTTGTTGAGATTCGATCTGCCGCAATTCCTCCTCAAGCACCTCGAGCGTAAAGTTGCGGCTGGCCTCGAGGCCGCCGTCCAGATAAATGGCGGCGATCACGGCTTCCAAGGCATCGGCCAGCAACGAGGCTTTTTCGCGTCCCTTGGACAGTTCTTCCCCGCGGCCCAGCTTCAGGCGGGACCCCAGACTCAGCCGGCGGGCGGCGGTCGCCAAGGAGCTTTCACTGACGAGCTTCGCTTTTAACTTGGACAGCGCGCCCTCGCTCAGGCGCGGATACAGCTTGGCCAGATGGTCGCTGATGATCAGCGACAGCACCGCATCGCCGAGGAACTCCAGCCGTTCGTTGTGTTTCCGCTCCAGCCCCTTCCGCTCATGCACGTGCGACTTGTGCGTCAACGCCTCGGTCAGCAGCGCGGGATTCGAGAAGCGGTAGTTGAGCACCTGGGGCGGAGAATCGGCCGGAGGAGCCGTGGGCATGGTCGCTGGCACGCTAGGCATCCACGCGCCCGAAGATCAGGCAGGCGTTGACGCCGCCGAATCCGAATGAATTGGAAAGAGCCGCGCGAATGGCCGCCGGCCTGGCTTTGTGCGGCACATAATCCAAGTCGCAGGCCGGGTCGGGATGATCCAGATTGATCGTGGGCGGCAGAATCCCGTGGTGCAGCGCCAGGATACTGAACACGGCTTCGATCCCGCCGGCTGCGCCGAGGAGGTGGCCCGTCATGGATTTGGTCGAGCTCACGGGAATCCGATAGGCCTGCTCGCCGAAGACGGTCTTGATCGCGCGCGTTTCGATTGCGTCGGCCATGGTGGACGTTCCGTGGGCGTTGATGTACCCGATCTGCTCCTTGGCAATGCCGGCGTCTTTCAGGGCAAGCTCCATACAACGCACCGCGCCCTCGCCTTCCTCGGGCGGCGCCGTAATATGGTAGGCATCGCTGTTCATGCCGTAGCCGATTACTTCCGCGTAGATGCGCGCCCCGCGCCGGCGGGCATGCTCGAGCTCTTCCAGCACCACGACGCCCGCGCCTTCGCCCAGCACGAATCCATCCCGGTCGGCGTCGAAGGGCCGGCTCGCTCTCGCGGGCTCGGCGTTCCGGAACGACAAGGCCTTCGCGGCGGCGAACCCCGCCACTCCCAGCGGCGTGATGGCCGCCTCCGCGCCGCCGGCCACCATGACGTCGGCGTCGCCGCGCTGAATGAGCCGGAAGGCGTCGCCGATGCAATGATTGCCCGTCGCGCAAGCCGTCACGGCACAGGAGTTCGGCCCCTTCGCGCCGAGCCGAATCGCCACCTGCCCGGACGCCAAATTGATGATGGTCATCGGGATGAAGAAGGGTGAGACCCGGCCGGGCCCTTTGTCCTTCAGGACGTCGTGGTAATGCTCGATCGAACCCAGCCCGCCGATGCCCGATCCGATGTAGACGCCGACTCTGGTGGCCTCGTCCGGCTGCACCTTGAGCCCCGCATCATCCGCGGCCATCTGAGCGGCCCCGACGGCATAGTGGATGAACGTGTCCATCTTCTTGATCTCTTTTTTTTCAATGAAGCGGGCGGGATCGAAGTCTTTCACTTCCCCCGCAATCTGCGCGTCGTACGCCGAGGGATCGAACTTCGTGATGCGGCCGATCCCGGATTCTCCGGCGCAAATCGCCTTCCAGGTCTTGTCGACCCCGGTCCCGAGAGGCGTGACCAGTCCCAGACCGGTCACGACAATGCGTCGTGTGGTGCGATCCGCCATGCAAAAGCCGTCGGTTAGGACTTTTCCTTGATGTACTCCAACGCCTTCCCGACCGTCAAAATTTTCTCGGCGTCCTCGTCGGGAATCTCGATTTCGAATTCCTCTTCGAGCGCCATCACGAGCTCGACGGTATCGAGCGAATCGGCGCCGAGGTCCTCGACGAAGGACGCTTCGGGCGTCACCTCGTCTTCTTCGACACCGAGTTGCTCGGCAATGATCTTCTTGACCCGCTCTTCCACTGTTGCCATCGATATGCCAACCTCCTTCCCCAATGGACTCGTCGTACGCCGCAGCGTGGGGATCTGCCGCGGCTGGCTGTGCCCTCGTCGGTTGTCCCTTGTCAGACCATCAGCATCCCGCCGTTGACGTGCAAGACGTGGCCGGTAATATACGCCGCCTCGTCCGACGCGAGAAAGCGCACGGCGGCCGCGATGTCGGCCGGCGTGCCGAGCCGCCCCAGCGGAATCTGTTTCTGCAGCGTGTCCTTCACGTCCGCGGGAAGCCCATGGGTCATGGCGGTGTCGATAAAGCCGGGCGCGACCGCGTTCACCGTCACGTTCCGGCTGGCATATTCGCGTCCGACCGTCTTGGTGAAGCCGATCACGGCGGCTTTCGACGCGGCGTAGTTCGCCTGTCCGGCATTGCCCATCACGCCGACGACCGAGGCGATGTTCACGATACGACCATACCGCTGCTTCGTCATGGGCTGCAAGACGGCCTTGGTACAGTGGAACGTCCCGTTGAGATTGACTTGGAGCACCAGGTTCCAATCCTCTTCTTTCATGCGCAACAGCAGCCCGTCCCGCGTAATGCCGGCGTTGTTCACCAGAATGTCGATCTTGCCCCAGGCCTTGAGCACCTGCTCGACCATCGCTTTCGCATCGCCGGCGTCGGCGACGTTGACCTTGACGTTCAAGGCCTTCCGGCCCAGCTTTTCCACGGCGGCCACGGTGTCCTGCGAGCGGCCCGGATCGAGATCCGCCACGGCGATATCGGCGCCGGCTTGGGCCAGGTGTTCGGCGATCGCCCGCCCGATGCCTTGAGCCGCTCCCGTGACAATGGCCACTTTCCCTTCCAATGACATAGCACCTCTTCCTCGGTTAGACATCTCGCAGCGCCGTCACGCGGCGTTTCCTCGCGTCACGCCAGGGCTCGCAGCGTCGCCTCCAACGACTTGGGATCCTGCACATTGAGCAGGGTGACGTCCGGCAGAATCCGTTTGATGAGCCCTGTGAGGACGGTTCCCGGCCCCACTTCGATGAACGTCGTCACGCCCATGGCTGCCATCGTGCGCACGGAGTCTTCCCACAACACGGACGACGGCAACTGCCGGATCAACGAGGGTGGAATGTCCGGCGCGCGCCGGATCGCTGTGGCCTCGGCATTGTTGACGAGGGGGGCGGTCAGGTCGGACCAGTGTACGACGGCCAGGTCCTTTGCGAGTCGATCCGCGGCCGACTGCATGAGCGGCGTGTGCACGGGCACGCTCACGGGCAGAGGGATCGCCTTCTTACAGCCCAGGCTTTTCGCGAGCTCGATGGCGCGTTCTACGGCCGCCTTCTCGCCGGCGATGACGACTTGTCCGGGCGAGTTGAAATTGGCCGCAGCCACCACACCCGCCGCCGAGGCCTCCCGGCACACCTGCCGGACGACATCGGCCGCCAATCCCAACAACGCCGCCACGAGTCCGGTCCCGGGCGGCACGGCTTCGGCCATGTATCGCCCGCGCTTCTGCACGAGTCGAACCGCGTCGCGGAAGGACACCCCGCCGGCCGCGACCAGCGCGGAATATTCCCCGAGGCTGTGTCCCGCGACCGCCACAGGTTTCAGGCGGGCCGGTTCCAACACGGCGAGCGCGGCGATGCTGCTGACCAACAACGCCGGTTGGGTAAACTCGGTGAGGTTCAGCCGTTCGGCCGGCCCTTCAAAACACAACACCGCGACATCGTAGCCGAGCACCGAGGATGCTTCCTCGTACAGCGTTTTCAACGCGGGATGGGCGTCGTACAGCGCCTTGCCCATGCCGACAGATTGGGACCCTTGTCCGGGAAACACGAGCCCGATTCCGGAAGTCATAAGCGGTTAGATATCTTAGAAATCCCGTGGAATGTCAAATAGAAAACATTCGCGGCGGGACACGCCCCTCTCCGAGGAAGTCGCCCGCTCACCGCGGGGTCAGACGAGCCTGGTGGAGGACACGGTCACCACCGAAGGAGCGCGGAGGCCCAGGTCAGGCCCGCCCCGAACGCTCCCAACATCACCAGCGATCCCGGCCGGATGCGCCCCGAACGGACCGCCTCGTCGAGCGCGATGGGAATGGACGCCGCCGATGTGTTGCCGTACCGATCCAGATTCAGCATCACCTTGTCCAAGGGAAGACCCAAGCGGTCGGCCACCGCCTTCAGAATGCGGACGTTGGCTTGATGCGGCACATAGAGGTCCACATCTTCGACCCTCAGATGATTGGCCTCCAAGGTCTCGCGGGCGATCTCTTCCAAGGTCCGCACGGCCACTTTGAAGGTTTCGTTGCCCTTCATCTTGATGTACTGCATCCGCTCGGCCACCACTTTTTCCGATGGCGGGACGCGGGATCCGCCACCGGGCACCGCAATGAGCTCGCACAGATTTCCGTCGGACCGAAGATGCGTGGACAGAATCCCCCGCGTGCCGTCCGAGGCGCTGACCACCGCCGCGCCGGCCCCGTCGCCGAACAGCACGCAGGTGTTGCGGTCGGTCCAGTCGGTGATCGCCGACATCACTTCCGAGCCGATCACCAACACATGCCGCATGCCGGTCTTCACATAGGCATCGGCCATGGAGAGGGCATACACGAACCCGCAGCAGGCGGCGCCGAGATCGCAGGCCGCGGCCTTCGTCGCGCCGAGTTGGTGTTGGACCAGACAGGCCGTGGCCGGAAGCGGAAAGTCGCCCGTGCAGGTGGCTAACAGAACGAGATCGAGGTCCGCGGCGGCGATGCCGGCCGCCTCCAAGGCCCGCGTGCCGGCCACCACCGCCAGATCCGAACAGGCTTCTCCCGCGGCCGCGATACGCCGTTCTCGGATGCCGGTGCGCTCACGGATCCAGTCGTCCGACGTCGCCACCATGCGTTCCAAGTCCGTATTGGATAGCACTTTGGTGGGCGCGTAGGAGCCGGTGCCCGTGATGCGCGCCTTCACGACTGCAGCTCCACGGGCGGGCGCGCGAGGCTTTCCTCGATGTCCCGTTGAATCAATTCATGCACGCGGCCTTCCACCATCCCTTTCGCCCGGCGGATGGCGTTCTTAATAGCCTTGGCCGAGGATCGGCCGTGGCAAATCATGGTGATGCCGTTGACACCCAACAAGGGCGCGCCGCCGAATTCCGCGTAATCGATCTTCCGCTTCAAATTGAGCAACGGCACGGCGATGAGCGGATAGGCGAGCCGTCCGAGGAAGGAGCTGGAAATTTCCTTGAGCAGGAGCTTCTTGATGGTCTCGGCGACGCCTTCGGAAATCTTCAACGCCACGTTGCCGATAAAGCCGTCGCAGACGACCACGTCGGCGCTTCCGCTATACACGTCCCGGCCCTCGACGTTGCCTACGAAGTTCAGCGGGCTGGCCTTCAGGCGCTTGAAGGCCTCCTTCGTCACTTCATTCCCTTTGCTGTCTTCTTCACCGATGCTCAGGAGCCCGATCCGGGGATTCGCCTTCTTGAACAGGTGCTTGCCGTATTCGTTCCCCATCAGGGCAAACTGTTCCAGATGCTGCGCCGTGCAATCCACGTTGGCACCGACATCGAGCATGATGGCCTCGCCGGTGAGCGTGGGCAGGCTCGTCGCAATCGCGGGACGCTCGACCCCTTTCGTCAGGCCGAGCACGAAAAAGGACGCCACCATGCTGGCGCCGGTGTTGCCCGGACTGACCACCGCGTCGGCTTCGCCGCTCTTGACGAGCTCCGTCGCGACCCAAATCGACGAATCGCGCTTCTTGCGGGCGACGGCGGCCGGCGATTCGTGCATTTCGACCACTTGTGAGGCATGGCGAATCGAGAGGCGGGGGTCGCGACAGGCGAGGCGCTCGCATTCCCTTTTCAACAGGGTTTCGTCGCCGACCAGAATGACCTCGACGTCGAATTCGCGGGCGGCCTGCAGGGCCCCCTCGATGCAGGGCGCAGGACCGTGGTCACCGCCTACGGCGTCGAGCGCGATTTTCATGCCAGATGATGTGCTCACAGGAGATGCCGGATCGGCCAGCCGGGGCGCGCGGCTCTCTCACCGCCGCCATGGGCGTGCTGAGCTTAGCGCAGAACACCGCTTGACACAACGGAAACTTGACCGTACGAGGAATCGATCTCGGAAGTCGTCCGGCGAGACGCGGTGGGCAGGCTGGAAGAGCGGCCTGTCACCGGCCCTTACGCTTCCTCGACCTGGATGACGGCCTTGCCCTTGTACGTCCCGCAGTTCAAGCAGGTGTAGTGAGGCAGCTTCAGCTCATGGCATTGCGGGCAGACCGACATGCCGGGAGGCGTCATGCGCAGCTTGGCGGTGCGGCGCTTATCGCGACGGGCGCGGGAATGTTTGTGTTTCGGATTTGGCATGGCAACTCCCTTCTGTCATTCAGCGCCGGCGCGACTGGTCGGCGGATTCGTCGTGTTTCTGGGTCAGGGCCCGCAAGACCTGGAACGGACCACCGGTCGGCTCGGCCGCACACCCGCAGAGCCCCTCGTTCAAATCCTTCCCACACCGAGGACAGAGGCCCAGGCAATCGTCGTTGCACAGCGGATGCATGGGAGCGGCGAGGATCAACTGCTCCCGCAACATCGGCGCCAGTTCGACCTGGTCCCCGACGTAGTGGTAAATGTCGTCGCGAGACTCCTCCGGCTCGACGTCGATGGGCACCACGGATTTCCGCTTCCCCGCATCCTCGCGTCTGGGCGCCGGCGCCCTCGGCTCGCGCTCGTAGGCCACGCGCACGGCGAACCCGATCGGCTCGTGAAACTCCTTCAAACACCGGACACATTGGCGCACGGCGGTGCCTTCCACCACGCCCGTCACGCAGACCGTTCCTTCCACGTTCCGCAATTCGAGGCCCACGGCGAGCGGCCCGCTCACCACGGCATCCGTCTCCGCCAGACTCAGCTCTTCCGCGGTCACGTCGCCCGTCAGAGACAGCCCTTCGTCGGTGATATCGGAGATTTTTTGTGTGAGGAGTGCCATCGTGCTCTCCGCAGTTGTACTCCTGCCCCACGTCGTCATATCAACAATATACCAAGATCAAGATGGTGCGTGACGCCCGCTTACCGCTCTTCTGCAAAACTGATCAGCGCGATATGCCGCGCGCGCTTGATGGCCACCGTCAGCTCGCGTTGATGGCCCATACAGTTTCCTGAAATACGGCGAGGAACGATCCGCCCGCGCTCGGTCAGGAAATTTCGCAGCAAGCCGGCATCCTTGAAATCGATCGGCATCTTGTCCAAGCAAAACCGGCAGGGACGTCTTCGCTGAAACAACCGTCCACCGCCGCCTTCTCCACGTTCCATAGTCACTGCCTCCTCATGGCCCGGCGATTAGCTCGGGTCTTCATAGTCGTAGCCGGGCTCGTCGGACATCGGGGCTTCCACCCCGGCGCCCCCTCCCCCCTCTTGGCGCTTCGGCATGAACGTCACGGTTTGCGCGACCACCTCATGCTTGCTGCGCTTTTGGCCGTCCTCCGTCTCCCAGCGTCGCTGCTGCAAGCGGCCCTCAATGATCGCCCCGTTGCCCTTGCTGAGATATTGGCCGCAGTGTTCGGCCTGCTTGCCGAACACCACGATATCGACGAAACACACTTCTTCTTTGAGCTCGTCGCCCTGCTTGAACCGCCGGCTCACGGCCAGCCCGAAGCTGGCGACGGGTGTGCCGCTGGGCGTGTACCGCAGTTCCGGATTGCGGGTGAGATTCCCGATCAGGATAACTTTGTTAAACCCGGCCACCGTCGGCCTCCTGCGTTGCGGCGTCCGCCGGCCGTCGCGGGACCAATTCTTTTTCGAGCCGGATGGTCAAAAACTTGATGATGTTGTCTTCGAGCCGATAGGCCCGCTCCAATTCAGACACGGTGTGGTTGGGGGCCTTGAAATAAAAATAGGCGTAGGTGCCCTTCCGCTCCCGGCGCACTTCGTAGGCCAGCTTCTTGCGCCCCCAATTCTCCGACTTGATGAACTGCGCGCCGGTCTTATCGGCCACGCCCTTCATCTTTTCGATGAGAGCGGTGGTCTCCTCGTCCGACACGGACGGACGGATAATGAACAGAGACTCGTAGAGCTCCATGCAGCGATCCTCCTGGACAAAGGCCCCCGAACGAGCCGGGAGCGAGGTGTAGGGCGCCGGACGCGGCGCAACGAACGAGGGACGGTATCACAAGAAAACTTGGACTGTCAACGAACCCACGGCCGGAGACCGGCGACAAGCGCCCTTTAGTCGCATGCCAGCTTCGATCCTATCGGGACGGGCGCGCCGGCATCACGGCGTTCGAGAGGTCTCGCTTCAAGCGACCTTCTTGAGAGGCGGGCGCCCACGGCGCTTGGGACTGTGGTTCATCGAGCTCTGCTCGCTGGATTTCAGCGTGACGTGCTGACCGCGCGAATCGACCCGGCGGCGGCGTTTTGGCGCGGAGGAAGTGGAGCGCGTCGCCGGCTCCACACGATACCCCAGTGGCCCGAGCACCTTGTTGAGGCGGGCGATCAGGCCGTGCTCCCGTTCTTCCAGCGACCGTTTGTCCGCCAACAGCGCGTCAAATGACTTGGACAGCGTCCCCAGCTTCGGTCTCCGCATGACATCCTCCTCTGCTCCAGGGGAGCATCATGGTGAATGAGGCGAGCGATACTCCTGTTCAAAGAATAAAGAGGCACGCAGGGCCGGTTCAATATGTTTGTTCTTGAGGATCTCGTCAGGGGTTCACGGCCTCGGCGCCGGTCGTTCTCGCGCCCTGGCGGAGCCGCTGCGTTCGAAGGTCACGCTGCAAGAGGTGCGTGAACCCGCGCATGGAGACCGCCTTCAAGGGTTCGTCCCAGGCCCAAGGCACCCTTGTGCCTGTTACGATAGGACCGTGGTCTGTCTTGTCCCGCATCTCTTTCTACGTGGCCCTGCACCGGACCCGGATCCGGAACCGATCCCGCCCGATCCCAGCCCTTTTCCGCCGCCTGAACCTCCGGTTCCCGATCCGTACCCGCATCCCCCGCCGCCTATTCGGCCTCCGGTCCCGCAACTGGCGTCGTCAGGCCGTCGTCCCGATGCCTTCGAATTCCCGTTTATCCAGACAGAGGAGGATACCGTGATCAGACTCACGCACATCATTGCAGCTGCAACGCTCAGCTTCTGTCTCGGGACGGTGGCCTGGGCCAATCCGGCCATGTTGCCCAAGCACGAAGGCTACCCCATGGGCAAGGCCACCGATCCCGTCACCGGCAAGGCCCTGTCCCACGATCCCGGCCAACGCAATGCCACGGGCGAACGGGCACTGCAACAGTCGGCGATAGCGGAGGATGCCCATACCAGACAGCAGCTGAGCAATCAGAACGATGAGCGGATTCTCGAAAAACCGGGCGCCGGCGTGCTGCCGAAAGTGCAGGGGCCGGACATCAAGATCGAGCCGCCGGTGAAGGAAGCGACGAAGACGCCGGCGAATCCGCAATAGCGGCCGGGGCCATCGTCACACGCGGAGCGCGGCGCGGATTGTTGTGACGATATCATGGACCGGCTGAGCCGCGTCGATCACGACCGCATCGATCGGCTCTTCCAAAATGTCCCATTGGCTATCCAGCAGCGCCTGGCCCATGAAATGGCCGGTGCGCGCCGCTAAACGCTGCCGCAGCAGCTCCCGGCTTGCTTTCAGATAGACAATCCGGACATGATCGTCATGGCCGGCGAGGACGGTAGCCCGGTAGGACGCTTTGAGGAGCGAGCAGGCCACCACCATCGGCTCGCGGCGCGCCACCCACTCGGCGAGGGCCGCGCGGATGCTGGCCAGCCACGGTTGCCGGTCGGCATCGCTGAGCGGGATGCCGCGCCGCAGTTTGCCGATGTTCTCGGGAGAGTGAAAGGCGTCGCCGTCACAAAAACGCCAGCGCAAGGCCGCGGCCAGCTCACGGCCGACGGTCGTCTTGCCGGCTCCGGCAATGCCCATGATGAGAATGATCATGCCGTGATGAGGCCGCGATGATGTCAGAAGGACGAGCGCGATGGCTCGCGCGAGTCGCCCTCATAGGGTTGACACTGATCTACGCGCCGGGCTGGCCCGCGGCCGCACCGAGTTCCGCACAGTCGTTACCGGGCTCGTTCCAGCCGCAACAGGGCCAGCAGCCTGTCACGACGCCGCAGATCCAGCCGTTTTCCGCGCCGACCAGCGGACTGCCGGCCAATATCCTGACGCCTTCGACCACGAATCAGTTGGCTCCGAGCACCGGCGCGTCGACCTCCTTCGAACGGCCGCGCACGTTCGGGAGCGCCGGACGCGGATTGCCGGGCATGCCGGGCGGCCCGCCGTTGAAGAGTCCCATGGGCGCTCAGGACCCGACGGCCGATTACATGCGCCCGCCCGTGATCGGGCCTTTGTTCTGTGATCCGGCCCTCAACATTCCCTGTTGAGCCCGCATCAGGGCATGGCTCGCCAGCAGAAGCAACTTCGCAGATGGTCGTTCACCAGACCGACGGCCTGCATGTAGGCGTAGACGATGGTGCTGCCGACGAAGCGGAAGCCGCGTCGCTTCAAATCCTTGGACAGCGCATCGCTCTCGGGCGTCGTGGCCGGCACGTCGCGCATCGACGTCCGTCGGCGTTCAATCGGCGCGCCACCCACGAACCGCCAGACGTACGCATCGAACGAGCTCCATTCCTTTTGCACCGCCAAGAACGCCTGTGCGTTCGTCACCGCGGCGTCAATTTTCAGGCGGTTGCGGACGATGCCCGCATCGTGACGCAACGCGGCCCGTTTCTTGGCGTCGAACCGCGCCACTTTGGCCGGGTCGAATCCCGCGAACGCCCGCCGATAGCCCTCCCGCTTGAGTAAGATGGTCTCCCAGGTGAGACCGGCCTGCGCGCCTTCCAGCAGGAGCATCTCGAAATGCCGGCGGTCATCGTGGACTGGCCGGCCCCACTCCTCATCGTGGTATCGGATCAGATGCGGCTTATCGCCCACCCACGGACAGCGAGTCAGTGGCGGTTCGGTTGAGCCGGCTCGGCGGCGGCCTGTTTGGGCCATTCAGCCCTCCAGCGGGATGCGGCTCTTGTTCCGGGCGAGCCACTGCTCAAAGGTCTGCAAACCGGGATGCAAGGAGCGGGAGAAGGCCAGATCGCGCGCCCCGCAAAACGCCTCATTGAAATCGTGCTTGAATTGAAACATGTTGCCCAAATCGTCGGCTCCGGGGAAACCCAGCTGCCGGTAGGCCTCGAACGGGATGGCTTGATAGCGGACCGTTCTGCCGAAAGCCTTCGTCATGGCGGCCGCCATCTCCTGGCCCGTGAGGTGCTCTCCGGCGATGCCGACCGTCTTGCCGATCACGTCGCGGCCTCGTTTGAAGAGGCCGACACAACAGGCGCCGATATCGTCGGCCGCAATGCCCGGCAATTTTTTCTCGCCCATCGGCAGTGTGAAGACCAGTTCTCCGTCCGGGCCTTTCTTGGGTCCCATGCCAAAATGAATCAGATTGTCCCAGTAAAATGACGTCAACAGAAAAGTGGTCGGCACGCCGGCTGTCGTGAAGCAGGCGTCCGCTTCCCCCTTCCCGTCGAAATGCGGCACCTTGTATTTCCCCATCAGGGTCGGCATTCGCTGATCCGCCAGCGGCACCCACCGGCGGGTGTCCTCGAGCGTGGACCAGATCACATGCTGCACGCCAGCCGCCTTGGCCGCTTGCGCCATGTGTTGCGCCTGCGCGAATTCCTTTTCCGGCGAGAAATGCTCCCAAAAATTCGTGAGACAAAACGCGCCGTAGCAGCCGGCGAACGCGCGCGTGAGCGAGCCCATGTCGTCCAAGTCAGCCGCCATCACTTCGGCGCCCTGCGCTGCGAGCGCCTTGGCCTTGTCAGACTGCGGATGGCGTGTCAGCGCGCGCACACCGAATGCACCCGCCGGATCCTTGAGAATCGCCCGCACTAGGCCGCCGCCCTGCGCCCCTGTGGCCCCCACCACGGCGATCATGTTCTTCTTCGCCATCATTCCCTCCTTTTCGTCGGCACGGCGTACGATAGCGCGTCCGGTGTGGAGAACGCCAGTTCTTACGCCCGCTGGTTCTGGAATAGTTGCGCCACCGCCTGAATCGTGTCCGCCTGGTCCGCCGTCTTGTCGGGCCGATACCGTTTGACGCGCGCGAAGCGCAGCGCCAGGCCGGCCGGATAGCGCGGGGATTCCTGGATGTCGCTGTAGGCGATCTCCACGACCAATTCGGGCCGCACGTACACGGTGTACGCATCGCGGTCGGTTTCCAGGGACAGCAGCTTCTCCGTCTGCCAGCGCAGCATCTCGTCCGTGAGGCCTTTGAAGGTCTTGCCCAGCATCACGAACTGGCCGCTGTCCGGATCGCGCGCGCCGAGATGCAGGTTCGACAGCCAACCTTCGCGCCGGCCGTTGCCCCATTCGGCGGCCAGAATCACGAGATCGAGCGTGGCGGCTTCTTTGAGCTTGAGCCAGTGAAACCCCCGCTGGCCGGCGCTGTACGGCGCGGTCAGCGATTTCGCCATGACGCCCTCGTGGCCGGCCGCCAGCGCCGCCTGAAAGAAGGCCCGCGCTTCAGCGGGATCCTGCGTCTCGATGCGCCGGACAGCGGCGGGACCGGCCGCGCCGCTCAGCGCGCGCATACGCTCCCGATAGGGCTGTGCGAGCAACGGGCTGCCGTCGAGCGCCAGCACGTCGAACATGAATGGCGTGAGCGGAATCTCCCGTTGCAGCACCGCCACGTCTTTCTGGCGCCCGAGCCGGCGCATCGTGACCTGAAACGGCTGCGGCCGGCCGTCGGGACGCAGGCCCAGCGCCTCGCCGTCCAGCACCGCCTCGCGCACCGGGAGCGTCCGCGCCCACGCCACAATTTCCGGCAACCGGTCCGTGACATCCTGCAACTGCCGCGTGAAAATGCGGACGTCGTCGCCGCCCTTGTGCACCTGAATCCGCGCGCCGTCCAATTTGTATTCCCACGCCGCTTGATCCAGGCGGCCCAGCGCGTCCTCCACACCGTCGGCGCTGTTCGCGAGCATCGGGACGACGGGCTTGAAGAGCGTGAGCGAAAACCGGCTGAGGCCGGCCGAGCCCTCTTCCAACGCGGCGCGCGCCAGCGCGCCGACGTGCGGCGCGAACATGGCGGCCTGGCGCACGTCGGCCGGCGCGAGATGAGCCGCCTTGGCAATGGCTTCCAGCAGCAGGCCTTCCAGCGCCCCCTGCCGGATTTCGCCGACGAGCAATTGCGAGAGAAACCGCCGCTCGTCCGGCGTCGCGCGGCTGAACAGCCGGCCCAATTCGGCGACGCGACGTTCGGTGGATCCAGGACCCTGTTCCGTTGCAAGGCGATCGAACGCGGCATCGACCTCGAGCAACGTCAGCGGCGCGCCGGTCGCGGCTACGCCGGTCATGGCCTTTTGAATGATACTCCAGCCGATGCCGATCTTGCCTTGCGGCAAGGAGCCGGTGAGATAGAGTGTCGCCAGTTCGGTTTCCCGCGCGTGGGTTTCCCGCAAGGCCTCGGCCAGCAGCGCGACCTTTTCGGATTTTTTCGGCGTGGCGCGGACGCGGACGACGACATCGACGAGATGGGCAAGCTCCATGAGAGATTATAAAAAGAATGAACGTCAGGTCCATATCTTGCCAGTGGGAAGGAGAACATTTATTTTGACCGATCGTTCCAATATGTGCTACACGGACGCTCTCACAAGGATCAGCATGCCGCGTCCCAAAGCATTCAATCCTCAGGAAGCCCTCGACAAGGCGATGCACGTTTTCTGGCACAAGGGCTACGAGGCCGCGTCCATAGAAGACTTGCTCGCCGCGATGGGCCTCAATCGCGGCAGCCTCTACGACACCTTCGGCGGCAAACGCGACCTGTTTTTGAAAGCGATGGACCACTACTGCCACGAAGGCGGCGTGGGTAACCTGTTTTCCACCCTGCATCAGCCGGGGCCGGCATTGCCCCTGATCCACCGGTTCTTCGATGCCATATCGGAATTCGTCCTGTCCGATCCTCGGCGTCGCGGCTGCCTGATTACCAACACGGTGATGGAGCTGGCCCCGCACGAGAAGAACATCGGCAAGAAGCTCGCGGGACGATTCCAGATGCTGGAAGACGCATTCTTCGAACTGCTCGCGCGCGCACAACGGGAGGGTGGCCTGGCCAAGGACAAGGATCCACGCGCGCTGGCCCGCGTGCTGGTCACGATGATGCAGGGCACGATCGTGATGATCAAGGCCGGCACGCCGGCCGCCGTGGTGCGGCAGACCGCCAAGACGGCGCTGTCGATCCTGGAATAACGCTCTCTTACGGGAGAACCACCGCGATTGACGTATTCATGAGGCTAAGCAAGAAGGAGCATCCCCCGCGCTTGACGAACCAAGTGGCCGCTCCCTAAGTGGAGAGGAGAATCCATCCGTGTTCATCGTCCTTCTTAAATTTTCTGCCAACAAAGGCCAGGCCGGCCAATTCATGGCAGGCCACAAAGAAATGGATCAAACGCGGTTTTGATGACGGCGTATTTTTGTTGGTCGGCAGTCTTCAACCTTGCGCGCGAAAGAGTTTCAAACGACCAGGGCGCTGATCGTCGGGAGGAGGAGCACGATGTATGTCATCACGGGAGCCACCGGCAACACGGGCAGACGCATTGCCGAGGCGCTGCTGGAAAAGGGGAAGCAGGTCCGAGTCGTGGGACGGAGCATGGAGCGCCTCAAGGGGTTGGCCGCGCATGGCGCCGAGCCGCGTGTGGCGTCGCTCGATGACGTGGACGCGATGACGCGCGCGTTGCAGGGGGCAAGAGCTGCCTATCTCATGATTCCTCCCTCCTACGGCGAGCCCGATTTTCGAGGGTATCAGAATCGTGTGGGCCAGGCCCTGGCGGATGCGGCCGCGGCCGCGGGGGTGTCGCACGTCGTCAACCTCAGCAGCGTGGGGGCGCATCTGGCCGAACGGGTTGGGCCGATCAACGGACTGCATGATCAGGAACAGCGCCTGAACCGCCTTGTCGGCGTGAGTGTCTTGCACTTGCGTCCTGTGTCCTTCATGGAAAACGTGCTCTTCAACATCCACCTGATCAAACAGGCCGGGATCAACGGCACGCCGTTACGGGCGGATCTGGCGATCCCCATGATCGCGACTCAAGACATCGCCGCGATCGCCACTCGGCGTTTGCTCGCGCTCGATTTCTCCGGAAAGACCACGCAAGAACTCCTTGGCCCCCGAGAGATCTCGATGGTGGAAGCCACACGCATCATGGGGATGGCCATTGGGAAGCCTGACCTGGCCTACATCCAATTTCCCTACGAAGAGGCGGAACAGGCGATGATCGGGGCCGGAATGTCCCCGAGCGTGGCGTGTGCGTTCATTGAGATGTATCGGGCGTTCAACGACGGACTCCTGCGCCCGACCGAGCCTCGCTCGGCTGCCAACACGACGCCGACGTCGTTCGAAACGTTCGCCAATACATTCGCCGCGGCCTACGCCCAGACCTGACCAGCCATACGGTGAGGATGGCGGCCGTTTGGAGCCTTGGCGATCCTGGTCGGTCCCTGTTCTTCGATGGATGTGGTTCGCGCTCTTCATAGATACCTTATAGATACCTTCGTGTTTACCCACGGTTGACAGTGTGACCTCTTCGCACATCCACAAATCGGGCAGTGATGGAGCGCCGGCGCCTGCGGCATTGACCCGCGTGTGGCAACGTGTTTCACTACATCCCGGTCTCTATTCAAAGGAGGGATGTTATGCGACGCATGCTGGGCTTGCTGACGCTGGCGCTAGTGGCGATCGGACTCAGCGGATGCAGCTATCTGTTCTATCCCCATGCCAAGGACTTTGCGGAAAAGGCGAAGGGCGCCAATGAAGTGGACACTTTGATCAACCTGACGAACATGATGGAAGCCAGCGCGAAGGCCGCCCGCTCGGGCAAGGGCTACGATCAGCCGCTGAACGATCTGCACAATCAATTCCACGCGTTCGACGACCACCTCTGCTGTGTGGACAAGGAGACGCGGAACAAGCCGGCTCACGCGCTCGCCGTGACCCACAACAAGGAACTGTGGGCCATCTTCAAGCGCGTCTGGAAGTTCAAGGATGATCAACCGCAACGGGAGCAACACCTCGACTTGTTCGCCTCGGAAGTGAAGGAACTGCGCGAAACTTTGCAGACGCTGAAGTGACACGAAGAAATCATTGGTCATCGGCCATTGGTCAACAGGGACGAGGCCTCTCATGACTCAGCCACAGACCCCTCAGCAGGTGATTGAAAGCCAACGGCAGGATTGGAACCGGGTTGCCGCGGGGTGGGAGAAGTGGGATGAGTTTTTCGACCGATCGATGGCGTTTCTCAACCATCGATTGGTCGCCGACGCCAGGCTCCGGGCCGGTATGCAGGTGTTGGATCTCGGCTCCGGCACCGGTTATCCGGCGCTGCTCGCCGCCCGGACGGTCGGGCCGGCTGGCCGTGTTATCGGCATCGACCTGGCCGAACAGATGCTGGCCGCCGCAGACCGGAAAGCGAAACGCCTGGCCCTGGCCAACGTGAGCTTCCGCACCGGCGACGTCACCATCCTGCCGTTCGAGACCGCCTCGTTCGACGCCGTCCTCAGCCGCTTTTGTGTGATGTTCCTGCCGGAGATTCCGAAGGCTGTGGCCGAAATCGCCCGCGTGCTCAAGCCGGGAGCCTGGTTCGCGGCCGCCGTCTGGTCGGCGCCGGAGAAGAATCCCTATCTGAAGATTCCGATGGACATCGTCAAGCAGTTCATCGAGCTGCCGCCGCCGGATCCGGCCGCGCCGGGAATATTTCGCCTCGCGAAACCCGGCGAGCTCGCGAGCCTCCTCCAGCAAGCCGGCTTTGCCGACGTGGCCGACCAGGAATTCCTCGCCGATGTTCGATTCGGCGGGGCCGACGAATATTTTGCCAGCGTCATGGACATCGCCGCGCCGATTCAAAACCTGTGGGCTAAGCTGAGCGCCGTCCAACAAGCCGACGCCCGGCAGCGTATCATCGAAACCGCGGGGCAGTACCGGAGCGGCTCGGCGATCGCGCTGCCGATCGCGGTGCGGATGGTCGCAGGCCGGAAACCGCTGTAGTTCGATGGCCTCGAAACGCGATGGGTTCAAGGATTTCGTTCTCGACCAACTGCGTGACCTGCGCGGCATCGCATGCCGCACGATGTTCGGCGGCTATGGCCTATACCGCGACGGAACATTTTTCGGGATCATCCACAAGGGCCGGCTCTATTTCAAAGTCTCACCCGAGACCGAGGCTGTGTATCGAGACCATCACATGAAACCGTTTCATCCGAACGCCAAGATGACGCTGAAGACTTATTACGAAGTGCCGCCGGATATCCTGGAAGACAGTGACAAGCTGACCGCCTGGGCGGCCAAGGCTTGCCATGTCAATTCCCCGGCCCGCCGAACGCCCCGCAAGACCGCATCCCGCGCATGATGCTGTGAGGGCGTAAGGCACCCCACCCCGGCGCTTTTTCTCCCCTGGATTTCTTAGAGAAAAGGGTCCTATACTGGCGGCCCCCACCACTCGGGCCGAACGGCCCAAGTTGGGAGGCATACCATGTTGCGCGAGCATCAGGTTGCCGACCTCATCGGACGTATCTACGATGCCGCCCTCGATGCGTCGCGCTGGCCCTCCGTCCTTGATGACCTCGCCCGGCTCTTCCACGGCAACACCGCCTGTCTGTTCCGGCAAGATCTGAACACCGGCGCGGCGCGCGCGCTGGGCTTGCACCACCTCGACCTCCAGACCTTCGCCGAATACGAAGCCTATTATTGGACCAAAGACATTTGGAGCTTGAATCCTGCCCGGCATGCCCCGGGGAGGGCCTACGCCAGCCACCAGCATATCGCCGACGACATCCTGCTGCGCAGCGAGATCTACAACGATTTCCTGAAAGCGCGACAGATGTTTTATGCAATCGGCGGGCTGCCGCTGGTCGAGGGCTCGCGGATGTACATGGTCGGCGTGCACCGGCCTCGGCGCGGTCGCCGCCGCTATGAACCCCGCGACTTGCGCATGCTCCAGCCGATCCTCCCGCATCTCAAACGCGCGCTCCAGATCCATCATCGGCTCGAAGCGGCGTCGGTGGAACGGGACGCGCTGGCGGACACGGCCGATCGGCTCCCGCGAGGCGTTTTGACGTTCAACGCACAAGGCGGCCTGTTGTGGATGAATCGTGCCGCTGAAGCGATTTGCGGCCAGCGAGACGGCTTCACAGTTCAGCGCGGTCTCGTGACCGCCGCCGTGCATGCGGAAACGCGACGGCTTGACCGGCTGGTCCGCGCCGCCGGCCGGACGGCCGAGGATGGCCCGGCATGCGGCGACGCCATGCTCATTACGCGGCCGTCCGGACGGAGGCCGTACATCGTCCTGGTAAGCCCCCTGCAAGCGGGCCGTAGTATGGATGACCGACAGCCCGCCGGAATCATGTTCGTCTCCGATCCCGACCGGATGCCCGAATTGCCCCCCATGAGACTCTCCCGGTTGTATGGACTGACCCCGGCGGAGGCCCGGCTGGCTCAGCAATTGGCCGCAGGCCGGGAGCTGCGCGACATCGCCGCGGCGTCGCAGCGCACA
>CAZXRB010000002.1:90190-98702 GCA_964642845.1 uncultured Nitrospira sp.
GTGCGGACGCAACTCAAGCAGGTATTCCACAAAACCGGAACCACACGGCAAGCCCAACTCGTGAGGCTGGTGCTCGAGGCGGAAGAGATGCCGCGCCGCGCCGCGAGGCTGGAATAGCCGGGCATCACCCAAATGGGGGTTGTCTCATTGCCCACAGAGTGAAACAGTCCCGTCCTCACTTAGCAGCCGTTCAAAATGGCGCTGCGCCTGCGAGTCGGCCCCCTGGGCCGCAGGAGGATCGCATGAACCACGCCTACGCTCATCCCCTCAGATGCATCATGGCGGTTGCGACTGCCCTGAGCATTACGGTCTTGTGGGGGCTCCCTTCCATGGGGAATGAACCGCTGCCTCCCGAAGTCGTCGAGCAAATGAACAAGCTCGGCAAGGACATCGCCGACTACGAGCATCAGAAAGAGACGCTGGAAAAGGAGCTGCGAGAGTTCAAGGACGCAAAAACCGGCAAGCGGTTGACCCGGGACGAGTTCAAACAAAAGGAAACGGAGCTCGACAATGTGAAGAACAAACTGAAGAGCGCTCAACAGAATAAGGATTTCGTCTCGCCTGAAGCCCGCAAGATCGCCGAAGGCGCGTATAACGCCCGCAAAGCTCAGTACGCGCTGCCCGAGCAGATCCGGCAATTGAGGGCGAAAGGGGATCCGACGAGCCTTCAGCAAGCTGAGATATTGGAAAGCCAGTTGCGAGCGCTGAATGGGCATTTTGGCCCGATCGCGGTGCTGCTCGACGAGTGCAAGAAAAATTTCCTCGCCGCGTCGATCGGCTTCTCACAAGGCGTTTTACCGGCCGCGCAATTACCAGAGCACTCATTACCGTTCAATCGCAACAGTGCTCGGCTGGTGCGATTCTCTCGCGGACTTCTTCTCGTGCCATCACCTCCCATGTCGCCGTATCAGCACCTGGTCGGTGAACCGAGAGTACCTACTCCTACGGAATCAGGCCACCGGCTTGCCGATCTTGAGCGCTACAAACAGCAGGGAAAAGACTCCTACGGGAATAACCTTCCTCAAGAGCCGGCGCAGCGGGAGCAAAAGATCAACGAGCGTGAAGCCAAGATGCAGACCGAGAAGGGGAAACTGGAGGGTTCTCCGCAACCGGATTGGCCTCCAAACGGTCCGGAGCAGATGCGCCAGGCCTATTTGGAGCGCCAACGGCACTATCTTGAGCAGGACCTCAAAGCCGCCGAGGCTAAGGCGGCACAGACTGGGAAGACCGGGGCCGACTTGCGTCGAGATCCCGATGTCAAAAAAGCCAGACAGGCCCTGCTGGAGAACGAGAACGAGTTCTTGAGACACAAGCTCCCGGTCCGCACTGCCGCCCCATCGACCGCCGGGACCCCGTCGGACACCACCGGGGCGATGCTGGCGCCATCCGGCGCCGGAAACACTCAGGTCGTGAACTTCGCCTTTACGGGAACCTGGCAGCCGAAGAAAAAGCGGGGCAAGGAAACGGAAACAGGCGCGATCGCTCAAAGGACCCAGTTCACCGTCTCGCTGGAAAGCAGGTATGAAAACCCGGAAAGCTTCACCAGCGGGGCCAACGTCGACTGGACAAGTATTGCGTGCCGCAAGCCCGTGCTCGCCTACTCGTTGGACAGCACCTTTTCCGTCGGTTATGCCTGGGATCGAGAAGACCTCAAGCTTTCTCAGTCGGAATTCACCCACGCGAACATCCATGGAGCTACCGACCCCTCCACCGGGTTCGAGTACTTCGTCGGCAGGCAGCGGCTCACAGTACCGCAGATCCCGACCGAAATCCCCGACCTGCCTAGAGGATCAGGCGGGACGGAGATTACGACAATCGGATACGAAATCCCGACGGGCGACCTGGTGTTCAACAACAGCCTGTCCTTTATCAAAGACCTCCCCGGCAGCACCAACGCCTGGACACTGAGCGAAGATCTTGTACATGGAGGGCTTCCTGGCATGGATGCTTGGAGTCCAAGGTTTCTGACGCCATCCGGAACACGTCTCTATACTTATGACCTCGACAATACGGGTCAGGCTAATCAAGTCTTGCAGATCGCCGGTGACCGCATCACCTACATTGAAGAAAATGAGGATGCGGCCGGGGCGCCGGCCGGCTGGCTCCCTTCCTCCTGGCCTCGGACAGAGGCCCGGTCGCTACCGTCCTTCCGCATCAAGTGGGAGGCGCCATGATACGAACCATCCTGGTCGCAGTGGCCTTTATCATCTTGGTGCTTCCCATTCCGGGACGGGCGGACAGCCTGCCCAACGACCCCTTCTTTAGTACACAAGGCACCTGGGGACAGCCCTTCGGGGATCAATGGGCGCTTCCCAGGATCGGCTTCACGCCGAAAGGCACCGGCGCCTCAGCCTGGGATATCGAAACCGGTGAAGGGAAACCGGTGATTGTTGCGGTCCTCGACACGGGGTTGGATTACTACCACCCGGACCTCAAACGCTCGTCGGTGTGGCGGAATCCGAAGCCCGCCAAGAAGGGGGAGGACCCGAACGGTTACGAGAACGACCTCATCGGCTGGAATTTCGTCGAGAACAGCAACAATCCATGGGACAACGATGGACACGGCACGTTCGTGGCCGGGATCATCGCAGCCGCAGCCAATAACGGCCACGGGATCGCCGGGATTAACTGGGGCGCCAGGATCATGCCGCTGAAGGTTCTCGATGTCTTCGCGCACGGCAAGGCCTTCAACATCGCGCGCGCCCTCATCTATGCCGTGGATCACGGCGCCAAGGTGATCAACCTCAGCGTCGAAAGCGAGCGGCTGACCAAGACCGAGCAGATGGCCATCACTTACGCGCACCAGAAGGGCGCGTTGGTGGTTGTGGCTGCGGGCAATCAGGGCAGCGAGACCACGGGACGAGGACCCGTAGGCCTCAATCACGCTCTCGGCGTCGCCTCGCTCGACCACCTGGATAAGCGCGCCGCCTTTTCAAACTGGGGGCCGCACATCAAGATCGCCGCGCCGGGGATCGACATTCTCTCGCTACGGGCGCGACGTACGGACTTCATGCTGTTTACTGGTGCGGAGAATTATCAGTCAGGCGAGAGCTTCGTCGGTCCGGGGCATCAACTCATGCGTTCATCCGGCACGTCGTTTTCCGCGCCGCTGGTCGCCGCCGTCGCCTCGCTGATCTGGGCCAAGTATCCGAATCTGACCAACGTGCAGGTCGAGCGCATGCTGCTCGAATCCGCCGACGACGTGGAGGAGCCGGGCTGGGACCACTTCACCGGCGCGGGACGTTTGAACGCCGTGGCGGCGTTCAAGGCCGACCCAAACTACTTTCTCACCGTCAAGGTGTCCCAAGTGGCGCCCGTGAAAGTGGACGGAAAGACTGCGATTCAAGTCTCTGGCACGGCGGTCGGTAGTCAACTCAAGAGTTATGAACTGCAACTGGGCCAGGGAGACAAGCCGGCATCCTGGAAGACCGTGGCCAAAGTGGACGGCAAGCCGGTGGATGACGGTGTGCTGGGAACTTTCCCCGTGAAGGAAATCACGGCGAAGGGCAAGTGGCTCGTGCGCGTGGTGGCGCAGGACGGAAAGAAAACCAAAGAGGCACGCGGCACGTTGGACGTGAAGTAAACCTCGGTGTGAGGACGAGCGTGGGCGAGTGGGCAACCCGGGCGCACTGTGCCGCTCTCAGTCTCGCGATCGCGGCCCTTGTTGCGGCGACCGACCGCGGAATGGTGCCGGTGGCCGCCGAGGACCTCGCGCGGGGACCGACGTACTCAACCTCCTATCGCTTCAGCCCCGCCACGCGGCAGGCGCTCCTGGTGCCACCCACCGTCGATCCGGAACAATTTGCGAAGGCTCAGAAGTTGCCGGGCTACGAAATCGTGCGGGTCCCGGCGGATTTCTCGACCTATGGCGGCTGGGCGCTGATCAGTTTCCAGGGCAGCGAGGAAGACACCCAGAAGATCTGCAAGGACAACCCCGCGCTCAAAGTCTGCGAACTGGATCGCTGCAGAGAATTTCTTCCCGCTTCCGAATCCGGGTTCGTACCCGGTCTTGGACAATGGAGACCGGAAAAAGAATTCACGGTCGCCATGGCTGAAGGGGGTGCGCCATCGGGCAATAGTCCCTCTGGTGGAACGACCGGCGCCGCACAGGCCACGGTCAACGTCTCGGGATCCAATGCGGTCGCCCACACGCGCGAGCAGCCTCCGACGCCTGAGCAGTTCGTCCGAGGCGACGAAGTGCCCTATGGTCCCGAGGCGGCGAAGGGCCCGGAGCTCACGACGCTGCCGGCAGGAACCACCTCGATCTTAGCGATGAGTCGGAACCAAGAAGCGGAAGTCGGCTCGGGTTGGGATCAAACAGTCATCCGGCCGCCGACGGCTCCTCCAGTTGTCGCCGGAGGAAGCGACATCGGAGGGACAAGACCGCGGCCGCCGGGCGGCGGGACGCAGCCTCGACCGCCGAAGCCGATCCCGGAACAACCTGAGAAGCCGCCGGACCTGAGTCCTCCGGGGCCGCCGTATTACCCCACGCCGCCCGAAGGACAGGTCGAAGAAACGCTGGCGTGCAAGCTGTTTGGCGGAACCGGCGGCGAGACGCCCGGTCTTGGGATGAAGGTCGGGCTTCCGGACGTCAAAGAATTCATCGAACCGCCCCCGAAGGACCCAGGTCAGGAGGCGCTGAACGATCCGGCCATCGCCGGTGATCATGTGTGGCTGCACGATCTGTCCTTTTTCACCTTCGCGCACGATCTCTACGTGAAATCCGTCGGCGTCGATTTCAACGCCACGCGGTTTTACCGCTCGAACATCAAGACGAAGGAAGGAGGACTGTTCGGGTACAACTGGGACTTCGGGTACTACAAACGGCTGATTCCCCAGGGCGGCGTGCTGAACCCGAAGTTCGGCCTGCGGGTCGAAGGGCTGATGAATCCGGGCCCGGTTCATTATCTGCGCGGCAACGGCCGGGTCGAGGAGATGAAACCCAACGGCGTCCGGTTCCAGATGGTGAAAAACTTCGGCGGACGATTCGATGCCTGGGTCACTTACTACAAGCCGCCCGACAATCTGTTCTCGGAACTCGAACGGTACGTCGTGTTACCCAATCACCCGTCGCCGTTCGCAGGCCATCCCAATTACGAGGGCGACATCTTTTACGTGATGCGGTACGGAAACGGGTACCGCGAGGTCTATAGCTGCCGCGGCATCCTGCTCTACATCCTGGACCGGCACGACAACCGGATGACGTTCGAGTACGATCCCGTGTTCCACCCGCTGACGTTCAACCCGAAGCTGGTGAAGATCACGGACACGGCGGAGCGGACATATTCGCTGGAGTGGGTGGAGATCGAGGGAAACGGCCTCGTGCACACGAACTATAAGGGGCAGATCATCTCGGGCACCTTTCCCAAGCTGAGGCTTAAGAAAATCAAAGAAGAGTTCGACGGGCGGGAAGCGGAGTACCACTACCGCGGCCGCGACAGCCAGCCGGTCCTTGAAAAAGCCGAAGAACGAAAAGACGGCAGCTTCACGACCACATATTCCTATACGGAGCACGACGGGCGTTATTACCTGGAGGCGCTCACGCTCCCGCGCGAAACCGCGCAGGGCGGCGACCCCTATCTGAACAATCAATGGCGGCAGGACGGCAACCTCAAACGCATCCAGAACCAGACGCACGGGCATGCGGGGACCGGCACGAAGACCGGAGGCTTCGAAGGAGGGCTCACGCAGTTTCGATGGGAGGGCAAACCCGGTAGTCCGGTGACGGTCCAGTCGCCCAGGGGCCGGGAGGAAGTCTACACGATGGAATGGACCGGCCTCGCCTATGTCGTCCGGCGGCTCGACCTGAAGCTGGACGACGGCAGGACGGCGACCACAACGATCCAGCACAACGCGAGCGATCAGGTGACGAGCATCACGAGGCCTGAAGGCAACCGGATCGAATATCACTATGCCGGCGACGGCGGTCCGGTCACGGAAGGGCCTATTAGGGACTGCTTGAATTGCGGGGCCGAGGGGTTGCTGCAATCTCCCTCGTCCGCTTCGTCGGCTTCCTCTCTGTCTTCATCCGCCGGGGCAGCGACCGCGCCGACGCTGGGAATCGCAAAGGGGGGAACGGGAGGCGAAGGCGGCGTCACCTATCTGAATAATTTGGCCAAGGGCAACCTCGTTCAACAATTGCTGCTGGCCGGCGACCGTTCCAATCCGCTCCCCTATTCCTCGATCGTCACCTCCTACACGTATGAGCCGCTCTATAACCAATTCAAGCGCATTGAGGGGCCGGGCAAAGCCGTGACGGAGCTCGACTACGACTATTTCACCAAAGGCGCCGAAGGAAATCCCATCGTCCGCCGGCATCCGGCCAGGACGACGGCGGCCGGCGAAACCCTGTCGCCCATTGAAACGACATACGAGTACACCTCGACCGGACTCCTGCTTCAGGAAACGGACCCGCTCCATCACAAGACGGTGTACGGCCATAGTCCCGCAGGCTATCTCCTGTCCGTGTCCGACGAAGGAGACCCGCAGGACAACGCGTCGTTTGGCCGCGACGTCCGCGGCAACATGACCAAGTTTACCGATGCGCGCGGGACCGTCACGACGCTGAAGGTGGATCAGCGTGATCTCGTCCGGGAAAAAATCGAGGACGATTCCGAGAAGGGATTCAAGAACCGCACGACCTATCAATACGACGAGAACGGGAATTTGGTTCAAGAGCAGATCACCGTGCAGGACAACTTTCCCGCCGACGGGACGTTCGCGGGGGTGCCGGCCCAGTCGTTCCAATTGACCAAGACCTATCAGTACAACCTCGTGAACCTTCAAGTCAGCGAAACCCAGACGGCGGGCGCCCTCTCCCGGACGCGGGCGCAGGCCTATGATGCGGAAGGGAACCTTGCCTCCGTCCAGGAACCGGAAGGATTCACGATCGCCTATCATTATGACCGCCTCGGCAATGTCGCCCGGAAGACGTTCGGTGGGAAGCTGACCGAAACCTACCGGTACGATCTCAACGGAAATCTTGTGGAACAGAAACGGGGCGGGAGCAGCACGACCGCCTACGAGCCCGATCCGTTCGACCGGCCCTATAAGCGGGTGATGCCGGAGGGCACGATCATCCTCACCCCACTGAACCCTGATGGCACCACGCAGAAGATCGACGTGCAGGGGAAGAATCATGAAGGCCAGCCGGTCAGGCTCCGATTCATCGAGTTCCAGTACGACGAAATCGGGGACAAAATCGAGACCAAGGAACATATCGTGGGCCCCGACGGGTTCGGGGCCGGCCTGCGGACGGAGCGACTGGTCCGCGACGCGGAAGGCAAAGTGCTCACGCTCATCGACGCGCGCAAGAATCACAGCACGTTCAAGTACACCGGTCACCGGAAAGACAGCGACACGGATCCGCTGTTGAACGAAGTCCGCTACGCTTATGAACCGGGCGGCCTCCCGACGAGCATCACGGAGATCGAACGAGAGGTGACGTTTCGGGAGAAGGACGGCCAGCCCAAGCGCGAGGAGGCGACGCGCCACTTCGTCAAAACGATGACCTACGATGCGCTGGGTCGTCTCTCCTCCTTTTCCGTGCCGGGAGGGTCCAGCGCCACGTTGGCCTATGACTCCCAAGGCAACCTTCGCGCGAAGGTGGAACACAGCGGCCGGATGGATGTGTTCGAGTTCGATGGGTTCGGGCGCGGGGTTCGCGACGAACAATACGCCAACCTGGAAGTGGACAAGCTGATCGTGACGCGGACCTACGATCTCCACGATCGGCTTCTCACATCCGCGGTGTCCCGCGGCGAGCGGACGATCCATCAGACGGCGCGCGCGTATGATCACGCAGGACTGCTGGAGCGCCTGCAGGAAGACAGCCAGGCACGGGTGTACACGAAGTTCGACGATCGGGGAAACCCGACCGATGAAGAGCGCTCCGATGGCGTGAAATTGACCTATACCTATGACCTCGAAGACCGGACGAAGGAGATCACCGTCCGCTCTCCCGGCCACGCGCCTTCCGGATCCACGCAAGACACGTTCGTCTATGACGGATTGGGGCGGATCGTCGAGGCCGGTCGATATCGCGGCATGATCAAGAACAAGCTGGCCTATGACAGCCTCGGGAACCCCTGGTGGGAAGAGCAGATCGTGGGAATCCGTCCGCTGCGGCTGGAGTACTCCTATGACTCCGTAGGGGCGCGTACGGAGCTCCGCGGGCCGTCGATCGGCCGGGACCCGGCCTGGACGATCCAGTCGGAACGCGACCATGTCGGGCGAGTGCACATCCTCCATCATCACGCGTCGGGGGAATCCCAGCCCGGCCAGGGAATCGTCTACGAATTTTCCGGCCCCACTCGTTTAGCCCGGCGCCTCATCGGCGGCACGGAAGATACGGTCTACGACTACGATGCGGCGCGGCGCCCGGTCCAGGCGAGAGTCTATTCGAGTCTGGGCCGTGTCGCGACCTTCGAGTCGCAGTTGGACGCGGACTCCCGCCCGTTGAGCCAAGCGGCCCGCATCACCATGCCGTTCGACTCCAGGCACACCGACGAGA
>CAZXRB010000002.1:98749-100153 GCA_964642845.1 uncultured Nitrospira sp.
CATTGGTCGGACAAACCGACGGATACGAGCGCCGATGGAACGAGCCGGCGCCTCTATCGCTACCAAAACGACCGCGTCACCGCGATGTTCACGTCCCAGGAGGTCCACACGAGCCGGCCGTTTCTCTACGGCTATCTCGGCAACGACGTCGTCTCCGGCGAGGTGATGAAGTTTCTCTACGAGGGAAATCACCTCGCGAAGACGGAGTTTTGGCAACACGGCGACCTCCCGGCGGGGCTCAGTGACATCAAGTTGAAGGCCGCCTTGGCGGACGATGCGGTCAAGAAACAGTACACCACCTGGTTCCGATACGACCAGAACGGATCGCTGAGTGAAGATAACCGTTACCGTTATGAGTACGATCATGGACAGCTCGTGTCCCAGGTCGGGGACAAGTACGCCGACAGTCATTACGAAACGGGCACGGTGAATTACTACTATGACTACGCCAACCGGCTGGTCAGCATCGTGTACGGAGGGCCGGTCTACCGGGACCGGCGCTTTCTCTACGACGGGGGCCTGCCGTTTCTGGAAATCCGGACCGACAGCAAGGGCGTTCCCGAAGAAGTCGAGACGGCCTACGTGCCGCACCCCGACGGCCTCGACGTCGGGCCCATCAGAGTCCGCACGCACTACGATGTGCGGGATGCCAAAGAGCCGCCACCCTCCCTCGTGTATCCTTTCTTCGATCTCGACGGCTCACTGGCCTTCGTGTACGACGTCGCGACGCGTCAGTATCTGAAAGTCGGACAGATTCTGGATTCCGCGGTCAGAAGCGATGCCCGCCGCAGGCAGGTGATTCTACCGAGAGTCGACAAGGATCTTCGTCCGGAAGATCTGGTGGCCCTGCGGCCGGAGCATCCGCGTCGCGAACTCCCGCTGATGTCGCTCCATGCCCGTTGGGAGCCGTTCATGGAAGCGGCGTTCGATCTCCACACGGGCAAGGTCAGTCACGACCCTCTCCGCAATCTGGAACTGCGGGAGAAAACGGCGCAGCAGGCCCGCACCGACTACCTCCACGAGCAGATCAGCACGGGGCAGAGAAATGCGTTGACGGGGATGGCTCTTCTGGCGGCGCCGGTCTTGCTGCCGTACGCCGTGACGACAGCGGTGCAGTATCCACTGGCGACGGCGGCGAGCACCGCCTTGGGTGTGGCGATCGATGTGCTGGTCGTCGAACTCGTGCTGAAAGAGGAGTACGGCTTGGACGATCTCGGTGAGTCGATCGCCATGTCGGCGTTTTTCGCGGGCGCCGGCGTCCTGGCCAAAGAATTCTGGAAGCTGCGCCAGGCGACGCGGCTGTTCGGCGAGCTCGACCAGCTCCGGCATGTCCGCATGACGGGGAAGGTGCGAGGGAGCATGGAGCCCGGACTCAGTCCCGGCGCGCCCAAGACCGCTCCCCCG
>CAZXRB010000003.1:0-9402 GCA_964642845.1 uncultured Nitrospira sp.
AGAGCCTCGGCCGGGCGGCCAAGCAGAGCCGCAAGCGGGCGCAGGCGGATGACTAAGTGGGGGCGATACGCCCGGGACATGAGAGCGGCTTGCGATGGCCGATGACGTGCAACAGACAGAACGCGCCCCGAAGCGGCGGCCGTTACGCACCTTCCTATGGGTGCTGGCGGCCGGCTTCGGGGTGCTGCTTCTCCTAAATGTGTTTTTCCCCGACCTGGATCTGTCCTCCGAGGATCGGATCGCGCTCATTCGCGTCGAAGGCGTGATTCTGGATGCGCAAACGACGGTGGGAGAGCTCAAGCGCTATGGAGACAATCCGTCGGTGAAGGCGATCGTGCTCCGCATCGACAGCCCGGGCGGCGGCGTCGTGCCGTCGCAGGAGATTCACGATGCGGTGCAGCGCATCCGGACGAAGAACAATAAGGCGGTGATCGCCTCGATGGGCAGTGTCGCGGCGTCCGGCGGATATTACATCGCCGCGGCGACCGACCGGATCGTTGCGAACCCCGGGACGCTGACGGGCAGCATCGGGGTGATCATGGAGACGGCCAACGTCGAAGGATTGCTTCAGAAGATCGGCGTGGAAGGGGTCGTCATCAAGAGCGGGAAGTACAAGGACGTCGGGTCGCCGCTTCGGAAGATGACCGACGAGGAACGCAGGCTGTTGCAGGCGGTCATGGACGATGTGCACCAGCAGTTCATCGAGGCCGTGGCCGCTGGCCGGGCGCTGGAGGTGACGGATGTGCAGGCGCTGGCCGACGGCCGCATCTTCACCGGGCGCCAGGCCAAAGAGGCGCGGCTGGTGGATGAATTGGGCGATCTGGAAGACGCGATTCAGTTGGCCGCTGACGTCGTCGGCATCGAGGGCGAACCCAATGTCGTCGAGCCGCGCCGGCGGTTCTCCCTGCGCGACTTGTTGGAATCGCGGCTCTCCAACTTATTTCCCAAGCTCGATTTTCATCCCGGAATCAGCCTGAAGTATCTCATGGCGTTTTGACGAAGCGGGCGGCCACCGGACCACAATGCAGCGAAGGGGGAGGGGACATGACCAAGGCGCAAATCATCGAGCGGGTCTCCGAGCAGGTTCCCACACTCACCAAGCGGCAGGCCGAAGTGGTGGTCAACACCATCTTTGACTGCGTGCGGGACTCACTGAAGAACGGCGACAAGACCGAGATCCGCGGATTCGGCAGTTTTCGTTTGCGGGCGCGCCGCATGAAGGAGGGCCGGAATCCCAAAACCGGCGCCACCGTGTCGGTCCCGGCCAAGCGTGTGCCCTTCTTCAAAGCCGGGAAAGAACTGAAAGAGTTGCTGAACCAATAATCGTTGGAAGGAGACGCCATGTCCACCTCAGGCTCCCCCGAATCCGCCCTCACGGAGATCCGCTGGACTGCGGGCGCGCGTCAACGAATGGAGCGTGCGCCGGTCTTTCTGCGCGGCATGGTCCGTCGGCTCGCCGAAAAGAAGGCCCGGGAGTTGGGGTACGAAGAAATCACCGAAGAGATCTTGGACCGGTTCAAGGGCCAAATGATGGGCCGGATGGGCGGCGAAGCCGGCCTGGCGAGCGCCGCCGAACAGATGGAGCAGGGGCGGCTGCCTTGGACGGCGGCGGCGAAAGAGCGGCTCGCGGCCGTGCCCGAGTTCATGCGGGGGATGATCCAGCACATCGCCGAAGAGATCGCACGGGAGCGGGGCCATCTCGAGGTCAACGTGGACCTCTTCGAGAAGGTCGAAGCGCTCGGGGACATGCAGGAACCGGCCGGGCCCCCCATGACGTGGACGGAAGGCGCGCTGGCTCGGCTTCAGGAGAAACTCAAACAGTCTCCGCCGATTGCGCTGGAATTCGTGACCGACATGCTCAAACGGGACACGGAAGATCTTGCCAGAGAGAAAGGTCTCACCGCCATCGACGAGGCGGCGCTGCGCGACCTATGGGAGGCGCCGCACGAGCGCATCGCGTGGACGGATGAGGCGTGGAAACGCCTGCAGACCTCACCGGACTTTGTGCGGAGCGGCATCCGCAAAGCCGCCGAACGGCGGGCGCGGAAGCTCGGCTTGAAAGAAATCGACTCCGACCATCTGACGATGTTTCGGAATCAAGCGATGATGAAAGCCGTCAAACGGATTCGTTCCTTCGGGTACCAGGAACTCACGTTCGACGCCTTCGAGACGGCGCTGCAGAAAACCAAGCGTCTGCAGGGCAACGAGCAGGCGGAAAAACGGCTGCAGGAAATCCGCGGGCATTTCGCCGATCCTGCGACCAAAAAACCGGAGGGTGGCACGCTGGGCGCGGAACTGATGGATCGCTTCCGGAAGTACCTCAAGGGCGAAGGCAGTCTCTGATCGCACAACGCCGTGCGATTCATTTTCAACGGGCCAACGAGAGAAACAAGCGAAGTCCGGGCCGCTCGGCGGCCCGGACAAATCTCAATGGGTGGCCACCTGCTGCGGCCAGAATTTGTGGCGAATCTGGGGCAAGGGTTCGTTGTCGAAGTTCGGGATGTCGTAGAGGCAGCGATCGATGGTGGCGACTTCCTCTTCCGTCAATTCCAGGGTGACGCTTTTCTTCCAGAATTGATCCAGCGCGAAATAATCACCGGACTGCGGTTTTTGCGCCAGCAATTCCTGCATCTTCTTGAAGCCCGGGGTATCGACGCCAGGGATCCGGCCCTTGTTCCGGTCATGGCACCACTTCAGCACTTCCGCGATGCCGTACATGGTCAGATTCACCTTCACGATGTTGCTCATGGAGCCCTCCTCGAAAGAGCGCCATTCTAGCCTAACCGCCGCCGCAAATTCAAAGGTCCTGTGGCCCTATCCGCTTGATTGCCAGAGGAAAGAAGGCCTCGGTATACTGGTCTTCCGTACAGCCACACGTAGGGCTTTCGACCTGACGCGGAAAAGGATGCAGCGGTGATTGCCTTGTGTTCCCGGCCGGGACTCCGCTCCTGGCGAAGTCTGTTGCCTCTTGCGCTGGCGATCCTGTGGGGGGCCGCCTGTTCCAAAGCGGATCCGTACAATCCTCCGGACCTGTTCTATTATTTCGCCAGTTACAAAGTCGGCAAGAATCCGACGACCGTGACGACGGGCGATCTGAACCACGATTCGTTCACCGATCTGATCACGACCAATATTTCAAGCAATACCCTGTCGATCCTCCTCGGCAACGGCGACGGCACGTTCAAGGACCAAGTGCAGCTCAATGTGTGCACGGAGCCGCGCGCCCTCGTGATGAACGATTTCAACCATGATGACCATCCCGACGTGGTCTTGGCCTGTTCGGGAGGAGACGAAATCGCGCTGCTCTTGGGGCATGGCAACGGCAAATTCGAAGAGGGCCACCGCTACCCGGTGCATCGGACGCCCGTCGCGCTGGCGACGGACGATTTGAACGGCGACCAGCATCCGGATCTGGTCGTGGCCCTGCGCAACGACAAGATCAAAGTCTTTCTCGGCACGGGCACTGGGGAATTCCGGCACGGCGCGCAGTATGAGTATGGAGACACCCCGACGTCGGTGGCGTTGTCGGACCTCAACGGTGACGGGAAGCTGGATCTCGTAGTGACCAATGGCGGGCCGATGTCCAATGCCGTCTCCGTCTGGCTGGGGAACGGCGATGGGACGTTTCATGACCCCAAAGATTATCCGACCGGGAAACGGCCGCTCGGGGTCAGCTTCGCCGATTTCAACAATGACCATCACCGTGATCTGCTCGTCATCAACGGCGAGCGAGACAGCTTCACGACCTTCCTCGGTAACGGCAATGGCACCTTCCAGGCGGGGAAGGATTCCGGTGCAGACGCCGGACCGAATTTCGGCTTGGCGCGTGATTTCAACGGCGACCGGCTCATGGATGTCGCGATCGTGAATTTGCAGTCCAATGACCTCTCGATTCTGTTCGGCAAGGGGGACGGCACCTTTCATTATCCCCCGCGGAACTACCGGACGAAGGCCGGCCCCTTTGCCGTGTCTTCCTTTCGGGTCACCACGACCGGCATGGAGGAGCCGGGACTGGCCGTCGCGGACAACGGCAACGGCTCCGTCTCGATCTTTTTGCATCGCGGATTAAAGGCGGGGTCCAAACAAGAAGCGAAGAGTTGAGCGTGAGCCCGCTCACGCCGCGCGATGGGATCAGTCCCGTTCTTGACAGCTCAGGACCCCTCCGATAAAGTGGCGCGCGGCACGCCTCCGAAATCCTGTTTGGAGTCCATGGCTCTGCGTTCGTTCGTATGGTGGTTCGTCATGGGGTCGCTGATGACCCTGTCGGTCTTGATGGTGCAAGGCGGCCTGCGCGATCTCTGGGAGGGGACCCAGCCGGCCGGCGGCACCAATACCTTCGTGTATTTCGGCACCACCATCTTGGGCGGCGGCTTGCTCGCAGGCTGTGTCGCGCTGGTGTTGAACCGTCTTCGTTGAGCGGAGCGATAGGGTGAGTCTCGATGCAATGTCTCAAGTGCAAAGGATTCATGATGGTCGAGCGTCACTACACGCTGGTGAACCGGCGGCTCTACGCCCGCTGCCTGAATTGCGGGTTCTGGATCGATTTGGCCGACCTGCTTCGGTTTTTTCACAAAGTCATTGATAGTGGCATAAAAGGTGGTAAGGTTCGGGAGTCCTTTACACTGTGAGGCGTATGCCGTTGAGATGTTCCCATACACCGGTCATGGTCGGCGTGACTCTCGGGCTATTGATTGCTGCCCCCGTGCTGTCCGTTGCAGCCTCGGATCCCGCCGCCCGCGCTCCGCGCGTCGGCCAGACCCTGAGCCTGGCGCCGCGTTCCCTGCCCTGGCGCATCGCCCCGGCACACAGCATCCTGCTCAAGGAATTGCGCTCGGGCCGGGTACTCTACCAGCATGAATCCGAAAAGCGGTTGTCGCCGGCGAGCTTGACGAAAATCATGTCGGCTCTCGTCATTCTGGAGAAGGGGCGTCTCGACGATCAGGCGACGGTGAGCAAGAATGCGGCGCGCGCGCACAAGACGCACCTGCGGCTCAAGGCGGGCGAAGTGTTCCGCCTGGAGGATCTATTGAAGGCCATGCTGATCGTGTCGGCCAACGACGCCTGTCTGGCGGCGGTGGAACATGTCGGCGGCGATGAAGCGCAATTCGTCATGCTGATGAACGCCAAAGCCGCGGCGCTCGGATTAGCCGATACGCATTTCAGCAACGCCTGCGGATTCGACGATCCGGATCATTATTCCACCGCGGAAGACCTGGCCAAGTTGAGCGAGGTCGCGCTGCAGCATCCGGTCTTCCGCGAGCTGGTCCGTGAGGAGCGCGAGATCATCACGCCGGTCACGGGACATCGCGCCTACGTGTTGCACAATACCAATCGCTTGCTCGGCCGCATTCCCGGGGTCGAAGGGGTCAAGACCGGGTTCACCTCCAAAGCCGGGCGATGCCTGATCGCCAAGGTCTCTCAGAACGGCAGCGACCTGCTGCTCGTCATTCTCAACTCGAACCGCCGCTGGAACACGGCCAAAAGCCTGATCGACTACGGGCTTCGCCTCACCGAAACGGTTCAATAGCCCCGCTCCACACCGCGCCTCCTTCTGTCCGCGCAGCTCCGTGTCCTGTCCCCTCGGCCCAAGAAGGGAGCGCGGGGTTTTTGCCCAGTGCCGCAAGGCACGCCTGGCGGCGATATAAGACACAGGCACGCAGCACGCAGACAGTCTCGTGGCGGGCCGGGAGAGAGAGCGTGATCCTGAGGAGTGGAGCAACGAGCGGGCACAACGCAGCGTCAGCAGGCGGTACCGCGGAGCCTGGTCGCGTCCCAGGGCCCCGCGCATACCCTCAGTGCGGCTGCGTAAACTCAATGTTGATGTCTTTCCCCAAATAATTGACCTGGAATCCCTGCTTATCGTATGCGAGCACGGCGCCCATGACATTCTCGTCTCCGTACTCTTCCTTCCCGAGCAGCTTGCGAATGTCCTCGGGGCTCTCGCTGTTCAACACGTTGCGGAAGATACCGCGCGTCTTGTGAGCGAATCGATTATTGATGAAAATCAAGTCGACTTTTCCATCCTGCACCCGCACACCCGCCATCGGTCCGGTCGGCTTGCGTTGATCGAGCAGAAAAATGAACGTCGCTTCCTGTTCCGCCTTGATGCCGGAGATCTTTTCGTTGACCAGCACGTCGAGCGCCTTGGCTTCGGGGTCTCCCAGCTTCACTCCGAACAACGAAATGTTGTCGCTGGAGATGGCCTTCGGGTCCATCACGTCATTCTTGCTGAGCTCATACGGTTCGCCATGCGCGCCGTAGACTCCTCCGACGAACATGGCCATCACCAGCCAGGTCGCCGCCAGGATTTTACATGTCTCCCTCATCGAGTCCTCCTTCACCGTACACCGCATGGAAAGATACTGGGCGCTCGGCCGGCCTGTTATGGGTAGGTCTGAATAAACAATGCGCCATTCTATCTAAGGGGTCCGCACACTTGCAACAAATCCGCCGGCCTCGGGAACGGGGCCCGAACTATTCCCGTGAGGCGGTTTCGAGGAGTAATTGGCCGAGCTGTTGTAGCCGTTCGAAGTAGGCTTGGGACTCCGTATCCAGGTCGTCAATGAGTTCCCGGATGTCGGTGAGGCAATCGTGGAGGATGGTGAGACGCTGCTCGTCCAATCCCTCCGGGCTATCGAGGTAATAGACGACGCAGCCGCTGATGACCGTATCGAGCGTCATCAGCTGTCCCTGATGGGGGCTTGCAAACTGCGGCCAGCTGCGCCCGACGTGTTCCGCCCAGGCTGTCGCAATCGCGTCGCGTGACATCTGCGGGATTCCTCAGGTCCGAGGCGCTCCAACCCAGCCTATCGCATGCAGAAGCAGCACCGCAAGCAGACAGAGCGCCAGCCCCGCGAACCGATAGTCGATCTCTTCCCGCTGGAGCAGCCATGTCACGATCCGATCGCGCCAGGTGGCCGGCGCGACAGTCAAGATTGCGGCTTGTCCGATCATGCCGGCTCCGGCGCAGATCCACAGCGCGTGATAGGGGAGGTCGGATCCTTTCCACAGCAGCAGGATGCCCGCGACGACCGAGAAGCACTGCCACGGCCAGAGAGGCATCCGGATCGCCAGGGCCGCCCGCAGCTGCTCGACGACGAACCGGGGAGCCAGCAGCAGCGCCATCCCGTCAGCCAGCCACAGGACGGCCAGCAGAGCCAACCCATATTCGTTCACGTGATCGCCCGGCCGGGTGTGTCGAAAGAGCCGCTCAGGGGTAGAGCCCCCGTTGCAAATGCGCTTGAGCGACCTGGTCGATGCCGCTCATCAAGGCGGCCATGCGCATGGATGTCCGCCGCTCGGTGGCAAAGTGCAGGGTCCGGTGGAACGCGCTGGTGATGATGTCGTGGAGCCGCTGTCGGATATCGGTCGCGCTCCAGAAAAACCGCTGCAGATCCTGCACCCATTCGAAATACGAGACGATGACGCCGCCTGAGTTGGCGAGGATGTCCGGAATGATGAACACGCCTTTGTCTTCCAGGATACGATCTGCCTCGAGCGTGGTCGGGCCGTTGGCGCCTTCCACCAAGATGCGGCAGCGCAGCTGGTGCGCGTTCTTCCCCGTGATCTGTTCGGACAGCGCGGCGGGGACCAGTACCGTGCAGTTCAGCTGGAACAGTTCGTCATTCGTAATCACGTCCCCCAGCCGGGTGTCGAGCAACGGCTGCCCCTGTCCCTGATGGCGACGCAAGAGCTCGGGTACGTCGAGTCCCGTGCGGCTGTACAGCCCGCCAGATACATCGCTGACCGCGACGACGCGGGCTCCCTGCTCGTGCATGATGCGGGCGGTATGCGAGCCGACATTTCCGAACCCCTGGATGGCTACCGTGGCCTGCTCCACCGGGATGCCGAGATGCCGAAGCGCTTCCAGCGTGACATCGACGACGCCGCGACCGGTCGCCTCTTCGCGGCCCAAGCTCCCTCCGAGAGACAAGGGTTTGCCAGTGACCACGCCGGGCACCGCATAGCCGACCTGCTGACTGTAGGTGTCCATGAACCACGCCATCACTTGCGCGTCCGTGCCGACGTCTGGCGCCGGCACATCCTTGTCAGGGCCGATCAGGGGGAAAATCTCCGCCGCGTACCGTCTCGTGAGCCGTTGGAGCTCCCCGCGGGAGAGCGTCTTGGGCGCCACTTTGACGCCTCCCTTGGCGCCGCCGTACGGCAGCCCGGCGAGCGCGCATTTCCAGGTCATCCACATCGCCAGCGCCGCGACTTCGCCGGGGCTCGCGTCCGGATGATAGCGGATGCCGCCTTTTGAGGGGCCGCGCGACGAGTCGTGCTGGACGCGATACCCGGTGAAGACTTCGACGCGGCCATCGTCCATGCGGACTGGAATGCTGACCATCAGCGACCGCTGGGGCAGCTTCAGGCGCTCCCTCAGATTGGGATCGAGGTGCATGGCTTCGGCGGCCTGATCGAACTGAGCGACAGCGAGTCGGAACGTGTGCGTGTCAAGTTCTTGCATGGGACCTCGACGTGCAAAAGGATGTGGGCGACAAAGTGGTCATATGTTCTACCGGCCACTGCACGGCAAACACGCGCCCGAACTCCTGCGCGAGCGCCTGCTTGATCTCTCGAAGATCGAATGTCTTCCCGGAAGCTCGGGCCATCGACGTCATGCGGCCGCCCGTGATACCGCAGGGGTGGATGAGCTGAAACGGCAGCAGGTCCATGTCGACGTTCACCGCGATGCCATGCAGGGTGATGCCCCGTTCGACGCGGATGCCGATCGAGGCGATTTTGGCCGGCTCGCCGTCACCGATCCACACCCCCGGCTGTGGCTCCCTTCGACATGCGGCGATGTTCCATCGTCGGAGGAGGCGGAGGACGACGTCTTCCAATAGCCGGACGAACTGTTTCGGCCCGCTCGCGTAACTGGTGAGCCGGAGGATCGGGTACAGGACGATTTGCCCCGGACCATGGTAGGTGACTGACCCGCCGCGTGTGACGTGCTGGACATCCGCGCCGTTCGCCCGCAACACGTCTTCTCGACCGCCCCAATGCGAGCGATCCGTTCGGCGCCCCAGCGTGTACACGGGCCGGTGTTCCAAGATCAACAGGGTGTCCGGCCGCACTCCGGCGGACCGTTCCTGGTGGAGGGTGAGCTGGTAGTCCCACGCCGCGGCGTACGCCACGGGTTCTTCGACAATGCCGATCAGACCGGCGGGCAAGCATGAAACGGCTGAACCAGGGCTGATGCTCACGGTTGGACCTTCTGAGACGAGGGACGTGGAAGCGTCACAGTCGATTGGCCGCTGCGGCCCTGGACGGTCAGTTGCATTATCGGCGCCTCTCCCTCCCGCATGACGCTGTGCCAGAAATCGCCCATGTTGTAAATCTGGTGGTGGTCGACCGCGGTCACGATCTCGCCGTTCTGCAGCCCGGCGAGTCCGGCCGGCT
>CAZXRB010000003.1:9412-13889 GCA_964642845.1 uncultured Nitrospira sp.
CAACCTCGCTCTGAACATCTCCGGTGTGCAGACGGGCAGCGAGTTTGTGATCGGGCTGTGGTTCGCGACGCTCGGCGTGACGGTGAGGGGGGTGAAGCCGAAATCCGGCCGAGTCACGGAACCGCGAAGAATCATCGACCGCACATGCGCGTACACCGCCTCCACGCTGATGGCGTAACTGATCGCTTGGGCCGACGGCGCGATCGCCACGTTGATGCCGACGACTTGGCCTTTGAGATCCACGAGCGGGCCGCCGCTGTTCCCCGGGTTGATCGCCGCGTCGGTTTGAATCAAATCGTACAAGGTCTCTCCATTGGGAGTGAGGACGGAACGATCCAGCGCGCTCACGACGCCCACGGTCACCGTCGAGCCCCCTTTCAACGCCAAGGGATTGCCGATGGCGATCACCGTTTCCCCGATCTCCAATTGCATGGTCTGGTTCAAGGTGGCGGGCGTCAAATCGTCGGCGGTGATCTTGACCAAGGCCAGGTCGAGGAGAAAATCGCGGGCCACCACACGGCCCGGCGTCAGGCGACCAGTGTGCAATCCGACGACGAGGCTTTTCACCCCTTCGACGAGATGGTTGTTGGTCAGAATATAACCCGTCGAATCAATGATAATGCCGGACCCCGAGCCCGACTGGGTGGTATGGGGAGAGGGACCGGACGGGACCCCGCGCGTCAAAATCGTCACCACCGAGGGACGGACCTTGGCGACCACCTTAGGAATCGACGAAAGCTCGTCCGCCGACACCGGCGACGCCCATAGCGAGAGGGTTAGGATGAACGCGACGACGGAGAGAGGCGAGGTGAGGCGGAGCCGGAGAAAGAAGAGCGCGCCTTGTCGGCCACGGAGCGGATCGCGCCGGACACCAGGGTTTTCCATAGGCCCTGCATTGTCGCACAACCGCATCGACGGCGTAAGAGGGAGCCGGCAGCGGGAGGTCAAGGGCTGGCTTCCCGCCGCCGGTTGGCAGGCGTTACTTGATGGCGGCGAACAGTTCCTTGATCTCCGGCGTCTTGAGCTTTTTGAGGGCTTTCGCCTCGATCTGCCGGATCCGTTCGCGCGTCACCGACAGACTTTGCCCCACTTGCTCCAGCGTACAAGGCTCGTCGTACCCGATGCCAAAGCGGAGGCGGATGACCGTCTGCTCCCTCGGCGTCAGGTTGCTCAAAATCCGGTCCAGTTGCTGGGTCATTTCGGTCCGGTGCACATGCGCATCCGGAGGCACCGCCTGTTGATCCGGAATCATGTCGCCGAACTCCGTGTCGCCGTCGCCGATCGGGCTCTCCAAGGCTACCGGCTCCTGGAAGGCCTGCACCGTTTCATGCAACCGTTCCGGCCGCATGCGAAGCACTTGGGCGATTTCCTCCAGTTTGGCGGGGCGGCCAAACTGCTGCCCCAGCCGGCGCGTGACGCGCAAAATCCTGTTGGACGCTTCCGTTTGGTGCACGGGAATACGGATGGTGCGTGATTGATCGGCGAGCGCCCGGGTGATCCCTTGCCTGATCCACCAGGTGGCATAGGTGCTGAACTTGAAGCCCTTGCGGTATTGGTACCGCTCCGCCGCTTTCATCAGACCGATGTTGCCTTCCTGCACGAGGTCGAGCAAACTCAGGCCTCGCCCCGTGTAGTGCTTCGCCACGTCCACCACGAGCCGCAAATTGCAGCGGACCAGCTCGTCCTTGCCTTGTTCCAAAACACGCCGCGCGGCCTGGATCTCGCTCAACGCGGCCTTGAGCCGCTTCACCGTCGCGGCCGGGACTTTGATCTCCCGGGTCGCCGGCTTGATCACCGCCTGCAGCGCTTTCTCCGCATTGTCCAACGCAGTCGCTGAAAGACCGCTCAGCCGTCTAATGGTTTGGAGCGTCGTGATCGTCTGGGTGAGGACCGGGTGGCGCTTCGATCGGCCCAACGCCTTGGTGGCGTGACGGAGCGCCAAACGAATACGCCGGGTCCCTTCATCGACCTGCTTCGCCAGCGCGACCTCTTCCTCTCGGGTCAAGAGCGCCCGTTCTCCGAATGATCGAAAATACAGGGACTCCAGGAGAAACGGGCTCGCGCCCTGGCTCGTGCGCATCGCCGACGGCGCCTTGTCCTCTTCGAGCGGCTCGGCGGCGCTGTCGCGGCTGATCACTTCCAGAATCCCGCTGGCCTGGGGATCATCCGCATCCACGTCGGCCATCGCGGTCGTCTCGTCCTGTTCTTCGACCTGTGCGCCAGATCGAAGCTCTTCGTCGTTCATGTCCTCACCTTTGGTCTCGAGGTTTCTCATCTGTCTACTCCCTGTTAGAGTCGCAGACCGTCCAGAGGATTCACTCAGATGACTTTGCCTGCATGTCTCTACGAAGCAAAACGGATGCTGGATTGAAGATGAGAAACGACGCGATAAATCCCGCCGAAATAGCAGGAACATTAGAAGCGGCTAATGAAGAAGGCCGGGATGAAATGTCTCGACCGTGCGGCAACTATGCGGCATTCACGCAACGGACCGGCCCGAATTGCCACACCTTACTTGGCGCCGAGGCCCTTGATAAAGGGGGCCAGGGTGTCGATGGGGATGGGAAAAATTGTCGTGGAATTCTTCTCGGCGGCGATCTCCACCAGTGTCTGAAGATAACGCAATTGAAGGGCAGCGGGATTCTGACTGATGACGTTGGCGGCGTCGGCGAGCCGCTGTGACGCTTCGAATTCTCCTTCGGCGTGAATGATCTTGGCGCGCCGCTCTCGTTCCGCCTCCGCCTGGCGCGCGATGGCCCGCTGCATTTCCTGGGGGAGATCGACGTTTTTCACTTCAACCGCCGTCACCTTCACGCCCCACGGCTCTGTCTGCTGGTCGATGATCCGCTGCAGGTCGGCGTTGATTTGTTCGCGCTTCGCCAGCAGATCGTCCAGTTGGCTTTGTCCGAGCACGCTGCGCAGTGTGGTCTGCGCCATCATCGACGTGGCATACAAGTAATCTTCGACCTGGACGATCGCGCGCTGCGGATCCACGACGCGGAAGTAAATGACCGCGTTCACTTTGACCGTGACGTTGTCCTTGGTGATGACGTCTTGCGGTGGGACGTCCATCGTGACCGTGCGGAGGCTCACGCGGACCATCTTGTCGATGAGCGGCAGAATGATGACGACGCCTGGGCCGTTGCCGCCCACGATGCCGCGGGCCAGCCGGCCCCAGCGGAAGATCACCGCTCGTTCGTATTCAGGCAGGACCTTGAATCCCATGAAGACGATCACGAGCAGCAGAATGAGCAGCGTGAGTGGGCTGAGCAACATGGTTACGCCTCTTTGTGAGTGACAGGGGTGACGTGCAGCGTCAGCCCTTCGACGCGGAGGACTTTGGCCGACGTCCCAGGTTCGACGGGGGTGTCGCTGACCGCATCCCAGAGTTCTCCGTGGATCGCGAGCTTGCCCTGAGGATGCAGGGCCGTTTTGGCGATGCCGATGGACCCGATCATGCCCTCGCTGCCTGTTTGCGGAGGGCGGCGCATGGCGCGGACGCCCATGCCGATCAGGAACAAGGAGACGCCGGCGGTCGTGATGATGACCGGAATGATGACGCCCCATGAAATCTGAAAGAACTCCGCATCCGATTTAATCAGCATCAGAGAGCCGAAGACCATTGATGCCAGCCCACCCAGCGCCAGGAGGCCGTAGCTCGTGACCGTTGCCTCAAGGACAAAGAAGACGATTCCCAGGATCAGCAGCAATACCCCCGCATAGTTGATGGGCAGCGACTGCAACGAATAAAACGCCAGGATGAGGCTGATGGCGCCTACCACGCCGGGCAGGATCGCGCCGGGATTGTACAATTCCGCGAGAATCCCGATCGTGCCAATCGTCATCAGCAAGTAAGCGATGTTTGGATCGCTCAGCGCCTTCAGCAGTTCCAGCCTAAGTCCCATAGGATAGTCGCGGAGGACGGCCTGTTCGGTGTCCAATGTGATCGTCCCGCTGGGCAACCTCACGGCTTTCCGATGCAGCCGCTTGAGCAACGCGGGCAAGTCCTCCGCGACCACATCGATGATCTTGAGCTTCAACGCCTCCTGTTCCGTCACCGAGACGCTCTTCCGCACCGCGTCTTCGGCCCAGGCGACATTGCGTCCCCGCTGCTCGGCGATGCTTTTTAAGTACGCCACCGAGTCGTTCTCGACTTTTTCTTTCATCGTCGCGTCCATCTCGCCGCCTCCCATGGCGACCGGATGGGCCGCGCCGATGTTGGTCCCCGGCGCCATGGCGGCGACGTGGGCGGCCATCGTGAGAAAGACCCCCGCTGAAGCGGCGCGGGCGCCGGAAGGAGCGACAAAGACGATCACGGGGATGGAACTGGACGTGACATCCTTGATGATCAGACGCATGGACGTATCCAGCCCTCCCGGCGTGTCGAGTCTGACGATCAAGGCCGCGGCGCCCGACGCTTGCGCCGAGTCCAGCGCGTCGCGCAGATATTCAGCTGCGACAGGATTGATGACGCCTT
>CAZXRB010000003.1:13899-30812 GCA_964642845.1 uncultured Nitrospira sp.
ATAGGTCGCAACGACAAACTCCGCGCCCTGACTCTCGGACACCGCGAGAAACGACCAAAGGCCGACGAGCACGCTTACCAGGACGTGAGAGAGAGCCGTTCCGGGACGGTGCGCAGTGCCGGACTTGCAGCCACGCATGAGGCCTCTCCTCGATCGGATCGTGTGGCGCAACTGTGTAGGTAGATTTGCGATTCACCACCCTACCAGGGAAGGGTCGTTGGTTGCAAACGAGGAAATGAACCACCTACAATGCGCGCCATGTCGCGGCTCAAACCGGGCGAGCGCGTCCATTTGACCGATCACAAAGGGCGTCAATACGCGCTGACGCTGAAGGCCGGGGAGACCTATCAATTCAGCGGCCAGACCATTCCACATGACCACTTAATCGGAGCGGACGACGGCACCCTCGTGACGCTGTCCGGCGGCAAGCAGATGCTGGCCCTCCGGCCGACCTTCAGCGAATATGTGCTCAAAATGCCGCGGGGCGCGCAGGTCCTGTACCCCAAAGATCTGGCGCTGATCACCATGTGGGCCGACATCTACCCGGGCGCCCGCGTCTTCGAGGCGGGGACCGGCTCCGGCGCCCTTACCATGGCCCTCCTGCGCGCCGTCGGATCGCAGGGGTTGGTGGTGACCTACGAAATGCGGGAGGACTTTGCACGGACCGCGCGCACGAATATCGAACGCTACCTCGGTCCTGCGCCCAATCTCCGTGCGCTGACGAGGAACGCCTATGAAGGGATCGAGCCCGTAGAGGATGGCGTCCCATTTGACCGCGTGGTGTTGGATCTGCCGGAACCGTGGCAGGTGGTGCCCCACGCCGCCACGGCACTGCGATCCGGCGGCATCTATCTCAGTTTCGTGCCGACGGTGCCCCAAATCATGCGCACGGTGGAGGCGTTGGAACGCGCCACCGTCTTCGGCATGATCCATACCTTTGAAACGCTCCTCAGAACTTGGTCTGTCCAAGGTCGCAGCGTCAGGCCCGACCACCGCATGGTCGCCCATTCGGGATTCATCACCGTCGCACGCAAGATCGAACCCGGCGTCTTCAGCGCCAGGCGGGATCGGCTCTTCGCCGACGGCGTGCCGGTTGACCAGCCGGACGATGCGCCGGAGGATGACGCGCCGTGAACCGGCTCGCCGGAAAAGTGGCCCTCGTCACGGGAGGCAATGCCGGCATCGGGGAGGCGATCGCCAAGACTTTTGCGCGCGAAGGGGCGGCCGTGCTCATCACCGGTCGCCGACAACAGGAGCTGGATCGGGTGGTGACCGACATCGGCCGGATGCCGGGACGCGCCGCCGCGGTGGCCGGCTCTGTCACGGATGAGGCTCATGCCCGCGCAGCGGTGAGGGAGGCGGTGGCGCGGTTCGGCGGACTCGACATCCTCGTGAACAATGCCGGGATCGGCGAATTCGGCCGCCGCATCCACGAGCTGGACGACGAGACCTGGACGCGCGTGCTCGACGTCAACCTCACCGGAGTCTTTCGCATGACCCGAGCGGCCGTCCCCGAAATGTTGAAGCGTCAGAGGGGATCGATCGTGAACATCTCATCCATTGCCAGCGTCGTGGGAATCCCGGCGCTGCCGGCCTATGCGGCGTCCAAAGGCGCTCTGGATGCGCTCACGAGAGCGATCGCCATCGACTACGCCGAGGACGGCATCCGGTGCAACGTCGTGAATCCAGGGTTAGTCGCCACGCCCATGGCGGCGCCGCTCATGGCGAATCCCGAGCAACTGGAGCCGATTCTGGCTCATTACCCGTTGCGGCGTCCCGGCACGCCGGAAGAAGTGGCGAACCTCGTGTTGTATTTGGCGTCGGACGAAGCCGCCTGGGTCACGGGTGGCACCTACCTCATTGACGGAGGCATGACCGCTTGGTGATCGGCGTCCAGCTGCGCGCCTGCGGGAATGAGGACTGTATACCGTGGAGATCAATGCTCAGACACAGTTTTGCGGCGTCATCGGCAATCCGGTGGAGCACTCCCTGTCCCCAGCCATTCATAACGCCGCCTTTCAGAAGCTGGGTCTCAACTTCGTGTATCTCGCCTGGAAAGTGGAGGCCATCGGCGACGCCCTCAAGGGGTTGCGCGCGCTCGGGAATTTCCGCGGCGCCAGTGTCACGATCCCGCACAAAGTGGCGGCCTTGCCGTACGTCGATGAGGTCGAGCCGACGGCCCAGCAGATCGGCGCGATCAATACGATCGTCGCCGACCAGGGACGGCTGAAAGGCTACAACACGGATGCCACCGGCGCTTTGCGTGCTTTGCGTGAGGGCGGCGCCGATCTCGCCGGCCGCCATATCGTCATCCTTGGGTCGGGCGGCGCGGCGCGCGCCATCGCGTTCGCGCTAACAGCCGAATCCCGCGCCGCCTCACTGACGCTGCTCGGCATCGACGAGGCTGAGCGGACCACCTTGGCCCGCGACGTGCGCGCGGCGACCGCTATACCGGTCGAGGACGGGCCCCTTAATGAAGCCTCGCTCGGTCGTATTCTGCCCAAGGCGCACGTGCTCATCCACTGTACGCCCATCGGCATGTCTCCGAAGACCGAGGCGACATGCGTGCCTGCGTCGCTGCTTCATGCCGGCCTGGTGGTCATGGACATCGTCTACAATCCCCGTGACACGAGGCTGTTACGGGATGCCAGGCAAGCGGGCTGCAAAACCATCGCCGGGCTGGAGATGTTTCTCCGTCAAGCCGTCGCGCAGTTCGAGTTGTGGACCAATCGTTCCGCTCCCGTTGACCTCATGCGCGCGGTGCTGGAGTCTCGTTTCCAATGAACCTCGTCTTGATCGGCTATCGCGGCACGGGGAAGAGCAGCGTGGGAAAGATACTGGCTGCTCGCCTAGGCCGGACACTTGTCTCGACTGACGAGGAAATCGTGAAACGCGCCGGCGCGACGATCCCCGAGATTGTTAAACAGCACGGCTGGGATCACTTCCGTGACGTGGAGTCCCAAGTGATTCAGGACGTCGCCGGTCGCGAGGGCCAGGTGATCGATACGGGGGGCGGTGCGATCCTTCGCGCACAAAACGTCGAGGCGCTGAAGGCGTCGGGGCGGGTGTTTTGGCTCACGGCGTCCATCGAGACGATCGCGCAGCGTATCGGCGGAGATACGAATCGTCCGTCACTCACCGGGACCAAGTCCTTCATTGAAGAAATTGACGAGGTGCTCCGCGAACGGTTGCCCAAGTATGAAGCAGCAGCCCACCATATTATTGCGACCGACGGCCGGCCGGTCGATCGCATTGCGGATGATATCCTCAGACAGTTCCAGGCTACTCAGGACGGCGTGAGCCGTTCCTCCTGTTCTTGACAAGTATCGTGCAACCTGTGTGTAGTACCGCTCAGTGCGCCCGTAGCTCAGTTGGATAGAGCGTCGGGCTTCGAACCCGCAGGTCGCAGGTTCAATTCCTGCCGGGCGCACCACAGTCAGATCCTCATATTTCTCCAGGATTTGTGCCTGCTCGCCGTTCAGATCTCCACACCCCTCCTAAGCTGCATAGATCTCTTGCCCGCCTTGCAATAAACTGATGTCCAAAGAGAAAATACACCCGTTATCGTATGGACCGCACTAGCCGACAAGGGTTTCAGGACAGGGGGGACCGGGGGCAGTACGGCCATATGCGGCAAGTCTGGACTCGCCAGTGTCCATGCTGTGGAAGGACGCTCCACAAGTCGGATCCCATGGCCCCGTGGACCTGTGCGTGCGGGTGGCAAAGCGGGTAACAAGAGGAGGGAAGCAACATGATCCCTGCACTGCATGATGTGAGAGCCGCGTTCATCCTTGTCATCGCGCTTGGAATGGTCGTGTTGATTTGCGCCCTTGCCGGATTGGGCGCGGTGCTCCGGCCGATACGCTGGTCCGATCGAAGGGCCATTCGTTAAGGGTTCTAAGCGAGGGGGGTGTTGTGTATCGGTCACCCGGTTCGTAGTCTTTCATAAATGATTTCTCTCTAGTTTTCTCCCGTCGTTTCCTATTGCCGTTCCCCAGTCTGAGATATTCTAACCAATTGAAATCATTCACGAGGAAGGCGCGCCCTCGCGCCTTCCTCAGGGTTTCAGCCAGTTTTTTTGCCAGTGCTATATTTGTCCTTGTAGGTCAAGGCTATCCATGCCACCTCGCGCTGGTGGTCGATCACTCAATGAGGAGAGAGTCATGAAGAGAATCATCGTTGCAACGATCGGTGTGCTGATGCTGTTCAGCCAGGGCTGCGGCATGAAATGGCTCCAATCCGGAGGCGAGAACGAAGCGGGAGGCGCCGGCTCGGCCACTGGTTCCGCGCGGGGGAAAGGGGACTCTGACCATTCCAGTCGTTCCGATTTCCCGGGTTTCTCACGCGGTGGGTCGAGCGGTGAACTGAGCGGGTTCTCACACAATCCATCAGAGGAGCGCCTAGCTCAGGCTCAAGGCGGATTTCCTGCATCGCTGCCACCGTCCGATGTATCCAGCCGTCGCCGTGCCGAACTGACCAAGGAAGAGAGAGCCGCATTGGAAGCCGGCCTCCAGGACGTGTTTTTTGGATACGATCAATGGACCGTCTCGTCCGCCGGCATGGAATCGTTGAACAACAACGCCCGCTACTTGAAGGACCATCCGACGGCGATGCTGAAGATTGAAGGCCACTGCGACGAGCGCGGGACCAGCGACTACAACATGGTGCTGGGCGACAAGCGCGCCAAGGCGGCCCGTAGGTACTTGATCGAAGCGGGCGTGAGCCCCAAGCAAGTCTCCATCGTCTCCTTCGGCAAGGAGCGTCCGTTCTGCTTCGACCATGAGGAGGCGTGCTATCAGCAGAATCGTCGTGGCCATATGCTGCTGACGAACAAGTAGCCCGGTGACAGACCTCCCACCCTGGGAGGTCTGCCGGCCGCTTCCTCAAGAGAAGAGAAATGCCATCAGCCGGCGTGCGAAAACTCACGGCGCTGTTTACATCGGACAAGGTGGACACGAAGTCGACTCAGCTTCGGATGCAAGAACGCCGCGTCCAACCGAGATTCACCACGCAATTCCGCAGCTCGTTTTCTGGCGGCCACGAAGAAGGGCAAGGGCGCACGCTCGACATTTCCAGTGGTGGCTGCAAAATCGAAAGCGATATGGCGGTCGCCCCTGGCGCCACGTTTGAATGCCGGCTTCATGTGCCGGGTTTGGATTGGCCGTTGCGCATTGATGAGGCCGTCGTGCGCTGGGTGGAAGGCAAGACGTTTGGTCTCGCCTTTACCCGTATCAGGCCTGACGAACAAACGAAGCTCGATCGGGTTCTTTCGAATCTCGAAAAAGAACAGTAACCCGTCCTGTGAGGACGGGTCTTCTCGCGTCCCACCGCCGTTCGCATATCTGATCCCTGCCTCTGTACCCGGTTGACAGCGCACGGGAGCCTGTCAGAAAGTACACTTTCTGTCCGGGTGCGTGAACGCGCGCCTGCATGCCGAGCGCTGCATTGCAACGGAGAAAGGAGCCAAGGGTGGAACAACAGTATGCGATTACGGTGAAGTTTTTGGTGAACGCCGACTCCGCCGAAGATGCGGAAGAGTTGGTGGAAACTGCCTGCGAAAAAGCCGCGAGTCTCTTTTCGGAGCTGAGTTATGAAGGGATTGAAGACATCGAAGAGGAAGAAGAGGAGTAGGGAGGACAGGACGCGAAAGATAGCCGCAGCTCGCCAGATGACGTGACACGTATGGAGACGCCATCACCATCCAGCCAGACCGCTAGAGAAGTCGCCACGCTGGCCGGCGGGTGTTTTTGGTGCCTGGAAGCGGTCTTCGATCAGGTGCGCGGGGTGGACTCGGTGGAGTCCGGATATATCGGAGGACAGACGCCGAATCCAACCTACGAGTCAGTCTGTAGCGGCCGCACGGGACATGCGGAAGCGGTCCGGATCACATTCGATCCCCGGATCATCTCGTATCAAGAATTGCTCGAGATCTTTTTCGTCATCCACGATCCGACGACGCTGAACCGACAGGGCAATGACATCGGAACCCAATACCGGTCCGCGATCTTTTTCCACTCGCCGGAGCAACAGCGCACCGCGGAATCCGTGATCGCCAGTCTGACCCGCGAGCGGCTCTACCCGGCTCCCATCGTCACGCAGGTGGTGCCTGCCACCGATTGGTATGAGGCCGAAGCGTACCATCAAGAGTACTATGCGAAGAATCCCCTCCAAGGGTACTGCCAGTTCGTCGTCGGCCCAAAGGTGGCGAAGTTCCGCAAGCAGTTTGCGGTCCGCTTGAAAGCCTAGTATCCGCTATCGGCCCAAGAGCCCGGCGACTCTGTCGGCGATGCTCCGCAGGACGGCAGGTTTTTGAAAAATTTGGTGGACTTGTACCGTGACCTCGGCGTGCGGCGGGCAGAACGGCCATTCCGTTGCGGGGCTTCCTTGCACTTGCGCCACCATGGCACCGTCCGCTCGCTCGCCAGGCCGCTGAAGAATGATCAAAGGATTGTCGGGATCGAGCAAGCAGGTGTCGTCTGGTCCGGCGGGGGACTGGTCTGAACCGTTCACGAGATGGACACGCTGCTGTCCTTCCGAAAAGACGGTGTCCCCTTCGCGCAGCGGCCCGGTCGGTGCGAATGAATAGAGCATGAGCGGCGCCGCTAGAATGACGAACACCGCCAAACCGATGGACCACAGCGGCGGTTCGCTGCGGCGTTCTTCTATAGTTTCTACCATGGGTCAGGGTGCGCCGCACCGACGGGGGTGGCTGCGGGGATCATGATGCTGATGGCCTATGTGCCGGACGACTCTTCATCGAGCCAGGCGTCGCCCTCTCCCGGGGCGACGCCATCGGCCTGAAGTGCCCGGAAATCGAATAGTCGGGTATCCATCAGAAGCGCGGGCGCGATATTGCCCAAGGCGGCGGCGACACTATCCAGGCAGCCCGGGGAGCGTTGTTCCCATTCCTGGAGCAGGGCCTTCACCTTCTTGCGCTTGAGATCCTCTTGCGAACCGCACAGATCACATGGAATAAGCGGAAACGCGCGGAGCTCCGCGTAACGCGCCAGGTCGGCTTCTCTGACGAACGCCAACGGCCGAATGACGAGATGCCGCCCGTCCTTGGAACGGAGTTTGGGCGGCATGGCTTTCAGTTTGCCGGTGTAGAACAAATTGAGGAACAAGGTTTCAATGAGGTCGTCGCGATGGTGGCCGAGCGCGATCTTCGTGGCACCAAGCTCGGATGCCAGGCGATACAAATGTCCGCGGCGCAGCCGGGAACAGAGCGAGCAGGTCGTCTGGCCTTCCGGGATGAGGCGTTTGACGATCGAGTAGGTGTCCCGCGTTTCGATATGGAAGGGGATCCCAAGATTTGTCAGGTAGTCGGGAAGTATGTGGCCCGGAAACCCCGGTTGTTTTTGATCCAGGTTTACCGCCACGATGTCGAAATGAACCGGCGCGCGGCGCTGCAGCACGAGCAGGATGTCGAGCAAACCATAACTGTCTTTGCCGCCGGAGAGACAGACCATGACCTTGTCACCGTCTTCGATCAGGCGATACTCCGCGATCGCCCGCCCGACCAGGCGGCAGAGGCGCGTCTGAAGTCTTTCGGTTTCGGCATCGAGCTTGCGGGGGCTTGTGCCGACCGCGGTTGGGGTGAACATGGGGCTGATTTTACCTGTGCCGCTGGCGTCCTGTCGATGACGAGACGGCTGCCATGACTCGAACGATTCTCTTCGTGTGTACCGGTAACATCTTCCGCAGCCTGGTGGCGGAATATGCGGCGCGTGGCCCATTCGCGAGCGGCTTCGCCAAAAAGGCATCGACTCGTCTGCTCATGTGCAACGCCCGCTGACCGGCGCGCTTGTGCAAGGCGTTGATTTGGTCATTGCCATGGGACAGGATCATCGTGCGTTTGTACAGACACAATTCGGTCTCACGGCGCCCCTCTTCAATCAAGTGACACTGGACAGGGAAGAGCCCGTCCTGGATTTGCATGAGGCCCTGCTTGATTGGGCAAACGACTCGGAGGGGGCGCGGGCCTATGTGGAATCGGTCGTGGAACACATTTGAAGCGCCACACCCTCTCTCTTGGCACGATTGCCACACTTTTTGGCGTGAAGCGGCACTCGTTCAACCGGTTCACGTCCATTCTTGAACTGCTCTAGACAAAAATTCTCCCGCTCCCACGCATGTGGCCGTGATCGGTCGTGCTCATCGAAAGCCGGACTCAGTTGCGTGGTATATTTTTTGAGTGGCAGAACCTCTTAGGAAATAAGGACGTCGATGCAGCACGGGTTGGACGTATTGAAGACTCCGGTCACTGGACACAGCGAGCCCTCTTGGGCCTCGTGGCCCGACGAGGCCCTTCTGGACTTGCCGATGTGCGATCTGCAGTTGGACATCAAGGGGAGCTTTCTGGAAGAGCCTATCGCTGAGTTGACCCGAGAACTCGAAGGCAGAGGACTGCTGTTTCGGCCGCATTTCTGGCTCTCCAACGAATGGTTCACGCCGGACGGAGTCCCCGGTATTGCGGTGCCGTTCTACCTGGCCCATCCCCGGCTGGCAAAACTGGAACTGACGCAGATGCTGGAAGTCGAAGGCGGGACTCCCGAGTGGTGTTTGCGCATCCTGCGCCACGAAGCGGGACATGCGATCGAGAACGCCTATAAGATCCGGCGGCGCAAGACGCGGCAGCAGATCTTCGGCCGCTCCTCGCAAGCGTATCCCAAGTATTATTCGCCGCGGCCCTATAGCCGGAGCTTCGTACGCCATCTCGACCTCTGGTACGCGCAAAGCCATCCGGATGAAGATTTTGCGGAAACGTTCGCCGTCTGGCTCACGCCGGATTCCCTGTGGGAAGAGCGGTATCGCGGCTGGCCCGTCCTCAAGAAATTGCGCTACGTCGATGGACTCATGAAAGAGCTGGGCGGTGTCTCACCATCCGTGACGAGCCGCGAAGAAGTGGATCCGCTGCCGGGCTTGAAGAAGACCCTGCGCGAGCACTACGAGCAGAAACGGCGCCATTACGGCGTGGAGCGGCAATCGTTATACGATCCGGATCTGAAACGCCTATTCTCTCCGTCATCCGGCCATGCGGGACGGCCGCGCGCGGCCACCTTTTTGAACCGATTCCGCAAAGAGGTTCGGCGCAAGGTCGCGAGTTGGACCGGCGAATATCAATACACCATCGACCAAGTGTTGGAGGACATGATTCACCGGGCGCGTGAATTGGACCTGCGCGTTCCCGTTCCGGAAGAACAGGCGAAATTGGATTTCACGATTCTCCTCACCGTCCATACGATGAACTTCCTTCGAAGCGGGCGGCATCGGGTGGCTCTGTGAAACGCTTACGCGTGTTGGTGCTCATGCATGCCGATCTCGTGCCGCCTGAGCATATCAATGGGCACGATGGGCGAACGGCGGAATGGCGGACTGAATATGATGTCGTCTCCACATTGAGAAAGCTCGGGCATGAGGTCCGCCCCCTGGGCGTCAAGAGCGACTTGGGCGTCATCGGCGCCGCGATCGAAGAATGGAATCCCCATATCGCGTTCAATCTCTTGGAGGAGTTCGACGGCGTGGCTGTCTACGATCAACACGTGGTGTCGTATCTCGAATTGCTCCGGATCCCCTACACCGGATGCAATCCGCGCGGCTTGATGCTGGCGCGCGACAAGGCCTTGACGAAAAAAGTGCTGGCGTTCCATGACATCCCGTTTCCAGAGTTCATCGTCGTGCCGCAAGGCCGCGTCCCCAAACGGCCCAAGTCGCTGACCTTCCCGCTGATCGTCAAATCGGTCAGCGAAGAAGCGTCGTTGGGCATCTCACAAGCGTCCATTGTCGAGGATGACGAGCGCTTGAAGGACCGCGTACACTTTATCCATACGAGCGTCGGGACCGACGCCTTGGTCGAACGCTATATCGAAGGGCGCGAATTCTACGTCGGCGTGATCGGCAACGGACAGTTGGAGGCCTTGCCGGTGTGGGAGCTCATCCTCGACAAGCTGCCCGACGACGCCAGACGGATTGCCACGGAGCGCGTCAAATGGAGCAGAAAATATCAACGCAAGTACGGCATCACTTCGCGGGAGGCCAAGCACCTTCCCCCCGGCAAGGCGGAGGAGATCCAAGACTTGGCCAAGCAGGTCTACCGGGCGTTGGGCTTAAGCGGGTATGCGCGAATCGATTTGCGGATGGACGCCGAAGGGCAGCTCTACGTGCTGGAAGCCAATCCGAACCCACAGATCGCCCGTGACGAGGATTTCGCGGACTCGGCTGAAAAAGCGAAATACCACTACGAGGACTTGCTGCAGGAGCTGGTCAACGTCGGCCTTCGCTGGCGGCCGGCCAAGGCGGCATGATCCTTCCCAGCACCTGGCGACGTTCTTCCACCTCTCACGGGCCCCAGCGAAATCCGAACAACAGCGAGACGCTGGTGGAATCCTTCTCCGGGAGAGAGGGCGACAAATTAATGTCGTGCAGGTTGACGATGAGCGTGGACGAGAGCGCAATATTGTGGACGACTTGGTATTCGAGCGACAGCCCGATAGGGATATACCAGCTGGTGTCGTTGCGATCGATGCGGGCCGGCCCGGCTCCGCGGTCCAGGCTGGCGTGGATCAATCCGATGCCGGTGAATGGCACCAGGTTGACCCCGTTACTGAAGCGCACGTGGTATTTGCCCACCCCGGCGAACGAAATCTGGAAGAGATCTCCGGTCGGCGTAATTTGCATCATCGGCCCGAAGGAAAAATTTCGATCGGCGTAGTAGTCCACGTTGAAGCCGAGGTTGAAGACTGTGCCATCGACCGTGCCCGTCATCAGTCCGATGTCCGAGCCAAAGCCCCAATTGCCCTGCGCCTGCACGCGTGCGGGCGACAGGCAGAAGCCCAGCAGCGCTATGGCTGGAATGAGAGAGGGGAATGAGCGACACAGCGCGGCCATCCTGAGCTCCGGACTCTAGCACAGCCTCAAAAACCGGACAAGCGGCTTGAGCCCCGCCGGGCTCGTGCAGTATCCTCCCCGGCTTGGAGGAATCGCCACATGACGCCCGTCGAAGCTGCCGCCGCCTTGTTCAAGATGATGCCCCAACCGGTGACCGTCGCGCAGTTGCAGGAGTACGGGATCGAGGCGTCCGAGTCGCAGGCGCAGGGCGTCTCGCGGGAGATTCTTTCGCTGAACCTCTATTGGATTCTGGCCGCCGTAGATGCCCACATCCCGCACAAGTATCGCGCGGCGATCACCGATACCCTTCTGCAGACGATCCGCACCGCGTGGTGGGAGGCCGGGCGACTGGGCGAAGGATCGTGGAACGAGTACCGGAAGGAGTTGGACGAGCGCCGCGCCAAGTATGCGTATCTCGTCGACTACGAAGGCATGAGCCACATGGCGGTCAGCGCCGAAGCCGCGTCGCTCATCGAAGACCAGGGCATTCTTCCTTCCGAAGAGCGTGAAAAGCTCTTAGTCCTGTTGATCGACTGTGCGCCAGCCGCGGAGTACGGGCGGTTGCTCGACAACGTCGGGTAGCCGGGTTCCCGATCACTCCTACAGATAGCGGTGCGACACCACCCGCCCCTGGTCGTCAAACTCATAGAGCAGCGGCGCGCCGGTCGGGATATTGAGCTCCAACACTTGTTCTTTCGACAGCTGTTCGAGATGCATCACGAGCGCGCGGAGACTGTTGCCGTGCGCGGCAATGAGAATCGTCTCGCCTTTCAGAAGATAGGGCTTGATCCGGGACTCGTAATAAGGCAGGACGCGATCCGCCGTGTCCTTCAAGCTTTCCCCGCCCGGCGGCCGGATGTCATAGCTGCGCCGCCAGATCTTCACTTGCTGCTCGCCGTACTTCTTGGCGGTTTCGGCCTTGTTCAATCCTTGGAGCTCGCCGTACATCCGCTCGTTGAGCGCCTTGTCTTTCTCGACGGGGATGTCGGTCTGTCCGATCGCCTCCAGAGCCAGCCGCAACGTTTCATTGGCGCGGGAGAGCACCGAAGTGAACGCGCGGTCGAATGTGAATCCGCGCAACTTTTCGCCCGCGTTCTTGGCCTCCTGAATGCCGCGCGGCGAGAGCGGCACATCCACCCAGCCGGTGAAACGGTTTTCCAGATTCCACTGTGATTCCCCGTGACGCAACAGGACCAAACGAGCCATGAGCCACTCCTCCCGGTGGACGCCGTACCGTGATTAAGGCCCGGATCGCGACGACAAGTCAAGCCGTTGCTTTCGCGCCAGCCCGGCAGTACCATGCCGCCCGGCCCGTACCCTCCCGGAGGACTCGTCGTCTCATGGCACCGTTTTCGGATCTGAACTCGTCCCTCGAATCCTGGTGGATCGCGATGGGCGAGCGCCTCCGGGTCAGCGACCGGGCCGAACACTTCTTCCGCAGCCTACGGCGCGGCCCGCTGCTGGAGCGCATGGCACAGGCGGGCGGCCAGATGGATTACATCCTGTTCATCCTCATGCGCTATTGGGTGCCGACGGTGCTCCCGCCTCCGGGACGGGAGCGGCTGACGAAGAACGATCCGGATTACTGGATCGAATCCGAACAGATCTTGAAAGCGGCCGCCGGCCGCCTCCGGGAGTTGAAGCCGCTGATCGAACTGTTGACGACGCCGAGCCCGCTCGCCGAGACGCCGCCCAGCGTGGCGGTCGGCAGCGCGCCGGTCGCCGAACTGGAGCTCTCCAGCATCATCGAAGGCATTGCGGAGGCCGCCGGCACCTATGGCGGGCCGGATTACACGTCGATCGTCAAGGCCTTCGATCCTGTGCCGCTCAGGCAGGTGCAGCCCTTCAAGCACAACAAAAAGCACAGCGCGGAGCTCTGGGTCGTCTTCTTGCTGCGCGAGCACTTTCGCAGCCTGGGGTTGGGCAAAGATCGCTATTGGCCGCTGATCGCCCCGCTGTGCGCCGCGGCGGGGATTCTGAATCCCCACGGCCAGGCCTATAGCCCCGATGAGCTGAAATCCTGGTGGCAAAAAAACTGGCCGCGCACCTACACCCAATTGGAACAACAACAGGAGGCGGCCGATTCCGGAGGCGCGGCGTACGAGCAGGACTTTCAGTGGTTTCAGGCCTGGATTGCCTGGCAGCGCAGTCGCGCGCCGGGCGGCGTGGGCTGATCCAGGCCGCCGGCATCGAAGTCGATGTGAACGACCGAAGCCGGCTTGGCCGGTTTCGCGGGAAGAGACGCGGGCGGACCTTCTTCGATCATTTTCCCCAGCGTGGCGAAAAACACCGCGTAGAGGACGACGCCCACCCAGATGACGTACGGCTGCACGCCGCCGGCGTCCTTCAACGCCGCTTCTCGAGCGGCCGCCGGCCAGCCGCCGGCCTTTTTGAACTCGGTGATGTGCTCTCGGCAGTGCCAATAGTACAAATAGTTCGCCGTGGCGCCGGCCATGATGCTCCAGACGATGCCGACGGTGAAGTCTCCGGTGAGATAGGTGGAGACCATCGGCCCGACGGCATAGACCAGCGCATGGAGATACATTTTTCGATAAAGAAACCAGAGAAACGAGATGAATAAGAACGCGGGCCAGTTCCAGGTCAGGGCAAATCGGGGACGGCCGTTGGAGGAGAACTTCTTGAACTGTTCCAGATACCGGTCGGCATTCGGTCCGATGAAGTCCCGCCAGAGTGCTTCCTCGCCAGGCGCCGTGTTCGCCTCCGCCTGAGTCGCGCTCAGCGGGCCGGTTGCCGCGGCGACACTCAAGGCGGTGCCGCACTGGTGGCAGTAATTCGCATCGTCAGGATTCTGCTGCTGACAGTGAGGGCAGGGCTTCATGGCCGCGCCAGCTTAACACACTCTTCACGAGGGGGACGGGCATCGGCCGGCAGCCGGCGCCCTGCCGGTGTATTGCTTTCACGGTGGCCCTGTGCTAACTTCCCTTTCTTTCTGAGGGGATACGTTGCCATGCCAACGGAAGAACTGAAAGACGCTGCAGCCAAGTATTTAATGCAGACCTATGCGCGCCAATCGGTGTCGATTGTGCGTGGCAAGGGCGCCAAGGTGTACGACCTGGAAGGCCGCGAGTACATCGATTTCGTGGGCGGGATCGCCGTCAATGTGCTGGGCCATGGCCATCCGGATTTGGTGCACGCGATCCAACGCCAAGCGGCGCAACTGATGCACGTCTCCAATCTGTATTACACGGAGCCGCAGGTCAAGCTGGCGCAGATGCTGGTGGATCACTCCTTTGCCGACCGCGCCTTTTTCTGCAACAGCGGGGCGGAGGCCAATGAAGCCGCCATCAAGCTGGCGCGCCGGTACGGCCATGAGAAACATGGAGCCGGCCGGTTCGAGATCATCACGATGAAAAACTCCTTCCACGGCCGTACGCTGGCGACTCTCACCGCAACCGGACAAGAGAAGGTGCAAAAAGGATTCGAGCCGCTCGTGCCGGGCTTCGCCTACGCGCCGTTCAACGATTTTCTGGCGCTCGAGCAGATGGTGAGCGACAAGACCGCAGCGATCATGCTGGAGCCGATTCAAGGCGAAGGCGGCGTGCATGTGGCCGACACCGACTATCTGAAAAATGTCCGCCGGCTCTGCTCGGAACGCGACATCCTGCTCATGTTCGACGAAGTGCAAACCGGCATGGGACGGACCGGGACGCTCTTCGCCTACCAGCAGCTGGGCGTCGAGCCGGACATCATGACGCTGGCGAAGGGGTTGGGCGGCGGAGTGCCGATCGGCGCCTGTCTGGCCCGTGAGGCCGTGGCGGCGGTCTTCACGCCGGGCACTCACGCCTCGACGTTCGGCGGCAACCCGCTCGCGTGTGCCGCGGCCTTGGCCGTGTGCCGGGTGCTGCTCGAAGGGCGGATTTTGGACCATGCCAAGCGGATGGGCGAGTATCTCGCCAAGGGCCTGGCGGACTGCAAAGATCGCCACCGAGCCGTGCGCGAGGTGCGGGGGCTCGGGCTCCTGCAAGGCCTGGAGCTGGACATCGATGCGAAGGCCGTTGTCGCGGACTGCGCGGCGCGCGGCGTGCTGATCAATGCCACCAGCGACCGGGTGCTGCGATTCGTGCCGCCGCTGATCATCACGCAACGTGAGATCGACAAGCTGCTCGATACCTTGACGGCGATTTTCAACCACCGGGTGCTCGCCGGGAAAGACGCACAGCACTGATGGCCGCGAAGGCGCGACAAGTCCGTCCCTCGGTGCGCGGCGCCAAGGATCTCTTGGACGTGGCGGCCTTGTCTCGGGCGCAGATCGAGTCGCTGCTGCATCTCGCCGCGACGCTCAAAGCCAAGCAGCGCGCGGGAATTCCGCATCGGTTGTTGCGCGGGAAGACGTTGGGCCTGCTGTTCCAGAAGCCGTCCACCCGCACCAGGGTCTCGTTCGAGGCGGGGATGAACCAGCTGGGCGGCCACGCGCTCAGCCTGCCCATGGGCGATATTCAGCTGTCCCGAGGCGAGACCGTGGCGGATACGGCCCGCGTGCTCTCCCGCTACCTGGACGGCATTGTCATTCGGACCTATGATCATGCGATCGTTGAGGAGTGGGCGCGGGAAGCCGCCATGCCGGTGATCAACGGATTGACCGACCATAGCCATCCCTGCCAAGCCCTTTCCGACCTCCTGACGATTCGAGAGCTCAAGGGCCGATTGAAAGGGGTGACGATCGCCTATGTGGGCGACGGGAACAATGTCGCCAATTCCTTGATCGAAGCCGCGGCCAAGATGGGGATGCGGATCGCGGTGGGCTGTCCTGTCGGCTATCAGCCGGACCAGCACGTTGTCGATCGGGCGCGCCTGGAAGGGGAGCGGACCGGGGCGGTCATCGAAGTGACGGACAATCCCCTGGTGGCCGTCAAGGAAGCCGACGTGCTGTATACGGACGTTTGGATCAGCATGGGCCGCGAGCGCGAGCAAGCCCGCCGGCTCAAGGCGCTCTCGCCCTATCAATTGAACGGGCGGTTGCTCCAGCGCGCGAAGCCGGACGCCATCGTCATGCATTGTTTGCCGGCCCATCGCGGCGAAGAAATAACGGCCGAGGTGCTCGACGGGCCGCAGTCGGTCGTCCTTGACCAGGCGGAAAACCGGCTCCATATGCAGAAGGCGATCCTGGTCCGCCTGCTGTCGAACAAGAAAGGGGCGGTGTCGCGTCCGTCATGAAGCAGAAATCCATCAAGAAGATCGTGCTGGCCTATTCGGGCGGGCTCGATACCTCCGTCATTCTCAAGTGGCTGCAGGAAACCTACCAGGCGGAGATCATCGCCTTTTGCGCCGACCTCGGACAAGGCGAAGATTTGCAGGCCATCAAGGCCAAGGCGCAATCGCTGGGCGTCAAGAAAGTCTACGTCGAGGATCTTCGAGACACGTTCGTCAAGGACTACGTCTTCCCCATGCTGCGCGCCAACGCCGTTTACGAAGGCTGCTATTTGCTCGGCACCTCGATCGCGCGGCCGTTGATCGCCCGGCGTCAGGCGGAAATTGCGATCAAGGAAGGGGCGGAGGCCGTCTCCCACGGCGCCACCGGCAAGGGGAACGACCAGGTGCGGTTCGAGCTGACGTACATGGCGCTCGCGCCGCATTTGAGGATTATCGCGCCCTGGCGCGAGTGGACGATGCGATCGCGGCGCGAGCTGATCGAATATGCCGACCGCCACGGCATTCCCGTGACCGCCACCAAGGCGAAGCCCTACAGCATGGACTTGAATCTGTTCCACATCAGCTATGAGGGCGGCATCTTGGAGGATCCTTGGCAGTCGCCGCCGGACGAAATGTTTCAGATGACGGTTTCGCCGGAGAAGGCGCCGAACAAGCCGCTGGAAGTCGAGATCGAGTATGAAGCCGGCAATCCGGTGGCGGTCGACGGGAAGAAGATGAGCCCCGCCACGCTCCTGGCGCATCTCAACAAGCTGGGCGGCGCCCACGGGGTCGGCCGGGTGGATCTGGTGGAGAACCGGTACGTCGGCATGAAATCCCGCGGCGTCTATGAGACGCCCGGCGGCACGATTCTCCAC
>CAZXRB010000003.1:30822-67060 GCA_964642845.1 uncultured Nitrospira sp.
GACTGGAGTTCAGACGTGTGCTCTTCCCGATCCTCCACGTCGCGCACCGCGGCGTGGAGTCGCTCACGATGGACCGGGAAGTGCTGCATCTGCGCGACAGCCTCGTCCCGCGCTTCGCGGACTTGATCTATAACGGCTATTGGTTCAGCCCGGAGCGCGAGATGCTTCAGGCCGCCATCGATGCGGCGCAGCAAGACGTGACGGGCACGGCGCGCGTGAGGCTGTACAAGGGCGGCTGCACCTTGGCCGGCCGCAAATCGCCTCGTTCGCTCTATCGTCTGGACATCGCCACCTTCGAAGAAGACGAGGTGTACAACCAAAAGGATGCGGAAGGTTTCATCCGCTTGAACGCCTTGCGGTTGAAGATCCGGGCGCAACGGAAGAAGGCCACGTCCTGATGCCGCCGCGCAAGCGCCGCGCGCGCCCGCGCGCCGCCGCCACCAAAGCCTGGGCCGGCCGGTTCCGGGAACGGACGAACCGAGTGGTGGAAGCCTTCACGCGATCCGTGGCAATCGACCGGCGGCTCTACGCGCACGATATTCAAGGGAGCATCGCCCATTGCCGGACGCTCGCGAAGGCCGGGGTGCTCAGCCGGCGCGAGGCCGCCGCGATCATTCACGGGCTTCAACGGGTGGAGCATGAATTGCGGGAGGATCGCTTCGCGTTCGTACCGGAGGACGAGGACATCCACATGGCGATCGAACGGCGGCTGACGGAGCTGATCGGGCCGTTGGGCGGCAAACTCCACACCGGACGCAGCCGAAACGATCAGGTCGCGCTCGACGTGCGGCTGTATCTCCGCGACCGGCTGGCAGGACTGCTCGATCGTCTCCAGGCCTTACAGCGGGCGCTCGTGCGGCAGGCGCAGGACCACCGGGACGTGGCGATGCCGGGCTATACGCACCTCCAGCGGGCCCAGCCCGTGCTCTTCGCCCACCATCTGCTCGCCTATGTCGAAATGTTCGAGCGCGACAAGGGGCGGCTGCGCGATGCCCGGGCGCGGTTGAACGTCATGCCCCTGGGGTCCGGCGCCCTCGCGGGCTCGAACTACCCGGTCGACCGCCGCTACACGGCGTCGTTGTTGGACTTCCCCGCCGTCACGCAGAACAGCCTCGACGCGGTCTCGGATCGGGACTTCATGATCGAGGTGGCTTCGGCGCTGGCCGTGATCATGATGCACCTGTCGCGGCTGAGCGAAGAATTGATCCTCTGGTCCACGCAGGAATTTCATTTCGTGGAGTTGCCCGACGCCTTCTGCACCGGCAGCAGCATGATGCCGCAAAAGAAAAATCCCGACGTCCCGGAGCTGGTGCGGGGCAAGACCGGGCGTGTCTATGGGCATGTTGTGGGGCTTCTGACGACCCTCAAGGGCCTGCCGATGAGTTATAATCGAGATCTACAGGAAGACAAGCCGGCGCTCTTCGACGCGCTCGACACGACGGAGAGCTCGCTCGAGGTCATGGCGGCGCTGATGGACCGCCTGACCGTGGATCGAGAAGCGTTGACCCGCGCGCTCAGCGGCGGCGGGATGTTGGCGACGGAGATCGCGGACTATCTTGTGACCAAAGGGGTCCCATTTCGGGAGGCCCATGCAGTCACAGGCCGGATCGTGCGATGGGTACTGGACGAAGGGCTGGAGCTCGGCGATTTGTCGCTGGAGCAGCTGCGGCGATTCTCGCCGAAGTTCGATTCGTCCATCCTCCGGCGACTGACGGTTCGGGGGGCGATCGATCGAAAAGCGCAGATCGGCGGGACAGCCTCGGCGCAGGTGGGGCGGCGATTGCGTGATTGGGCCAGGGCGTTGGCGTAAGACGGATGGCGAGTCGGAGGACACGGGCTCTCCTGATGGGCCTCTTGGCGCTCGGAGGGTGCGGCACGGTCGGCCCCCCGATTCCGCCGGAGGATGTCGGCATCGCGCCGATCATCAGGCGCCAGACGGCTCCCGCGGGGGCCCAAGCCGACCACCGTGCGCCGGTGCTTGACAGCACCCAGAGTGACGCGCCAGAGTTGAGCGATCCGCCCGGACAAGACGAAGCCTTGCCGCCGTTGCGACCCATCGGTGCGCGATAGGCCTGCACCGCGAAATCGGACCGTCCCGGACTGTGTTGTGGCACCAGCTCGGGGCCAGGAGGATGAGATGAAGCTGATTCAGCCGGCACGTGGAGCGCAAGACCAAGGGCGAGCCGCGACAAAGCGCCGTCTCTTGCTCGTTGATCCCTATCCGCGGAACAATCCGTACCATTTAACCGCGGCCGAGCGACGGGCCGTGTGGTTCCCGAAACTCAGCCTGCCCACCATCGCCGCCTACACGCCGGAGTCGTGGGACGTCGATTTGGTCGATGAAGCGGTCGAAGACATCGATTTCGACGATCCCTGCGAGATGGTCGGGCTCTCGATCATGACCTGCTACGCACCGCGCGCGTACGAAATCGCCGCCGAGTTCCGCAAACGCGGGAAAACGATCGTGATGGGCGGCGTGCACCCGACCTACTGCCCCGACGAGGCGCTGCAGCATTGCGACGCGATCGTCTGCGGAGAAGCGGAAGATCTCTGGCCGGAATTGATCGCGGATTACGAGGCGGGCCGCATGAAACGGCAGTACCGCATGACCGCGTTCCCGTCGCTGGAGAACTACCGGAGCCCGCGAGTGGAACTCTTGAGCCCCGACGCCTACATGACCCGCCAGTGCAGCTTCACGACGCGAGGCTGCCATTTCGACTGCGAATTCTGCAGCGTCTCGCCCTTCAACGGTAAGACCACCAGGCGGCGCCCGGTGCAGGAAGTCATCCGGGAACTGGTGCAGGTGCAACGCTGGGTGCGGAGCGAGTTGGTCGAACGGATTTCCACCGAGCCCTTCTGGCAGGCGCTCAAGACGACGATCCGGATCCGGCTCGGCATCGACGACGGCGGCATCGTGGCCTTCGTCGACGATCTGCACAATAGTAATCGAGCGTACTGCCGCGAATTGTGGACCGCGCTTAAGCCGCTGAAGCTCAAATGGGGTTGCCAGTCCACCCTGTTCCTGGGCGACGATCCCGAGATGGTGAAGCTGGCCGCGGAGAGCGGCTGCGTGTCGGTGTTCGTCGGCATGGAGTCGCTCGACGAAGATTGCCTGGAAGAAACGAACAAGCCGTTCAACCGGGTGCAAAAGTTTTCCCAAGAGATCAAGATGTTCCACGACCACGGCATCATGGTGAATCCCGGCATCGTCTTCGGCTTCGACAACGACGACGAATCCGTCTTCGAGCGGGCGGTGGAATTTCTCACGAAGAATCAGGTGGAGCTCGCCTACTTCAACGTGCTGACGCCGCTGCCGGGAACGGCCTTGTACGACCGGTACAACAACGCGGGGCGGATCTTCGACCGCGACTGGGCCAAATACGACGGCAAGCACGTCGTGTTCTATCCCAGCCGTATGACGCCGGAGCAGCTCTTGGACGGGTTCCACTGGGCCAATCATCAATTCTATTCGCTGCCCAATATTTGGTACCGGCTGTCCGGCACCCAGCAGCGCCTCGTCGCGCGATGGGAAATGAACCGCGAATTTCGCAAGCTCGTCAAGCGCGCCTGCCCCAAGGGCCGTCTGTCACCGGTGGCCAAAGTGCTCAAGGATCTGCAGGCGAAGCTGCCGGCGTTCGATACGGAGCAGCTCATTCCCAGCGCCTTACACGCCATCAAGCAGCGACTGGACCACAAACCGGCGGAGCAGGGCTTGGCCCTCAACATCAAGGCCAAGCGGCATGACAAGTTTGCGGCGCTCTTTGTCGATCTGGAAGGGACGCTGGATCGGATCAATGCTCAGGAATTGCTGCAGCGGCTGAAGACCGCCGCGGACAAGGCGCGGATGGACGTCATCATCAACTTCGAGCACCTCAAGCACGCCACCCCGGATGCCCTCAAGGCGCTCGCCGATTCGGAAGCGATCAAGGCCGCGATCCCGCACGTGAAGGTGCGCTATCGCAAGTTCCGGGACGCCTTCGAAGCGTCCCTGCAGGGCCTGTCCCTTTCCGGCATCGAATTCTTACACGAGGACTTCCAAGATGCATGACTTCGAGTATCGCCACGGCGAGTTGTATTGCGAACAGGTGCCGGTCAGCCGCATCGCCAAAGAGGTCGGCACGCCCTGTTATGTCTACAGCCACGCCACGCTGACCCGCCATTTCAGGGCCTACGACAGCGCCTTTAAACACATTCCACATCTTATCGCCTTCGCCATGAAGGCGAACTCGAACCTGGCGATCCTGCGTCTGATGGCGAAGGAAGGCAGCGGGGTGGACATCGTCTCCGGTGGAGAGCTGTTCCGCGCATTGAAAGCCGGCGTGTCGCCTTCGAAAATCGTCTTCGCCGGCGTCGGAAAGAGCGCAGACGAAATCCGCGACGCCCTCAAAGCCGACATTCTGATGTTCAACGTCGAATCGCCGGCCGAACTGCAGGCCATCAACGACGTGGCGGCGTCGGTGGGGAAGAAGGCCCGCGTGGCCCTGCGGATCAATCCCGACATCGATCCCAAGACGCATCCGTACATTTCGACGGGGCTCAAGAAGAGCAAATTTGGCATCGCGGCAGACCGGGCCTTGGAAGAATTCAAGACCGCCTCGGCCTTGCGCCACATCGACGTGGTGGGGGTGCACAAGCACATCGGGTCGCAGTTGACCGAGGTGACGCCGTTTGTCGAGGCGCTGAAAAAGATTTTGGCCCTGGTCGAAGCGCTGAAGCATGACGGCATCAATATCCGGTACATCAATATCGGCGGCGGCCTCGGCATCACCTATGCCGACGAGACGCCGCCCCGGCCGCAGGATCTGGCCGAGGCCATCTTCCCGCTCGTGCGCGACCTCAAAGTCACGCTCATCATGGAACCGGGCCGCGTCATCGTCGGGAACGCCGGCATTCTGGTGACCAAAGCCCTCTACTTGAAAGAGGGCGAGGCGAAGCGGTTCGTCATCGTCGACGCGGCGATGAACGACCTGATCCGTCCCAGCCTGTACGGGGCCTACCACGAAATCCGCCCCCTGATGGAACAGGCGAGCCACCGGCCGAAGCATCAGGTGGATATCGTCGGACCGGTGTGCGAATCGGGCGATTTTCTGGCGAAAGATAGGCCGCTGCCGGATGTGCAGCCCGGCGAGTTCTTGGCCGTGATGAGTGCCGGCGCCTATGGGTTCGTGATGTCGTCCAATTACAACTCGCGGCCCCGGATTCCGGAGGTGCTGGTCAAAGAAGGGGAGACGCACCTCATTCGGGCCCGCGAGACCTATGACGATTTGATCCGCGGCGAGACCGTTCCCTCATTTCTGGCCTAGACCAAGAGGAGCTCCGATGTTTACCGGCTCATTGGTGGCGATCGTCACCCCGTTCCGCAGAGGCAAGGTCGATGAACGGGCGCTGGGCGACCTCATCGAGTGGCAGATTCAGCAGGGCACGAACGGGATCGTCCCCTGCGGGACCACCGGCGAGTCCGCCACGCTCACTCATGAGGAACACAACCGCGTCATCGAGTTCACCGTTGACGTCGTCAATCGAAGAGTGCCGGTCATTGCGGGCACCGGGTCGAACAGCACCGAGGAAGCCATCGCGCTGACCCGGCACGCGAAGCAGGCGGGCGCCGACGCGGCGCTGTTGATCACGCCGTACTACAACAAGCCTACGCAGGAAGGTTTGTACCGGCATTACAAGGCGATTGCCGAGGCGGTTGATTTGCCGCTGGTGCTGTACAACATTCCTGGTCGCACCGGCGTCAACATGCTGCCGTCGACGATCGCCAGACTCGCGGCCATCCGCACGATCGTCGGCGTGAAAGAAGGCAGCGGGTCCGTCCAGCAAGCCTCGGACATCGTGCAGATGTGCGGAGAGCGGCTCACGGTTTTGGCCGGGGACGATGCGCTCACGCTGCCGATGATGGCCGTCGGCGGGAAAGGCGTCATTACCGTTACCGCGAATCTGGTTCCCGCCGACATGGCGCAGCTGGTCGATGCTTTCGCCAAAGGCCGAATCGACGAGGCGCGCCAGCTGCATTTCAAGCTGTCGCCCTTGTTCGCGGCCTTGTTCTACGAAACGAATCCCATTCCCGTGAAGGAAGCGCTCGGCCTGATGGGCAAGATCGATCCCGAGCTGCGCCTTCCGCTCTGTCCGATGGCGCAGGACACGCGCGAAAAGTTGATCCGCGTGCTCAAAGAAGCCCGGCTGATTTGACCGGGCCGACTGAAGAAGGACGCCACACCTCATGATCAAGGTCATCGTCGCAGGGGCCGCAGGCCGGATGGGATGCCGGCTCGTGTCGCTGGTGCGGGATTCGACCGCCTTGGTGCTCGCCGGGGCCGTCGAAGGGAAGGGACACCATGCGATCGGTGAGGACGCCGGTGAAACGGCCGGGGCCGGACGGGCCGGCGTGCCGATCACCGACGATCTGTCCGCGCTGCTCGACAAAGGCGAAGTCGTGATCGACTTTTCCACCCCCGAAGCCACGTTGCAGCACTTGCGCATCGTCGCGCACCACCGCCGTGCCATGGTCATCGGCACCACGGGATTCTCCGCCCCCGATCTCGAGGAACTGAAGTCGCTCGCGCGCCAGGTCCCCTGCGTCTTCTCCCCCAACATGAGCGTCGGGGTGAATTTGCTCTACAAAGTCATCGCCGAAATGGCCAGGACCCTAGGAGACGATTACGACATCGAAGTGATCGAAGCCCATCATCGCCTGAAGAAGGATGCGCCCAGCGGGACGGCGCTGAAGATTGCCGAGGTCCTCGCCCGGGCCGTCAACCGAGATCTCAATCAAGTCGGTGTCTACGCGAGGAAAGGCATGATCGGGGAGCGACCTAAGGGGGAAATCGGAATTCAAACCATTCGAGCCGGTGACATTGTGGGGGACCACACGGTTCTCTTTGGCGGGATGGGGGAGCGGATCGAAGTCACCCATCGAGCCAGCAGCCGCGACACCTTTGCGCGCGGCGCGTTGCGCGCGGCCCGCTGGGTCGTCCGCCAGCCTCCCGGCCTCTATGACATGATGGACGTGCTGAGCCTGCGGTAATTCCGCCCGCCGGATCTACGCGACCGGCTCGCCTCGATCGGCCCCCCGTCCCTTTCGCACCTGACAGAACTCAACGAACAGAAGTGGTGGTTGTGCTGAGGCGGACGAATTCGCCTACCAGCCCGTGGCGAGAGAAGTTGGGCTGGGACAGACTGCCGCCCCTCTGCAAGCCGGGGCGGCAGTCTGGTGCTCGATCAGCGGTGCGGATTCGGCCATACGGTCAATGTCTGGCCGTGAGGGGCCGAGGTTCCTGGTCCGCTGCTTTCCGACGACCACAGTTCAAGCACGCAAATACTGTGATCGCCAGCCCGGCGTCCAAATCCACCGCCCGTTCCGGCAACATTGTTCCGCGGCATTTGTCACAAGTCTTCATGCCGCCGACTCTAACACTCTGGAAAATGGAAGCCTATCCTCCTGAAGTACTGGATTCGGTGGCGCAGAGTCCCTAGTGCCCCAAACGTACATGGGCCGTTTGTCCATGGAGGTCTGGTAAGAACCCAGGGGGCCCGTGCCAGGGCCCAGCTTGACAGCTCATCCCCTGTCCCATAGGATTGTGGTCCTTCTTCCACGACCCTACTATGTATAGACTCCTTTTAATATTGGCCCTGCTCATGGTCCTTTACTTTCTCATCCGGCGGGCCATTCGGGAGTTCAAGGTTCGTCAGCTCACCGACAACGGCACGACAGCTGATCCCGATCAGATGGTCGAAGATCCCGTCTGCCATACCTTCGTGCCGAGAAGGATTGCGTTGATCAAAACCATCGGGGGGAAGTCATACTGCTTTTGCAGTCACCAATGCGCGACGGCGTTTCTGGAGCGGCAGGGCGGTTAGCAACCGGAATAACTATAGTCGGCGAGCTTGTCTTCCTTGTCGAACTTGAGGGTAATCTGGCATTGGTTGGGAGAGAAATTGAACAATGGCGGGCCTGATTTGCCGCCAGCGATGCGATAGTAGGTCCAGGTTTCCCCGCCGAAAAAACGCGCGGCTTTTCCGTCCGGAGCGCCCCAGTTCTTCTCGAACCATGCCTTGTCTTTGCCCTGCAATTCTGCCGGCTTTAACGAGGCTTCCAGATAGGGGTTGCCACCGCCACACGCGGCGAGCACAAGACACAGACTCAGCAGCCAGGCTTCTCGACGCATCGATCGCTCCCTCACTCGTCTCCGGGAAGATGAACGCCATGACGTGCCGAACGTTGACGGATTCTAGCGGCCATATCGGGGCCTGTCAAACCATCGCGCTCGATTGCAGCGGCGTCGAGTTCTCCTTAAAATGACCGATGAAGCAAGCAGGACCCTTGGTCACCGGTGAGATGATGAAAGGACACCAGCTATGAAATTCTATCTCGATACCGCCAGCGTGAAAGAAATTCAGGAAGCTGCCAGCCTGGGCCTCTTGGACGGCGTGACGACGAATCCGTCACTGGTCGCAAAAGAAGGGCGCGTATTCCGGGAGGTCTTGGTGGAGATTTGCAACCTCGTGGATGGGCCCATCAGCGCGGAGGTGGTCAGCATCGAGGCCGACGCGATGGTCCGCGAGGGGAAGGAATTGGCGAAGATTCACAAGAACATCGTGGTCAAAGTCCCCCTGATTCCCGAAGGGCTGAAGGCCACCAAACGGCTCGCGGCGGACGGCATCAAGGTCAATGTCACCCTGTGCTTCTCGCCGACGCAAGCGCTGCTGGCCGCGAAGGCGGGTGCCTGGTGTGTCTCGCCGTTCATCGGCCGGCTGGACGACGTCAGCTCCAACGGCATGGAGTTGATCCGGCAAATCGTCACGATCTACAAGAATTACGATTTCAAGACCTATGTGCTTGTCGCCAGCGTGCGCCATCCGCAACACGTGGTCGAGGCGGCGTTGGCCGGCGGCCACATCTGCACGATGCCGTTCAGCGTGTTCCAGCAACTCGTCAAACATCCGCTGACCGACATCGGCCTGAAAAAATTCCTGGCGGACTGGGAGGCGCAGAGCAAGAAGTAGGGGCTCAACTCAACGGCTGCGGTCCAGCTCCCGCCGCGCCTTGGCGAACACCGAATGGAACATCGTGCGGGTCAGTTTGCCCGTGAAGGTGTTCTGCTGGCTCGGATGGTAGGAGCCGAGCAACAGCACATCCCAGGGCAGGGAAGCTGCGGCGCCATGGCAAAATTTCGGAGCCGGACCCGGACCCGGAAGGCCCCGGCCCTCCCACTGGCACACCTTCAGATACTGATCGAATGCGATCTTCCCCAGGGCGATCACTACCCGTATCTGCGTCAGCAAGCGCAGCTCTTCTTGCAGATACCGCCGGCAGGCGGCGAATTCTTCAGGGAGCGGCTTGTTGTCCGGCGGCGCGCAACGCACGGTCGCGCCGATGTAGCAATCATGTAAGCGCAGGCCGTCGTCGGGGCTGATCGAGGTAGGCTGATTCGCGAAGCCATAGCGATGCAAGGCGGCGTAGAGCCAGTCGCCGCTGCGGTCGCCGGTGAAGACGCGGCCGGTCCGGTTCCCGCCGTGGGCGGCAGGAGCCAACCCCAGCACATAGAGGCGGGCCTTGGGATCGCCGAAGCCGGGCACCGGACGGCCCCAATAGGTCCAGTCCATGAACTGGCGCCGCTTCGTTCGCGCCACCTGGTGGCGATAATGCACGAGGCGCGGACAGGCTTCACAGACGATGATCTCGGCATTGAGCAGGTCGAGGGTGCGCATCGGCGGGGCAGTCTATCATGAATCAGAACCGCATTCCGCTTGCCGCTCGTGCAGTGAGCTGCTAGCATGGCCTCGCTGGCTGCCACGACATTTGGACGTAAGGAGTGCGCATGATCCCGAAGGCTTCGCTGGTCGTCGCGGTGTTGACTGTGACCCTGCTGCTCCTGTCCGCCGCCCAGGCAGCGACCGAGCAAGCCGACGGTTCGCTCACCAAGCCGGATGGCGAGCGAGAGCTCATCTTGCCGGACCCGCTGGAGGGCCAGCCGGAGCCGGAAGACCGCCTCGTTATCCTGCCGGAGATCAAGCGGGACGGCGAGCGCTTCTTCCTCAGCTCCTTCAAGTTGCCCGACAAGCTCACCTTCGCGGGACAACCGGTCCCCCTGGATAATTGGCAGGTGCGGGAGCGGATCGAGTACGAGTTCTATCAGTTCTTGGAAGATCAGGGCGAAAGCATCATTCTGGCCAAGCGCACCGGCCGCTGCTTTCCGCCGGCCGAAAAGCAACTGGCCGAAGCCGGTCTGCCGGACGATCTCAAGTACATGCTCCTGGTGGAAAGCAAATGCGTCGCGGCCGCGTATTCGCGCGCCAAGGCGTCCGGTCCCTGGCAGTTCATCGGCTCGACCGGGCGCCGGTACCATCTCAAGAGCGACGCCGTGCGGGACGAGCGCCGCAACCTGGAAATGTCCACCGAAGCGGCGATCAAGTATCTCCGCTATCTCAAAGATTTCCAGCAAGGAGATTGGTTCCTCGCCATGGCGTCGTACAATGCGGGCGAAGACCGCATCCGAAAGCTGCTGAAAGAGCAGAAGGTGACCGACTATTGGAAGATGCACGGCCCGCGCGAGACCATGCGCTACGTGCCGCGCATTATCGCCGCCAAGGAAATTTATTCGCAGCCGGAAAAGTATCTCGGGCTGACGAAGAAAGACCTGTACATGCCGATCGAAACCGAAACCGTGACCGTCAACGTCAAGGAAGCGCAGCGCACGCTGACGTCGGTGGCGGAAGAGTTCGGCACCTATTTTCTCGAATTGAAGATGCTGAATCCCGAGTTCAAGAAGGACATCCTGCCCCGCGGCACCTACCAAATCAAAGTACCCCGCCAGACCTGCCCCAACCGCTGCTTCAAACAAGACAAAGTGCCGATGCCGTGACGGCGGCGCGGACTGCGAGTCGTATTCCCGCATCGCCCATCCGCACGCTGCTCGCCACGCTCCTCGCCAAAGGGTTGGCGTCGGTTGACGCCGGTCGTGCGCTCGCCCGGCAGGTGCGCCGGAACGGGCCGTACCTGCTCGTCGGCCGGCGGCGGTATGATCTGCGCCGGTACGAGCGCGTCATGGCGGTCGGCGCCGGCAAGGCGACGGCCGCCATGGCCCAAGCGCTCGAGCGCCGGCTGGGGCGCCGGCTGAGCGCTGGCATGGTCGTCGTGAAGTACGGACATCGGGTACCGACCCGCACAATAGCTGTCGTGGAAGCGGGCCATCCCATTCCGGACCGCGCGGGGCAGCGCGCGGCGAAGCGGGTGCATTCCCTCGTCGCGGGATTGAGCCGGCGCGATCTGTTGATCGTGTTGCTCTCGGGCGGTGCGTCGAGCCTCTTGCCGGCGCCTGCGACCGGGCTCAGCTTAAGGGACATGCAGATCACGACGGATCGACTCTTGCGATCCGGCGCCACGATCGAGCAAGTCAACACCGTTCGCAAGCACCTGTCATCGATCACAGGCGGCCGTCTGGCCGAATCGACACAGGCGACGATCATGACGCTGCTGCTCTCCGACGTGCTCGGCAATGATCTCAGTGCCGTGGCCTCCGGACCCACGGCCCCCGATCCCGCGACGTTTCGGCAAGCCGTCGCCATCTTGAAACGGCGGCGCGTGTGGTCGGCCGTGCCAGCATCGGTTCGCCGGCATCTCTTGAAAGGACAGCGCGGCCTGGTGCCCGAAACGCCGAAGCCTGGCTCCGCGGTCTTCCGGCGAGTGTCTCATCACCTGCTCGGCAGCAATGCCGAGGCGGTCGATGCAGTCGCGCGGGCGGCTCGGGCTGCCCGCCTCGAGACGGTTGTCCTGCCCCGCGCCGTGACGGGAGAGGCCAGCCGTGCCGGACGGCGCTTTGGGGCCATGGCAAAAACGTTGCGCAGACAGGGCAAGGGGCGGCGCCAGCCGTTCTGTCTCGTGGCGGGAGGAGAAACCACCGTCACGGTCACTGGTCGAGGAGGCATGGGCGGGCGCGCGCAGGAATTCGCCTGCGCGGCGGCGTTGGAAATCGCGGGACTTTCTGATGTGTGGGTGGCCGCCGTGGGCACCGATGGAACCGACGGCCCCACCGACGTGGCCGGTGCGGTCGTCTCCGGCGTGACGGTGCGGCTGGCTGAACGGCGGGGCATCGATCTGGAAGCGGCCTTGGCGGCGCACAATACCTATCCGGCCTTGAAGCAGCTCCGGTGCCATATTCATACCGGGCCCACCGGCACGAATGTCAACGACCTTTACCTGCTGTTCCTGCTCTAGGTAGGATCGGCCGCATGACTCGCCCGCACAGCTTGCCGCTCTCATCCTGCCGCGATGTCACATTGGTCGGCGGCAAAGCCGTGGGGCTCGCGCGTTTGATCGCGGCAGGTTTTCCCGTCCCCCCCGGCTGCTGTATCACCACGGCGACGTACGCGGCATGCCTCGACAGGATCGGACTGTCCTACCGTGACGAATGGCGGCGAATCGTCTTGCTCACGGAACCGGAGCGTGCACAGGCCTTGGCCGCCTGCCGGGCCAAGATTCGACAAGCTGATCTGTCGGCGCATACCGAGCGCTGGGAACATCTCTTGCTCACCATCGGGGGACCCGACATGAGCTGGGCCGTCCGTTCTTCCGCCACCAACGAGGATGCCGGCGCGGCGAGCTTTGCCGGTCTCTATCGCACCCGCCTGGGCGTGCCATGGAGCGATCTCGATGCGAGCGTGAAGGACCTCTGGGCCTCGCTGTGGGAAGAGCGTGTGGTCCGGTACATACTCCACCGGAACCACGCGACTGAGCCCCCCGCCATGGCGGTCGTGATCCAACCGATGCTCGACGCGGTCGCGTCGGGCGTGGCCTATTCCATCCATCCCGTCACAGGATCGAATCACGTCGTGGTGAACGCGGTGCTCGGGCTCGCGGCGCCGCTGGTGGACGGCCGCGCAATGCCGGATCAATTCATCATCGGGATCGCGGACGACGGACACCCGAGCGACGTGCAGGAACGGCTCGTTGCCGACAAGCCGGAACGGTTGGGAATCAGCGAAGACGGGCTGCGGACGATTCCGGTGACTTGCTTTGATCGGGCCACGCCGTCACTCGATGATGCACAACTGATGGCGCTCGCCCGCATGACGAAACAGATCGAACGCGCCTTCGGCTATCCCGTGGACCTCGAGTGGGCCTGGGACGCCAAGCACCTGTGGATTCTGCAGGTGCGACCGATTACGGCGGCGCGCCCATTGGCCGATGTGACGCGCGACGCCTGTGAGTGGTCCAGAACGAATTTCAAGGAGACGATGCCCGAGGTGCCCAGCCCGCTCGGCCTTTCATTTCTGGAATACTTCATGGATCGGTACATCCTGGCGCACTACCGCCGCCTGGGTTGCCACGTTCCTGAAGGCTGGCGCCCCGTGCGCATTGTCGCCGGCCGGCCGTATCTCAACGTCACGCTGTTCTACAGCCTCGTGGGCCAAGTGGGCGGCGATCCGTCGTTGAATCTCGAACACATGGGCGGGGCGCCCCTGCGGGTGACGCCGCCGATCCCTCGGCTCGGCTGGTGGGCGCTGGGTCGGGCTGGTTGGTTGATGTGGAAGGAAATGCGGCGCTGCACCAAGAACGGCCCGCGATGGTTTGCCGAGATGAAGCGGCAGGCGCAGCTCTATCGACCGGATCGTATTCGATCTCTTCCCGTTGACAAGTTGGCGAAGCAGGTGGAAGAGCTGGGCCGCTGGCTCGATGACCACGAGGTCACGTTCGGCATCGCCGCCGGTGTGGGGCAGTGTTTGCAGACCTTCAGCCTGCTCTTGCCCGGGTGGCTCGGGCCGGAGTGGCGGCGCCTGTTGAACGGCGCGCTGCAGGGGCAGGGCACGGTCGTCAGCGCGCAGCAGATCATCCGGCTGGCCGAGCTGGCGGACGTGGCCCGACGCGAACCGGCGACCGCGCGTTGGTTTCTGGCCGACTCGTGGGAGCCTGACGCTTTTAGGGAGGCCCTTGCCGGCACGTCGTTTCTGTGCGCCTTCGACGACTATCTGGCCGCCTACGGCCATCGGGCGGTCGGCGAATCGGACATCGCGTCGCCGCGCATGACGGAACGGCCGGTATCGATTCTCCAGGTGCTCCGCACCCAGCTGCGCGCGCCGGCCGCCGCCTCTCCTGCCGACATCCTGGGGAAGCAGGCACGCCAGCGCCGCGAGGCGCTGGCCGAGATCAAACGCCGCCTGGGGTGGCGGATCGATCGATGGCTGATCTTCCTCTGGTGGTACCGGCGGCTGTGCCGGTTCTTCGCCTTGCGGGAGGCCAACCGCCATCACCTCATGTATTACTCCACGGCCGCCCGGACGCTTCTGCTGCGCCTCGGTGAGCTCCTGACGGCGGACGGCCTGCTCAACGAGGCGGAGGACATCTTTTTTGTCACGCTGGAAGAGCGGACACACTTATTCGGCCGGGAGCCGCGGGATTGGAAGGCGGTGGTCCGCGGCCGTCGCGCCGCGCAGAGTCGCAACGCGGCTCTCCAGGTGCCCGACACGATCGGACCGGCATCGGATCGGCAAACGAACCGGATGGAACCCGCGCTCTCGACAGGCGGGACGCATCTTCGCGGGCTTCCGATCAGTGTCGGCCGCGTGACCGGGTTGGTTCGCCGGGTGCTGTCTCCTGCGGACTGGGGCCGGGTGCAGCCGGGCGACATCATCGTCACGCCGGTCATCGACCCCGGTCTGGCGCCGCTGTTCGGGATCGCGGGTGGCGTAATCGCCGTCATGGGGGGCACCCTGTCGCATGGCGCGATCATCGCGCGCGAATATGGATTGCCGGCCGTGGCGAATGTGGGAGACGCCCTGGCCCGCCTACACGAGGGGCAACGCGTCACGCTCGACGCGGGGGAAGGACTCGTTAGCTGGGACGCGCCGTCTGATTCGTCAACCTTAGGATTCGCCTCTAGGGCCGATTGAATCTAGCCATCCATCGTCTTGACCTTTCTCGACTCGTTGCGTACGCTGCGGGCGTTTCTCGCCTGAATGTTCCACCCAATTTGTCTCCGTGCACGGCGATGCAGAGAGAGAGGCGGCCCCGTGAATGAGACGGCGATCCTCGTGACCGGTCTAGGGATCGGTCTCCTGGTGGGCGGGTCGCTGGTCGGCCTTTGGATCAGCGGCCGGCTCCGGGCGCAGGCGCAGCGTGCCGAGGCGACGGCTGAGGAATTGCGGCAACAACTGGATCGGCAGCGTGCGGACGAGGCGACGGTGCGCCGGGAATTGCTCGACGCCCAGCAGGCCCGCGTCGCCGCCGAGACGCGGTTGGCGGAGACCACGACGCAGCTGGCCGATCAGAAGGCGCTGCTCGACCAGGCCCGAGTCGAACTGGTCCAGGCCTTTCAAGCGCTGTCCGGCGAGGCGTTGAAACAGAACAACGAAGCGTTTCTCAAGCTTGCCGCCGTCTCGTTTGAAGCCTTGCAGGCCAAGGCGGAGGGTGAGCTGGCCCAACGCCAGCAGGCGATCGATAGCCTCGTCCGCCCGCTGCAGGAATCGTTGCAGCGCTACGACGAGCAGATTCGCCTGCTCGAGCAATCGCGCCAGTCCGCGTACGGTGGCCTGGACCAACATCTCAAAGCCTTGGCGGAATCGCACCAGCGCCTGCAGCAGGAGACGGGCAACTTGGTGAAAGCCCTGCGCGCGCCGACGGTGCGCGGCCAATGGGGGGAAATCACGCTCCGGCGCGTCGCCGAGTTGGCCGGCATGGTGGACCACTGCGATTTCATCGAACAGGCCAGCGTGACCGGTGAGGAAGGCCGGCTGCGGCCCGATATGGTCGTGCAGTTGCCGGGAGGCCGGCAGATCGTGGTGGACGCGAAAACCGTGCTGGCCGCCTATCTCGACGCGCACGAAGCGAGCGACGACACGCAGCGCCTGCAGGCCTTGCGGCGCCATGCGGAACAAGTCCGGAGCCGCATGGACGAACTGTCGTTAAAAGCCTATTGGACACAGTTTGAGCGGGCCCCCGAATTCGTCGTACTGTTCCTCCCGGGCGAACAATTTTTGGGCGCCGCGTTGGATCAGGATCCGCGGCTGATCGAAGAAGGGTTCGCGCGGGGCGTCGTGCTCGCCACGCCGGCGACGCTGATTGCCCTCCTGCGCGCCGTGGCCTACGGCTGGCGGCAAGAGCAATTGGCCGCGCATGCGGAAGAGGCGGGCAAGCTCGGGAAGGATCTCTACGAGCGGATGGCCGTCTTGGCGGAGCACCTCAATGACGTCGGTCAGGCCCTGGGGAAGAGCGTCTCCGCCTACAATCGGGCGGTCGGGTCGTTGGAAACGCGCATTCTGCCAGCGGCACGGCGCTTCAAGGAACTGGGCGTCTCCTCCGACAAGGAGATTCCCGTCCTGGAGCCGGCCGAATTGGTCCCGCGCAAAACCCTGCCGTTCGAGACGGAATGAACAGGAGCCGCATGACCGACGAGCAATCCATGGTCGAGGCGTTTCACCGGCAATTCGACATTCTGGTGCAGCCACGGCCGGCGATCCCTGATGCGGCGACCCGCGAATTACGGGTGCGGTTAATCCAGGAGGAATTCGACGAGCTGCGGCAGGCGTTGGCCCAGGAGGATCTTGCCACCATTGCGAAGGAACTGGCTGACCTCCTCTATGTGGTCTATGGGACGGCTGTGTCGTACGGGCTCGATATGCAGCCGGTCTTTCGTGAGGTGCACCGATCGAATATGAGCAAGGGTGGCGGTTACAAACGGGACGACGGGAAATGGGTGAAGCCGTCGACCTATTCTCCGGCGCAGCTGGGGTTGATTCTCCGCGCTCAACAAGACGAAACACCGGCCGAAGATCTGCCGGTGCAGAGGGAGCCCGCTGAGCTCCCCCATCGCTCATGAAGCAACTGCATTGTCCCAACTGCGGCACCCCGTTCGTGCGCGTGACGCGTCACGAGAGCGCGGTGGAGCGGGTGCTCAACCGCATCAAAGTCTTCCCGTTCCGGTGCCAGTTGTGCATGAACCGGTTCCATGCGTTTTGGGCGGCCTCGCCTCATGCCACCCAGTCGTTCGATCGGCGCCAGTACAAGCGGCTGCCTGCCTCGTTTCGCGCCCATCTGCTGGCCGAGAACGCGCTGCGCGCCGACAATCGGGTGACCGACATCTCCATGGCGGGCTGCCGGCTTGAAACGACGACGGCGCTCCCCAAAGGGACCTTTCTGGAGCTCATGATCAAGCCGGCGTCCGACGAGGAAGAGATCAAGATCGATACGGCGATGGTCTGTTCCGTGCAGGCCGATGCCATGGGCGTCCGCTTCCTCGAGTTCCAACCAACCGAAAAACAGCGACTGAGCCACGTCATTCTCAGCCTCTTAGTGGGCCAGAGCGTCCATCCCAACCCGTACTCCTAATGGGTCGGCGAGGAATTTCGGATCTGTTGATCTGTCGATCTGATGAGTGAGAGAGTGCGGCCCCTATTGGCGCCGCTATTGTGAAGAAGTTCGCTGGCGCGTCGGCTTCACGGTCACGAGAAGATTGTCGATGAGGCGGACCGAGTCGAGACGAATGGCCCCCAGCAGCACGGCCCGGGTCCCTACCGTCGCCAGCGGCTCCAAGGAGGCGGGGTCGCAGACGGCGAGGTACCCCACGGCCACGCCTGGTTCTCGACAAGCGACCTCCGACATGGCTGCTTCAATGGCCGTGCCCTCTCGAAGTCCTCGGTGAATGGCGGCCGCGCCGGCTTGCAAACTGCGATACAAAATGGTCGCGCTGGCCCGCTGATCAGCGGTCAGGTACACATTGCGCGAGCTCATCGCCAGGCCGTCCGGCTCGCGGACCGTCGGGCGCACGACGATCTCCACTCCCACGTTCAAATCCGCCGCCAATTGCCGGACCACCATGGCCTGCTGATAATCCTTTTGGCCGAAGAGTGCCACATGCGGGCGCACGATGCCGAACAGTTTCGTCACGACCGTGGCGACGCCGGCAAAATGATGGGGGCGGGCCGCGCCTTCCCAACGGCGTGCGATCGCGGGAACCGTCACGACGGTCTGAAATCCCTCTGGATACATGGCGGCGGCCGTCGGCTCGAAGCAGACATCGACGCCTTCCATGCGGCAGAGCGCGCGATCTCTTACGATCGACCGGGGATACTTGGCGAGATCCTCCGCCGGACCGAATTGGGTGGGATTCACGAAGATGCTCACGACCAATGCGTCGCATCGCAATCGGGCGGCCTTGATGAGCGCGCGATGGCCGTCGTGCAGGGCGCCCATGGTCGGCACGAACCCGATCGTCACGCCTTCGCGCCTGAGGCGTTCGCTCCACGCGGTCATGGCGTGCGGAGTACGGATGATGTTCATGATGCCGGCGGGGCGCTACAGCGCGGGCGGGAGCCGTACCGGGTGGACGGCTGCGGGTCGAGCCGGCGCACGGTGGAAGAGTCCTGTAAGTGGTTGAGCAAGTCCCCGACCGTCTGATGCAAGACCGGATGCATCCAGGAAGGCTCGAGATCGGCCAGTGGCGCCAGGACGAACCGCCGTTGGTGTAAGCGCGGGTGGGGCACGGTCAACCCCGGCTCGTTGATGATGCGCTGGCCGTAGAACAAGATGTCCAGGTCCATGGTCCGGGGGCCTGAGCGGTCGTCCTCGTCCCGGCCCAGCGACCGTTCAATCTCACGGCAGACGGCGAGCAGGCTCGTGGGCGTCACGTCGGTCTGCACTTGCACGACGCCGTTTAGAAACCACTCCGGGCCCGGCCGCGCGTGATCGAACACCGGCTCGCTCTCATAGAGTGGCGAGACGGCGATCAATTCCGAGTGAGGCAGCAAACCCAGCAGCGTGACGGCGCGGTCGCAGAAGTCCAGCTTGTCGCCGACGTTCGAGCCGAAGCCGACAAAGACGGTCTCTTTCATAGTGACGGGTGCCCAGTGATGAGTGATGAGACAAGCAAGAGCGAGCAGGTACGTACCTGTCACGCGTCACTGGTCACGGTAGTTCAAAATCCCGCCTTTTTGATGCGCTCCACCGCTTCCGCCAGCCGTTCCTTCGTGGTGCAGACCGTCATGCGGATGTAGCCCTCTCCCGGCGCGCCGAAGCCGTTGCCGGGAGTCGTCACGATCCCGGCCTTCTCCAGTAAATGCGCCGTAAACGACGTGGAGGTATAGCCCTTGGGCACCGTCACCCAGATGTAGAAGGCCGCAGGCGGTGGATCGACGTCGAGCCCGAGCTTTTTGAGCCCGGGGACCAGCGTATCGCGGCGTTCCTGGTAAATCTTCCGGATCCCGTCCGTCACGGCCTCCTCGAGGCCCAACGCCGTGATCCCGGCCGCCTGCACCGCCTCGAAGACGCCGGAATCCAAGTTGCTCTTCACCTTGCCGAGGCCGGCCAGCACGTCCTTGTTGCCGACGGCGAAACCAAGACGCCACCCGGTCATATTGTACGTCTTGGACAACGAATGGAACTCGATGCCCACGTCTTTGGCGCCGTCCACTTCCAGAAAGCTCGCCGGCCGGTTGCCGTCGTAATAGATTTCGGAGTACGCCGCGTCGTGACAGACGATGATCTGATGCTCCTGCGCGAACTCCACCACGCGCTTGAAGTAGTCCTTCGTCATGATGACCGACGTCGGATTGTTCGGCGAGTTCAGCCACATCAGCTTCGCCTTCTTGGCGATCTCCTGGGGGATGGCGCTCAGGTCCGGCAGGAACCCGGTGGCCTTCGTGAGCGGCATGATGTGCGAGACACCGCCGGCAAAGCTGGTGCCGACCGGATAGACCGGATAGCCCGGACTCGGCACCAAGACCACATCGCCCGGATCGACGAAGGCCAGATGAATGTGGCCGATGCCTTCTTTCGAGCCGATCAGCGTGAGCACTTCGTGGGCCGGGTCCAGCGTGACCTTGAACCGCCGTTTGTACCAGTCGGCCACGGCTTTGCGAAACGCCAGCATGCCCTCGTAGGACGGATATTGATGGTGCTTCGGATTCTTGGCGGCCTGACCCAGGCTTTCCACGATCGAAGAGGGCGTCGGCAGATCGGGGTCTCCAATCCCCAGGTTGATAATGTCCACGCCCCGCGCAATCGCCTCCTGTTTCATCTTGTCGATCGCGGCAAACAGATAGGGCGGAAGGGTCTTGATGCGTGTCGCGACTTCAATCGGAAAACCGGCCATTCGAAGGCACTCCTTTCATGAATCGCGCATTCAACTATCAGTGATCAGCTTTCAGCAGACGTCTCAGAGCTGACGGCTGACAACTGAGAGCTGACGGCAGGGGCTGTTTAGAGTACTTCAGAGGAGTCCTGGCAATCAACGTGGTGCTGTCAGCAGATGCTCGATCAGTCGGTCGGCGATTTGGTGGCCCAGCCACAAATGGGGCAGCGCGCCAAACAGGACTTGGTCCGCCGTCCGATGCGCGCGTGCGAGATCGGGTGCGCATTCGCGGCACAGGGCTTCGATGCCGGCGAGGTCCATTTCCAAGTGGAAGAGGAGACCGTAGGCCTTCGTGCCGAAGCGAAAGGCTTGGATCGGCGCCACATCCGACGCGGCCAAGGAGACGCAGCCTTGCGGGAGATCAAAGACTTCGCCGTGCCATTCGAAGACCGACAGGCTGTCGGGAAAGCCGCTGAACACCGGATCCTGTTTCCCTTCCTCGGTGAGCAAGATCCGCGTCTTGCCGATTTCCGGCGCTGTGCCGGGGCGCACCGTCGCCCCCAAGGCCTTTGCCATGAACTGGCTGCCGAGACAGACCCCAATCATCGGCATGCCGGCCTGGAGCGCGGACTTGATGAAAGCCGTCTCCTCGGCGATCCATTCGTCGGGATCGTTCACCGACATCGGCCCACCCATCACAATCAACAGATCGCCGGCATCCTTCGGTAGGCCGTCTTCCGGCACGAGATGGTGCTCCAATGCCACGCCGCGTTGAGCCAGCGACGCGGCGAAGACGCCGGGACCTTCGAAGGGGACGTGTTGGAAACAGACGGCGCGCATTGACTCCCATGCAGCCGACTCTTACCGTATAAGGAGAGAGATAACCTAGTTGCCAAGCATTAACAAGGAGTTTCGTGCCCGTATTGATTGAGAATGCGGGGGCTGCGGACACTTCGCCACGCCTGGCTCCTGGTAGTCTTGCCTTAGAGAGGCTATGGATCCGACCATTCGCGCGATCTGTGCCGACATCACGGCCCTACACGTCGACGCCATCGTGAATGCCGCGAATGCGTCGCTGCTGCCGGGCGGCGGGGTGTGCGGGGCGATCCATCGAGCGGCGGGGCCGGAATTGGCCGAGGAGTGCCGGCGGGTTAGCGGCTGTCAAACCGGGGACGCCAAGCTGACGAAGGGCTACCGGTTGCGGGCGCGCTACGTCATCCATACGGTGGGACCCGTCTGGCAGGGCGGGCAGCGTGGAGAAGCCGATCTCCTGGCCTCCTGCTATCGCCGCACGCTGGAACTCGCCGCGGCGCACGGCCTCGCCAGTCTCGCCTTTCCCAGCATCAGCACGGGCATCTATGGGTATCCGATCGACCAGGCGGCGGAGGTGGCCGTCACCACCGTTCGCGCATCTGTAGCGAATCTTCCAACGATTCGTGAAGTCATCTTCTGTTGTTTTTCGCCAAGCGACTTGGCGGTGTATGAGGCGCAACTCGCCAGGCGTGCGGGCTAATCCCGTGCGGTTCCCCGCCGTCTTCTCCAAAAACATTTTTGTCTCGCTCCTCTGCCGGGCGAATGCTGTAATGCAGGCGTAGCCGCACCGCACGCACTTCTCCGAAATGGCGGCGAGACAGCGGCCGCGCTACTATGAGGCGGTTGCCGGCTTCATCGGCACACCGGTCCGAGTGGCGGGGACCGCTCTGAACGGCCAGATGGATGTGGATGTTCGGGATATCGAGGCGCTCGCGGAGGCGGCCTCGTTTCACAGCCGGTGACGCATGCGGTGGATGCTCCTAGCGACGGCTTCCTGGTTGATGGGTGTGGCGGTGTATCTGGTCATGTTGAGAATGGCGTACGGCCAGATGATCGCTCGAGGCGATGTCGCCGCGGTGCTCGCGTGGTCGTGGGTCGGAGCGCTCGTCGCGTTCCTCGTGGTGTATCTGCCGTGTTTTCTCCTGCTTCGCAAAGTGCTCCGCGGCTATACCCCGAATGCGCTGTTCATGCTCACCGGGTTTGCTTTGGGCATCGTACCCACCCTGCTGATCATTTGGGCCTTCGGCGGAACGATCCGCTCGTTGCTGTCGCATGAAGCGTTTCTCTTCACGTGCCTTTTCGCGACGGCCGGGACGGTCTTCGGATACGGCTTTGCCAAATTGTGCGAGGAACAGGCGGCGACCGGATGATGCGCGATCGGGAATTCATGCCGGCTCGACGCGCGTGCCGGGGCTAGCCCCTGTTCGTCCGGCTGGGATACAATCGGCCCCATGACGCACCTCATTCAATCCGCCGAAGACCTTCGCTGGCTGATCGGCCACACGGGCGGCTTTCGCGGCGGCTATGTCACGGATGTCCAGATGTCGAAGCGCCGCTTGTTCGACGAAGAATCGCGGCGCGAAGTGCCGGCCGGCACGACCGTGGCGGTCGTCATCCGCTATCACATGCGTGACGTCGCGCGTGTGGCCAAGTTGACGATGACGGGCGTCACCGATTTTTCCGTGTTCGAGCAAGAGGGCATCGACTGCTCGGCCCTGGGCGTGATCCATGCTGAGGCGACGGCCGGCCGCTTGCGCTTCTGGTTCGATCCCCAGGGAGAATTGTACGTGGTGTGCGAGGAAGCGGTATTCGAGGAAGTGTCGACGCCCCTCGTGGAGATCGAGACGGAGCAGGACATCGCCCGCTGGACGTTCCAGGGCTACGGGGCGGAAGGGCCCAGCGTCGGTGGCCTGCTGGCCGTGCTGGACCGGGCGGGGCTCCCCTGTGTGTGGCGCGCGGTCAAGTCCAGCCGCCGCGCGCATCCGGCGATCCAGTGGCAAGGAGAGCTGATTCCGCACGGCCTGTCAAATGAGGCCGCCAACGCTGTGCGCGTGATGGTGTACGGCCCGCTGGATCGGGACGGGTTCGGGATTATGCTCCGCGTGCAGGCGCCGCATGGCGGGCAAGGGCCGCGCGTGCTCGCCGCGTTGGCCGATCACATCACCCGCTCCTATCAGGGACGGTGCCTCGTGGGGACGACGATTATTCCGGGAGAACGCTGGGAATCGTGGGTGGCGCAGGGGGGCCACCAGCTGGGTGACTCTTAGCTGTCGGTGCGCTTAAATGGAATGGCCGCTGGCGTACTGCCCGCCGCTGTCTGTCGCATACGCGGGCGTCGTCGTGTCGTTGGTGTATCCCGCCGCTCCGCCGTTCAACGCCGCGTAGCCGTTCTTAGCATTCACGCATTCGACGAGAGCCCAAAACCGGAGAGGATTCACTTTCTGTTTGCGGGCCACGTGCAGCGACGTGCCTTCCAACACCGTGTTGAGCGACAGATCGGTCCGCCAGCCGAGATGCTTGGTGAGCGGGGAAATGACTTTTTCCACGGCGGCGATGAGCTTGTTGCCGTTGCTGAAGTGGTTCAACATGATGATGCGGCCGCCGGGCCGGCAGACGCGGATCATCTCGTTCACCACTTTGCGATAGTCGGGGACCGCCGTCACCACATAGGCGGCCACCACCGTGTCGAACGTATCGTCCGGAAAGTCCATCGCGCCGGCGTCCATGCGACGCAACTCCACATGGGAGAGTTGAAGCGCCTCGGCCCGTTCCTTGGCCTTGGCCAGCATGCCTTCCGAAAGATCGATGCCCACGATGCGACAGTGACGCGGATACATGGGCAGCGCGAGTCCGGTGCCCACGCCAACCTCCAGGATGTGCTCGTTGGGCTGGACGTTCAGGTTGCGAATCGCGGATTCGCGGCCTTCGTGGAACACTTTCCCGAAAATCTGATCGTAAATGCCGGCGTAGGACGTGTAGACGCGTTCGACTTTCTTTAGATCCATAAATCCCCTATCTCCTCAACACACCACAAGATCCACATCCTGCGCACCCCGGAGACTCAGGGATGGCTGTCGCCAATGTGACAAGTGGGAGAAACACCCGAAGGCGGGAAACTTATATAGAAGTGCGAGATGCCCGCCCGAACCTCTAATGCGCGTACTGTAGCCAAGTCCATGCGGGTGAGTCAACTGATTCTTCACGCGAGCGACCCTCCGCCGCGCGCCCTGCGGAAGCCCCTAGGGGAGTGGCAGGAACGCTCTAGCCGACGGCTTGATTCGCGTGCCGTCGTGTGGGATAGCTACGCGCATGATTCTGGCCGGACTCTTCGCGGGCGTCCTATTCATCGGGCTGATCGTGGGCGACTGGCTGTATTTCGTGCGCCTCACGCCGGACGCGGTGCGCTATGGGTGCCGTGTGGCGCGAACCGAGGATCGCTTCACAGGCACGACGGTCGCCGCTCTGTGCGCCCGCTTTCCTTCCGATGGCGTCCTGCTGTTGCCCCATGGCGTCGCCCGTTTGCATGAGCAGTACGCGCACATCGCCATTCGCCCGCAATACCGCCTGTTCTCGATGCGGTTTCGGACCGCCTGGCCCGTGAAAGGGCTCGTTCACCTCAGCGACGATGCTCAGGATGTGCGCGCGCTGTGTGTGAAACGGATTCCGTGGTCGTCCGCGCTGCTCACGCTCGTGTGGTTTCTGGTGGTCGCGCTCGGGTCGCTGACCTTCGTCGTCCGGTACGCTCTCGACGGCGGCTTCGCGTCGCTGAACGGCGTCCTCATGGGCGTCGGCATCATGGGCATCGCCTTGCTGGTACTGGCCTTCGGGGTCGTTACGGTCGTCTTCTCGTATCGCCTTGAGAACAGCCGACTCGCACAGGTGTACGACGAGTTGCGCGCCGCGCTGGTGGGGCAGGCGCGCGCTATGAGGTGAACAGGTCCAGCAGGCGGTCGTATTCGGGAGGCAGCGCCAGCGCGGAGCGGTTCCTGGCCAGGCCGGCGATGATCCCGCGATGCTTCTTTACCAGCCCCGAGGCTTGGAACGCGCGGCGGTACTGGTCCCATTGCAAGGCGGGGTCGGAGGCGAGACGGCGCTGTTCCTCGGCCGGCAAGGCGTGCACCATCGAGGTCAACGTCCGGATCGCTTTTTCCACGCTCTCGTACGGCGGGGCGAGCTTGAGCTGCGCATAGAAACACTCCAGATGCCGGCGAAAGTCGTGACACAGCCGAGGAATGACCTGAGTGGAAGCGAGGCCAGATTTCGTCGCGGTCATACGGCTCGATCATACGGGACCATAACTCTGCATGGCAACCGGTCGCGGCACAGCCGGGTCACCTCAAGCCGGGGCAGGAGCCACGGCGGCGGCTTTGAGCGGTATGGGGGTCCAGCTCTCGCCGCCGTTCGTCGAGCGATACAGGCCGCTCCCGTTGGTGCCGGCGAAAAGCTCCTGCGGATTTCTCGGGCTCATGGCCAGCGTGCGGATGTTGAGGGTCGCCAGCCCGCTGTTCATCGGCTGGAATGTGCGGCCGCCGTCGGCGCTTTTCCAGACCCCCTTCGGGCCGCCGATATACAACACGTTCGGTTGGCTGGGATGGAGCACGATACTGCTCACGAAAGGATCGGGCAGCGTGTCGCCGATGCGTTCCCATTGTTCTCCGCGGTCGGTGGTGCGAAAGAGACCCTTGGTCGTGCCGGCATAGACCGTGTCGGGTTCCAAGGGATCGATCACGATCACGTTCACGCCCAAGGCGAGCGACGCCATCAGTTCCTGCTCGGGAATCAAGCCGGTGTTGATTTTCTTCCAGGTCGCCGCCCCGTCGTCCGAGCGGTAGATGCCGCCGGTTGTCCCGGCGTAGAGCACCCGCGGATCCTTGGGGTGGATCGCGATGGACACGACGATGTGGACTTCTTTCATGCCCGCCATGCGCTCTTCCCATTCGCGTCCCCCGTCCTTCGTGTAATAGGCGCCGACCGTCGTGGCGGCATAAATCTTTTCGTTGTCCTTCGGATGAAAGACGAACTGGTTGACGAAGGAGACGTGCTCCTTGAGGCCGACGTTGTGCGGCAGCCAGTGCTGGCCGCCGTCCGGGCTCTTGTACACGGCGTCGCCCATCGTGCCGGCATAAACGGTCGCCGGTAGCTGCGGGTCGATCGCCACGGTCGTGACGCGGCGCGCGCTGAAACTGGGGAACTTCTCCCACGATTGGCCTCCATCGCGAGATTTGTAGACCGCGTCGTTCGTCGCGACGTAGAGGATATTCGAATTCGTCGGGTGCAGCGCGATGGACACGATGGCTTCGCTGTCTTTCTGACAACCCAGACTGCTCAATGCGAGCAGCAACAGTGCGAGCCGAGCGATGAGGCCAGTCCGGTGAATGCGCATCGGGATTGTGGCGGGAGACCTAACCATAGGGATTGGATGGGAGTCAAGGAGAAGCGGCCGAAGGGAGCGAGCAGGTCAACGTGCTCGCGAGCCTGCACACAGAGACGCCGTGGCAAAGGCCGGGCTCACCAAACGGGCCACCTGCCACACCTTCCGGCATTCCTTTGCCACACATCTGCTTGAGGGAGGCCACGACATCCGAACCGTTCAAGAATTGCTGGGGCACCGTGACGTCAAGACGACGATGCAGATCCAGCTATTACACGGGTCCATCTAAACATTGTTAGAGAGTGCGGAACGGTTGCCTCATGCCCATACAAACGTATGGCCATTCGGGTTTCTCCATGTTGATCTTTCCCCATGGCAAGGGCCCGATTCGAGTGGGACCCCAAGAAGGATGAAGAAAACCAAGACAAACATGGAATCTCCTTCGGAAAGCCCAGTTCGCCTTTGCTGACCCACGCCGCGTGATCGCGGAAGATTTGTCTCATAGCTCAAGCGAGAAGCGGCATTACTGCTTCGGCTGGGTCGATAGCGGAGTCCTGACCGTTAGGTTTACGTTTCGTAATGACGTTATTCGGATTTTTGGAGCCGGCTACTGGCGGAAAGGCAGGCGAATCTATGAGCGAGAAAACCAAGCACACCGACGAATCCCTCGGAGACCTCAAGGTCGTTCCTGACTTCCTTCCTCGGCCCGAGGAACTCGTCTTTCGGGACGAAGGCGTCAAGGTCACGATCGCGTTGAGCAAGCGAAGCGTCGAATTCTTCAAGGGTGAGGCGTGGAAACATCACACGCAGTATCAGCGCATGATCCGGCGGCTGCTCGATGCCTATGCGGAGCATCTTCGCGATCTCTAACCGCACGCTCAGCACGGACGCGTGCAAGAGCGGCGCGCGCCGGGTAGCGTGAACGTTAGAGCTCACCAACGGGCAAGATCCAGGCTACGACTACAGTGAATATCTCGGTCCCATGATGCATCTGTACGCTCATCTCAACACAGCGTGGAATTCCAGGGACGCCACGCCTCAGCGTGTGACGTGAGGCAGTTACGAAGACTCTGCAAGGTGGCGCCAGTGTCCCACCGATATTGGATGGTGGTAACCTAACTGGAGCCCAGTCTCTGTCCCTCCCTAAAGTTTCCTGTTAAACCGCTCCGCGTAGCCCGTCAGTTCCACATAGCCCTGGCCCGTCACGGGCCGGCCCTGCGACGTGCCGGTGATCGAGACGGCCCCTTCCCAATAGGTGACTTGCGTACTGCGCGATGTCCTGAGCTCCTGGTCGGCGAGCAAGGGCACGAGCTCCAATGACAGATCGAGAGACGGCACGGTGAGACGCCATGGCTGCGGATACGTCGCCTGGCTGTGCGGGCTGGTCCAGGAGCCGAGGGGTTCGATGCGGAAGTCCGTCACCGCGAGGGATCGGCTGTGACCGTCCGGCGCGACCACGGTCCCACTGGAGACGGGGTCGGATGACCCGTCTCTGCGGCGGAGGCGGTACAGCATGAGCTCGCGGTGATCGTCCAACTGAATGCTGAACCAATCCCAGCCGACCAGGTCGTCGCCCAGATCGGCCGAGCCGAATTCATGATCCATCCAGGCCGTGCCGGTCACCGCGAGCGATTCCGTGCCGATCGACAACGTGCCGGTCGCCGCGAGTCGTGTGAAGGAATAGTAGTGCGACGTCTGTCCCGCCGACAGACCCTTGCGGCTCACCCCGTCCTGCCCGTGCACCGTCAGCGGTTTGGTCGGGTGTAATGTGAGGGAAAGGGTGAGCTGATCGCCCCGTGCCGACAGGGTCTGCGCGTCCGAGTCGCCGTCGGCTGCGGCCTGCCAGTCGTCGATCCAAACGCGCAGCCGCGCGTCTTCCGCTCCGGCTTTCCCGAGCCCGGCGCGACTCACCTTCTCGAAAAAACGAAATTGCCGCGCCCGCACGTCGGTCACCGCGAAATGCGCCAGGTAGAGCTGGGTGACGGACCAGCGGGACGGGAGCGTTTTCACGTCCTCGGGCGGAATCGCGCGGCGGAAGAACGTGAGCTCGAATCCGAAGGCCCGGCCGTCGGTGGCCCGAAGCTGCCCGGTGTAATACCACCACTCGGTCCGGAAGTCGGGGTGGGCGCCGTGATCGCGCGGAAAACTGAACCGGTAGCCGGGCACGGCGGGTTGGAATGACGACCCCGCCAGGGCCGCTGCCGCCGCGCCGATCACCAGCCACACGGCCACGGGCAGGAGCCACCAGGCCGGCCGGCGTCGTCGGGAGAGATGGTCCGATACCGGTTGCGGTGCCGTCATGTTCTCACGCTGTTTATAGCATGCGGTCTTCGTGCACACAAATCGCCAATATTGACGCGGTGATTTGTCGTTTGCGCCGCGCCGCGGGTGAAGACGCGGCGTTGACAATTTTCACGAGTCTCGGCTATCGTGAGCCATGCCGACGGATCATACGCGCGACACGTCCGACCCGCTTTCGACCGAGAAGGCCCAATCGTTTCCCATCCCCGAACGCGTGCCGGTGTTTCCCTTGCCCAATGTCGTCTTTTTCCCGAAGACGTATTTGCCGCTGCACATTTTCGAGCCGCGCTATCGGCAGATGGTCGTGGACGCGGCCGCAGGCGGGCAATGCATCGCCATGGCGCTGCTCAAGGAAGGATGGGAAACGGATTATTATGGGAATCCCCCGATCTATCCCGTTCTCTGCGTGGGAAGACTGGTGAGCGTCCAGCCGTTGGCCGACGGCCGCGCCAATATTCTCCTCCAAGGGTTGGAACGCGGCGAAGTGCTCGAGGAGGAGTTCGACAAACCCTACCGCCAAGCGACCATTCAAATCACGCCCCGCTCGCCGGAAGCCGGGTTGGATCGCGCGGTGCGAAGCCGCTTGGTGGAGACCCTGGCGCAGTATCTCCAGACCCGCGAAGACAGCGCCGCCTGGCAGGGATTTTTCCGCCAAGAAGTGAGCGACGAAGTGCTGGTGAACACCCTGTCGACCTATCTCGATTGCACGCCGATCGAGAAGCAATTCCTGTTGGAAGCCGAGGATCTGCACCAGCGGGCGCGCCGCCTCAACGATTTGATCCAGTTCATGCTGCACGATCATCATGGCGCGAAAGGCTGGGACTAGATGGACCGCACCGTCGCCATCCAGGTCACTCGCCTCTGCAAAGCCTACGACGGCCACAAGGCGGTCGATGATCTGTCCTTCCACGTGTACGCGGGGGAGATTTTCGGCCTGCTCGGGCCCAATGGCGCCGGCAAGAGCACGACGTTGCGCACGTTGATCACCCTGCTGCATCCGACCGCGGGGTCGGCGACCGTCTTGGGCTACGATACGGTTCGTGACGCCGATACGGTCCGCACGCTCATCGGTTACGTGCCGCAGGAGCGCGCGATTGATCGGTTCCTCACGGGACGGGAACACCTGGAGTTGCTCGCCGCCCTCTATCACCTCGACAAGGAGGACGCGCGGCGGCGCATCGGCGAGTTGCTGGCCCTCGTCGACCTCGAAGCGCATGCCGACCGGCCGGCCAAAACCTACTCCGGCGGGATGAAGCGCAAGCTCGACATCGCCTGCGGCCTGCTCCCCAATCCAAAAATTCTTTTTTTGGACGAACCGACGCTCGGGCTGGACGTCCAGAGCCGCCTGAGGATTTGGGAGTACGTGCGCATGCTGAAAGCGCGCGGCATGACGGTGGTGATGACGACGAACTATCTGGATGAGGCGGATCAGCTCTGCGACCGGCTGGCGATCATCGACAAAGGGAAGATCAAGGCGCTGGGCTCGCCGGCCGAATTGAAGATCGCGCTCGGGGGCGATATCGTGTCGCTGACGATCAAAGAGACCGACCGCATCCCGGCCTTGGCCGACGCGGTCAAAGGGCAGCCCGCCATCCGGAGCGTCAACACCACGGCGGCCGGGCTCGACATCCGCGTCGAGTCCGCGGAAAAGGCGATTCCGGCGATCCTGGAAGCCGCCAATCGCTTGGGCTGCCGCCTCGACTTCATCGACTATCACCGGCCGCGCTTGGACGACGTGTTCATCGCCCATACGGGGCGGCGCATTGAAGATGCGGTTGTCAACAATGTTGAATGATGAATGTTCAATGTTCAGTTTGGCGACAACTCACCATTAAACCGGCAACACTCAAACATTCGAGCGAAGCGATGAAAGAATACTGGCAGGAAATCAGTGCCCTGACGATGCGGTGGGTGCTCCGGCTCAGCCGCGAGAAGTTCAGCATGTTGTTCACCTTGGTGCAGCCGATGCTCTTCTGGCTGATTTTCTTCGGCAATCTGTTCCAGCGGGCGGCCGACACACAGGTGATGCAGGCGCCGAACTACATCAGTTTCCTCGCCGCCGGCGTGGTCGTGATGACGGTGTTGAACAACGGCTTGGCGGGCGGGGTGGATCTGTTGTTCGACAAGGAGAATGGGTTTCTGGAGCGGCTCATGTCCACGCCGATTCACCGGAGCAGCGTCATCTTGAGCCGGTTCATCTTCGTCATGACGATCACCTCGCTCCAGGTCTTGGTCATCTTGGGCGTCGCGTTTCTGTTCGGCGTCCGGCCGGCGACCGGGCTCCTCGGGGTCGCGACCATTCTGCTCATCGGCATGCTGTTCGGCGTCGGGTTGACGGCCATTTCGATGGCCATGGCGTTTTCCGTGAAGAGCCACGGAGATTTCTTCTCGGTGCTCGGGTTCCTGTCGCTGCCGATGATTTTCTTGAGCTCGGCGCTCGTGCCGCTCTCCGCCATGCCGGGCTGGATGAGCGTGCTGGCGCAATTCAATCCCATGACCTGGGCCATTGAAGCCGTGCGGCCGCTGATCCTGTCGGGATGGGCCGAAGCGCTGCCACATGTCGGGATGGTGATCGTCGTGATGGTGATGTTCGACGCGCTCTGCCTCTACGGCGGCGCCAAGGCCTTTCGCCGGGCGATGGGATGACGGCAGATACGTGAAGCGTATCTCGTGAAGCGCGGGTCGCCTGCGAGATACGAACAACGAGATACGGCGGAAAAGGTCTGTGGAATGATCGTGCCCGAAAGCCAGATTCGCGCCTTGATCCGACTGCTCTCCGACGAGGACGACCGGATCGTGCAGACGATCAGCGGCAAGCTCATCGACATCGGACCCTGCGCCGTCCCGCTGCTGCAGGAGGCGGAAATCGAGCAGCCGGAAATGGCCGGCCGGATCGCGGCGATTCTCGAGGAAATCCGCGGGAGCAAGTTGGAAGAAGAGCTCGCACTGCTTCCGGACGGGCCCGAAAGCCTGGAGGCCGGCGCCTTCTTGCTGGCCCGCTACGCCTACCCCACCCTCGATGTCGCCCGCTATCGGACGCAGCTCGACACGATGGCCCGTGAAGTGCGCGACCGCATCGGGGCGCGCGCGTCCGGCGAAGAGACGGTGAACGCGCTCAATCGCTACCTGTTCGTGGAGCAGGGCTTCAAGGGGAACACCAAGAATTATTACGAAGTCGAAAACAGCTATCTGAATTGCGTGATGGATCGGCGGGTCGGCATTCCCATCAGCTTGTCCATCGTCTATCTGCTCGTCGGCCGGCGCCTGTCGCTGCCGCTCTTCGGCATCGGCATGCCGGGACACTTCCTGGTGAAGTACGAATCCGACCGGTACAAAATCTTCATCGACTGTTTCAACGGCGGGGCGTTGTTGACAGAGAAGAACTGCGCACGCTTCTTGACGGAAGCCGGTTACGGCTTCGACGACAAGTATCTGCAGAAAAGTCCGACCCGCGCCATCCTTTCGCGGATGATCAAGAATCTCCTGGCCATTTATTCCAAGATGGATGAGCCCGTCAAGACCGCCCGCTTGACCAAGTTCATCGGCATCCTGGGAGGCGAGCCGCGCGAAGAGGGATTGTAGCGGCCGCCGTTCCTCGAGCGTCCGCCGTCAGCAGCGGATCGTCAGGAGATCCCGCCCTTTTTGAATCGGTCCCGCATAGCGTTCGCCAGCCTGGGCCACCACGTCGTAGCGCTCGGCCATCGGATAGAAATGGGATAAGATCAACCGGCCTACACCGGCTTCGCTGGCCACCCGGCCGCATTGCCCCGCATCCAGATGAGCCGGACCCGGTTTGTTCGCCGGATACGAGCAATCCAAGATGGCGACGTCTGCGTCTCCGCACAGCCGCACGAGGTTGGGGCAGTATTCCGAATCGCCCGAATAGGCGACCACGCTGCCTCCGTATTCGATGCGATAGCCGATACAGTGCAGATCCGGAACATGCGTGACGGGGTGGGGCCTGACCGTCGTCCGGCCGATTCGAAAGGGCCGGTTCGACACATCACGAAAGCGGACGGGAAACGGCGGATCTCGGAAGCCGGGCAGCGTGTCGAACAGCGTTCGAAAGAGCCGGGCCGTCCCGCGCGGGCCGATCACGGTGAGCGGAACCCTCGTGCCGCCCTGGTATTTGGTCACGATCAGGGCGTCGAAGAAAAACGTGATGAAGTCGGAGAAGTGATCGGCATGGAAATGCGAAAAGAGGACATGCGAAATGCGATGCCGGGAGACGCCGGTCTTGAGCAGGTTCACGAGCGTGCGCGGGCCGAAATCCAGCAGCAGCGTGTGATCGGTGCGCACCAGATAACCGGCCGCCGCGCGCGTGGGATGGAGATTCGTGCCGGACCCCAGAATGGTTACCCGCATTCGTGAGCTCCTCCTTCTCCCGCCTGCCGGAAGCTATCCCGCAATCGCAGCAAGAGCGTTCTCGCGTGCTCGATTTCCTCCGGGGTCAGGGCCCGCTTGAAAAATGGGCGCAGAAAGGCGATGTGCGCCGCGAACACCTGCCGAAACAGCGCATCGCCCTTGCCCGTCAAACAAATCTTGGTATAGCGACGATCGCCCTTCACGGCGTAGCGGCGAATCAGCCCCTTGCGCGCCAAGCGGTCCAGCACGCCCGTCAAGGTGCCTTTCGTGACGAGCGTCTTCGCCGACAACTCCGAACAGGTCATGCCGTCGGTATCGCCCAAGGTCGCGATCACGTCGAATTGCGACGGCGTCAGCCGCAGCGACTTGATGTGGCGATTGTCCAGGCGCGCGAAGGCCAGGTACGCCTCCACGAGCGGTCTGAGCAGTTTCAGATAGGGATCGTCCTTGAGATCGGGCAGCTCCATCGCGGCGAGAATAGTCGCACGCGTCCATGCGGTCAAGCAGGGAGCGAATGGGGCGGCGCGCACGCGCCGCCGTTTGACGGCCCGTTCCCTGCGCCCGTATGATCCTCGTTTCATGAAGCGGCGGCAGGGCGGACAAGCCAACCTCACGGCCATCGTGATCCTGATCGGTCTGATCGTGGCCGGGGTTTGGATCTGGAAACGGCTGCCGCTGGAGACCCAAGACTATATCATCGACCAAGCGGTTCCGATGGCCGCGCTGGCCGCCGCGGTCGGCGCCGCGACGATCACCGTGATGCGAAAGATCCGGCGCCGCGTCCGGCGGCGCCGGGAGCGGGACCGGCTCATCGCCGCGTTCCAGCGTGAGGCGCATCACGACAAGAAACTGGAACTCTCGTTTGCCATCGCCGAGCTCAACGATTATCGGCTCGCGGGCCTGGAACCGGTCGCGCCGGCGCTCAAGGACCTGTGGGTGACGACGCTCCGGCGCGCCCTCGGCGACAAGCAGCACCGCATCCGGGGTATGGCGGCCAGCCATCTCGGGGTCTTGCAAGACAAGAGCGTCGTGCCGTTGTTGGTGAAGGCCTTGGAAGACGACCATGCCTACGTGCGGGCCTGCGCCGCCTTGGGCTTGGGCCGGCTCCGCGCCACCGAGGCCCGCGAACGCCTGCAGGAAGTCATGAAGGAGGATTGGGATCAGACGGTTCGCAGCCGGGCCAAGGAGGCGGTGGAACGGATGGCGTGACCGTCATGCCGCTTCCGTCTGCACCTGCTCGTGCACCCAATCGATTACCCCGATCTCCGGCACACAATTCAGACGACACGGCAGGAACGACCAGCCGAGCCCGCGGTTCACGTAGAGGCGGTGTCCGTGCGCTTCGTGATGGCCGGCGATGCGGCCGGCGCAGCCGGGCGGCAGCCACACCGTGGGAACGAATGGGATTTGCCACTGGCCTCCGTGGCTGTGGCCGCAGAGGATCAGATCGACGGGATGATGGGGCTCGAGGAGATCCAGAATGTTGGGCGCATGCGCCAGCAGCAGTGTGAACCGGCGATCGGCCCGCGGCGGCAGGCAGCGAAGATCGGCGCGATGGAGCGAAGGGTCGTCGACGCCCACAATGGCCAATTCGCCGAATCCCGTGTGGATGAACGTGCTCTGGTTGACGAGGAGCGTGATCTTGTGCCGGTCGGCCAGTTCGGCGTACTGCGCCACCGGCACGCCACTGTAGTGGTCATGGTTCCCCAGCGTGATGTAGACCGGCGCGATGGTGCGCAGGCGGGCCAGAAACCGAAACAGAGGCGAGAGCCCCTCCGGCACGTTCAAGAGATCGCCAGTGATGACAATCCAATCGGGGCCCAAGGAGCCGACCGTCTCGAGGACGGCGTCATGACGGGGCTGGTAACGATCGATGTGCAAGTCGGTCAGATGGACGGCGCGGCGGCCGGCGAGCGGCGGATGCACGTATGTCAGGGTGGACACGTCGTGTGTGGACAGGCCCAATTCCCACTCGGGGACCAGGCTGAAGAGCCGATACAGCGGTTCGCTCAGGCACGAGCCGATGAAACCGCGCACCTGGTCGGGCCAGGACATCCGCCGTCGCGTCATTTCGTGACCCGGTCCAGCTCCATGCGATCGGCGGGGGTGACGCGGTAACCCTTGTCGTAGAGCTGCCCCATGCCGTTCATGAGGCGTTCCAAATTTCTCGTCCGGTACCAGGCGTCGAAGCGCTCGGTGAGCGCGCTGGCATGCGCGGTCGGAAGCTGCACGGGGTCGAACGGCAGGTCCATCGACTGAAAGAGATCAAGGAGCTCCTCGCGGCTGTAGCGCGCATCGTCGTCCCGATCCCCCACCAGCGCGAACTCGTAAAAGGTCAGGCTGACGGACAGGGAGGTCTGGGTACGATGGAAGTCCTGGCGCACGGCATCCAGGCCTCCGGGGTAATCGCGAAGACATTCCTCTTGCGTGGGGGATTGCAGCGCGAGATCGAAACGAATGGGTTGCACGTCCGGACGGACGGGCTTGCGCTGCTGCTGGTGATAAAACCAGTTCGTGCAGCCGCTGGCTTTGGCAAAGGCGAGCTTGTCGGATTCCACCTGGCGCTGAATGTGCCGGCTGAAGTGGCCGAACACACCGCCTTTCTGCTCCCACACATCCGCGCCCACCGGCGGCGGGACTCCCCACGGCGCGACAAGGATCAGGAGGAGAAGAGCGCGTACCGCCACCATCGCAGGGGACCTCCGGACGATTTCAGGCATGACGGATGGAACGAAGGCAGTATACCATGAGACAGGCTGGGCTGAACGCCGGCCTGGAATTGCGACACATCGCGAAGTCCTTGGAATGGAAGCCATCGTAAGCCAGACGCCGCCGTTTCTGACCAACGCGATCCCCGGCATCGGCGGCCGCATCCGCACGACGCCGGAGGATTTTCAGGTCGAAGAACGGCCGCTGTACCTGCCTTGTGGGGAAGGGGAACATCTCTACTGTACAGTCACGAAACGGGGGCTCTCGACGCCCGATCTCGTGCGCCGCTTCGCCTCGGCGCTGGGGGTCAAAGCGCAGAGCATCGGGGTGGCGGGACTGAAGGATGCCAGGGCTGTGACCACGCAAATGGTCTCGTTGCACGGCGTGAGTCCGGACCAACTCGCGCGCCTCACACCGGATGAGCGTCTGCTGGAAATCCGGATTCTCGGGCGCCACGGCAATCGCCTGCGCACCGGCCACCATGCTGGAAATCATTTTCGCTTGGTCATCCGGGGGGTCGCTGCCCACGCGGCCGAGTCCGTGCCGGCGGTATTGGAGCGCTTGGTGCGCCGCGGCGTGCCGATCTGCGTCCGCAGTGTCGGTAACCTGCTGGATC
>CAZXRB010000003.1:67070-96018 GCA_964642845.1 uncultured Nitrospira sp.
AGCGGCAGGGGAAGACGGGGACCAACTATGAAACCGGCGCCGCGTTGCTCGCGGATCCGCGCCGGCGCGAGAAGCTCAGCCGGGCGAAGCGGATGTGGTATCTCAACGCCTATCAGTCGTTTTTGTTCAATCGGATCCTGGCGGCGCGCATCGACCGTCTCGATCGGATGCTCACCGGCGATTGGGCGATGAAGCTGGACAACGGCGCGTGCTTCCTCGTGGAAGATGCCGACACAGAACAGGCGCGGTGCGATCGCTTCGAAATCAGCCCGACGGGGCCGTTGTTCGGATCGCGCGTATCCTGGGCGACCGGCGAGGCCGGGAACATTGAAGAAGCGGTGATCCGAGACGCAGGGACGACTCGCGAGGCGCTGATGGCGGCGGCGAAGGCCTGCGGATTCCGCGGAGAGCGGCGGGCGCTCCGCGTGCCATTGGCCGAGCTGGCCTGGTCGTTGGAAGGGCCGACGTTGACGCTGGCGTTCGCCCTGCCTCCCGGCGCCTATGCGACGAGTGTGCTGCGTGAATTGATGAAAGACGGTCGAATGTGACCACGCGACCGGCCGGTTCCGGATCGTGCCTCGGTGGTAAGATTGAGGCAGTCTTGAGAGCAGGATCATGAACCAATACCAAGAAACCGTCCGTTTGAGCGGCCACATCATCGACTCCCTCCTGTTGGCCAAAGTGCTCGATCTCATTCTGATGATGGGCGGCGGCTTCGATCTCGATGAAGTCGTCATCGGCAAGACGCGAGAGGACCCCTCGCATGCGCGCCTGACCGTGCGCGCCGGGTCGAGCGCCCTGTTGAACGACATCCTCAAGGCGATTCAGCCGCACGGCGCCTCCGTCGAGCGCGAGTCGGATTGCCGCACGGCGCCGGCGCCGGCGGACGGCGTCCTGCCGGACGATTTTTACGCCACCACGCATTTGCCGACGCAAGTCCGCATCCGCGGCGAATGGATCGACGTGCAGCGCATCGAGATGGATTTGGCCATTCGCCTCGACGAGCGCGCTTCGACGGCTCAGGCCGTTCCCATGGGCGAGGTGCGCCGCGGGGAGCGTGTCGTGGTCGGGCGCGAGGGGGTGCGTGTCACCCCACTCCAACGACCCAAAGAGCGCGATGTGTTCGGCTTCATGGAATCCCACGTGTCCGCGGAGCGGCCCCACGGCCACGTCATCCGCGATGTCGCGGCGCGGATGCGCCAGCTGCGCGCACGGCATGCCAACCGAGAAGCCGGGGCCAAGGTCCTGATGGCCGGCGGGCCGGCCATCGTGCACGCCGGGGGACGGGATGCGCTCGCCTGGTTGATCGAGCAGGGCTTCATTCACGTGCTCTTCTGCGGCAACGCGCTGGCGGCGCACGACATGGAAGCGGAGCTGTATGGCACCTCGCTCGGCTACGCGCTCACGGCGGGACGCACCGTCCCGCACGGTCACGAGCATCATTTGCGGACGATCAACCGGATTCGGGCGCTCGGCAGCATCGAGGCGGCGGTGGAGTCGGGTGTGATCAAGCGCGGCATCATGGCGGCCTGTGTGCGGCGTCAGGTCCAGGTCGTCATGGCCGGGACCATCCGAGACGATGGCCCGCTGCCGGGCGTGATCACCGATTCGGTGCAGGCCCAAGCCGCGATGCGGGCGGCCGTGGCCGATGTGGGGCTCGCGCTGTTGGTCGCCTCGACGCTGCACTCCGTGGCCACGGGCAACCTACTTCCGGCGACAGTGCCGTCGGTCTGCGTGGATATGAATCCGGCCGTGCCGACGAAACTGGCGGACCGGGGCAGCTTTCAGGCGGTCGGCTTGGTCATGGATGCCGCCTCGTTTCTGGGAGAGCTGGTCCGCGTGTTGGAGCACGACGCATGAGCCGCCTCTTGGTCTGCCCGCCGGACTATTTCGGCATTGAATACGAGATCAATCCCTGGATGCGGGTGACCAATCGCGTGGATCCCCGCCGCGCGATGGAGCAATGGCGGGGCTTGATGCGGGTCTTCGAAGAAGACGTGCATGCGGTGCTGGAGCGCATGACGCCGGTGCCCGGCCTCCCGGACCTCGTGTTTACGGCGAACGCCGGCGTCGTCGTAGGCCGCACCGCCGTCGTCAGCCGCTTTCGCTATCCGGAACGGCAACGCGAGGAAGCGTATTTCGAAGATTGGTTTCGTACACACGGCTACGAAGTGATGACCCTGGAGAAGGACATGTTTTTTGAAGGTGCGGGCGACCTCCTGGGGTTCCCCGAATGCTGGTTCGGGGGCTACCGCCAGCGCTCCGACATCCGCGCCTTCCCTGTGCTGAGTGAACGGTTCCATCGGGAAATTATTCCGCTCGAGCTCGTCGATTCCCGCTTCTATCATCTCGATACCTGTTTCTGTCCGCTCAGCGGGGGCGAGTTGCTGTACTTTCGTCCGGCCTTCGACGCGTACGGCCAACGGGCCATCGCCGAACGGGTGCCGGAGGACCGCCGATGCTCCGTGCCGGAGGACGAAGCCCTGCGGTTCGCCTGCAACGCCGTGTGCGTCGGCAAGGACGTCGTGCTGCCGGTCGACTGCCCCGCCACCGAACGCTTCCTGCACGACCACGGGTACCGCACCCATGCGGTGCCGCTCGACGAGTTCATGAAGTCGGGGGGATCGGCCAAGTGCCTGACGCTGGCTTTGGACTAGCCGGCTGCTGAAAATGCCTGTGTTCTCACCCGCCCAACCCTAGCGCGCCGAGACGCGCTTCTCCCAGGCTGCGTTCTCGGCTCTTGAAAATCCTCAATGTGCCCACACGGAGAATGAGCTGTCTTGGCAGCTCGGGGCGGGTAGGTGATAACAGATACGCCTTCGGTTTTCATTCGCCTGCGGCCTTGTCAGCCGCCATTTTGAGCAGCCGTGACACGGTAGGCAGCCTATTTCTTCCGGAACAGAAACGCGCCGTACAGGCCGGCGATGGTGATCGTCGTCAGTTCGATGGTGAGCAACATGCGACTCACGACGGCGGCCGGCGCGGGCGGATTGAGGATGAAGTGGAAGCCCAAAAATTCAGGCGGCTGATCGGGCGGAGTTTCCCACGGTGGAAGGAGAACGGCCAGCACCAGCACCGCGACCATCCCATAGAGCACGGTGAGATTCAGTTGCTCGGGTGCGGAGGCGTTCGTTGGCGGCCGTTCAGATGAGGGCGTCGCTCCATCGAGCCGTTGCCCGCAGTACGTGCAAAACCGATTGATCCCCGGCAGGGACCGCCGGCAGGAGGGGCAGGTCTGCATGGATGCTTCTATCGCAAGCCGGGCAGGTTTTCCAAGGGGTGGGGTGATACAAGAGGGAAAGGGGAGTTGCAAACTAGAAATGGTAGCCGACGCCCACCGTCAGTATGACCGGACTGTAGATGGCTCTGAATCCGAAGCCGCCGGTGTTGTTGCCTGAAAAATCGAAACTTGTATAGTTCCACTTCACTTCGGTGAATGCCGTGACGTGCCTTGTGAAGTAGTACTCAGCCCCTCCCTTCACATTTAACCCAATGCGTGTTGAGCTTTGAGAGCCTGCGAATTGAGGGATCGTCGTGGTCACGCGTCCCATAAATAATGCAGGACCGAACCCAATGTACGGCTGCAGGCGGGTCTTGGGATAGCGAAACATCACGTTTACCGGCGCCCACGTGATGACGCGAAAATGGTCACCGCTCAGGGTTCCGGTCGATGTTCCACCCGCTACCGGTCCGAAGTCACGCAAGACCGCGCCAGTTGGTATTGTGACCGTCGTGGACTGTTGTTTGATGTGCGGTGTCATGTGGTAGGCTTCGGTTTCCAACCCGAACCAGCGTGCGCGGGGGAAATAGTATCCAATCTTGAGTCCAATCAATGGCGAGCTGGTAAGTGAGCGATCGGACATGGTGCCCGCCGGACTGAAATCCGTCAGCTCCACATCTCTTAACTTGTTGCCGAGTATCGTCGTTCCGAATTGACCTGAGATGTAGGATTCCGGATACGCATTCTGGACGCTGAGGGTCGTGGAAAGCACGAGGCCGGCGACGCCGATCCCGAAGACGCTCCGCAGTCGTGCGGATCGGTTCATAGAAATCCCCTGGAAAGAGGCCTGTTCCCGCTTGGCTTCATGCTACGGCTGACAAGGTGCCGGCAGAAGCAATTTCGCAATTCTCCGCGAGGAGAGAGCAAGCGATGTGCCATGTCGTCTGCACCCCACGCCCTCGGCATTTGACAAATTCCCGGAAGCCGTTCCGTCGTGTTTGACTCCTCGGGAGCCGGGTTCCTATAATCCGCGCGCCGAATCGTAAGACCAACGAGGTCTGGCTGCGCCTTTCTGTGTTCCAGCTCGGACCGTGGAGATTCCGACAAGCCTCCGACATCCACGCAGGTCACCCGTCATCATGCGTCCTCCCACCAACATGAGCGTCGTCGGCGCCGGAGCCTGGGGCACGGCGTTGGCCAAGCATTTGGCGGAGAAAGGGCTCGGGGTGCGCCTGTGGGCCTATGAGCAGGACGTCGTCAACGCCATCAACAGTGCTCATGAAAATCCGCTCTTTCTTCCGGGCGTCTCGCTGCCGCGGACCTTGGTCGCCACCGCATCGCTGGCGGATGCGCTGGAAAACAGTCAGGCCATTCTGTTTGTCGTGCCCTCGCACGTGACGCGGCTCGTGCTGAAGAGCCTGGTGCCCTGTCTGTCCACGCCCCTTCCTCTCATCAGCGCTACGAAAGGCATCGAAGAAGACACCTCCAAGTTGATGACGCAGGTGATGGAGGAGATGTTGCCGGCCGAAATGGCGCCCATGATCATGGCCTTGTCGGGACCGAGCTTCGCATCGGAACTGAGCGCTGGGAAACCGACGGCCGTGTGTCTCGCCGGGCGGGACGCCGAACTCGTACGGACGTTTCAGCAGGCCTTCATGACGCCGACGCTCCGCGTGTACGCCGATACCGATCTCGTCGGGGTGCAATTGGGCGGCGCGCTGAAGAATGTGATGGCCCTGGCGGCGGGCGTCGTCGATGGTCTCGGGCTCGGACTCAATGCGCGCGCCGCGCTCATCACGCGCGGCCTGGCGGAGATCGTGCGTTTGGGCGTCACGATGGGCGCCGATCCGCGGACCTTCTACGGACTGTCGGGCGTCGGGGACTTAGTCTTGACCTGCACCGGCACGCTCAGCCGGAATCACAGTGTCGGCATGCGCCTCGGCCAAGGCGAAAAGTTGGACGCGATCCTGCGCGGCATGCAGGCGGTGGCCGAGGGCGTGCGGACCGCGCACGCGGCGCTCGGCCTCGCGCGGCGCTATGGAGTCGACATGCCGATCACGCAGGAGATCAATGCGGTGTTGTTCGAAGGTAAATCCTGCCGCAAGGCGGTCAGCGACTTGATGGAGCGCGACGCCAAACCGGAAAAGGGCGGTGCATGAGTCCCGCGGAGCTGGAACGACTGCTGCTTCGGGTTCGTCAAGGTCGTCTGACGGTGGAGGCGGCGCTGGAGCGCCTGCGCTCGCTGCCGTTCGAAGATCTGGGCTTCGCCTCGCTGGATCACCATCGGGCGCTGCGCCAAGGGTTTCCCGAAGTCGTGCTGTGCGAGGGCAAGACGACGGCGCAGGTCGTCTCGATCGCCCGCGCGCTGCTGAAGAAGCGCGGGCCCTTTCTCGCCACGCGCGCGGATGAGGCGGTGGCGCGCGCGATTCGGCGGCTGGACCGGCGGGCCCGGTATTACGAGGATGCGCGGATCGTCGCCGTCCGCCATGACCGCCGGCCGGGGCAGGGCCACGTGCTGATCGTGACGGCCGGCACCGCGGATGTGCCCGTAGGGGAAGAGGCCAGGGTCACGGCTGAAGTGATGGGCAGCCATGTCGAGACGCTCTACGATGTGGGCGTCGCGGGCCTGCACCGGCTTCTGGGCCGGAAAGACCGCCTGTTCACGGCCCGTGTCATCGTCGTGGTGGCGGGAATGGACGGCGTGCTGCCGAGTGTGGTCGGCGGGCTCGTGGATTGTCCGGTCATCGCCGTGCCGACGAGCCGGGGCTATGGGGCCAGCTTCGGAGGCTTGGCGGCGCTGCTGACCATGTTGAACTCCTGCGCCGCGGGAGTGGGCGTGATGAATATCGACAACGGGTTCGGCGCCGGCTGCCTGGCGCACCGCATCAATATCATTGGTGAAGCGTCGTCCGTGAAGCGTCGTTCGCAAGACAGCTAGCGAGATACGAACGACGAGAGACGTGTTTACCGCACTTCCACCGTGCCCCGCTTGGGCCAGGCGACCATGAGGGTCCGAGGGCCCTTCTCTCCATTGGCCAGCAGTTTAAGCCGCACTTCGTAGGAATAGGTGCCGGGGCCGGCGAGCTGCTTGCGGTGATCCTGGCCGTCCCAGGAGAGCTGAAGCGACAATGTGGGAGAGCCGGTCGCCACCGGAGCGGCCGCGGGGATTTCGACCGGTTGGCGATGAGAGAGAAACCGGAGGGACGTTTTCGACGGCGAACTGATCAGGGAGGATACTTCCAGAATCGTCGCCCCGTTGAGCTCCTTCGGTAACTGGACCGTGACGGCGAAGTTGAGGGGGCCGCTGCCTGGTTGATACGGCGTGGGGGAAACGGTGAGTTCGAGAATCTTGAGTTCCGGCTCCGGCCTCGGTGCACGGGGCGTTTTGGTCTTTGCCCAGGCTTCCTCCCAAAGAAACGCGGCCACGCAGAGGCACAACGTCACGAGCACAAGTTGTCGAGCGGCCGTCGGACGTGCGCTCATGTGAACGCCGACCAACCAATGCAGGGGATCCCGCACGCGGGAGGGCACGGCAGCATGATGGAGGGGGATAACACAGCATTGGGGGACTGTCAATGATCGGAAGCCCCGCAATTGCCCGTGGCGCGGCCGTCCGGTAAGATGGGCGGCCATTTACGGGAGCGAGGATCCAGTGGGTCGGCATCTGCATTTTGATTGTTTCTCCGGCGTCAGCGGCGACATGGTGCTGGGCGCCTTGGTGGACGCAGGCCTCTCGTGGTCGTCATTGCAGCGAGGGCTGCGCGGACTGAAGCTGACCGGCTATCGCCTGCGCCGGCGGGCCGTCCGCCGGGGTGCGCTGCAGGCCGTCAAAGTCGACGTCATGATCCAGGAGGGATTCCGGCATCCGCTCGCGTTGTCGCGCATCACGAGGATCCTCGCAGCGAGCGCCCTGCCCGAGCCGGTGAAGCGGCAGAGCCGCGCCGTGTTCGAGCGCTTGGCCGAGGCCGAAGGTCTGGCGCATCGCGTGGCGGCCAAGGACGTGCATTTTCACGAAGTGGGCGTCATGGATTCGTTCATCGATGTGGTCGGCGGGCTGCTCGGGTGTCATTTACTGAACGTGACGCGGGTGACGGCGTCGGCCATCAACGTGGGAGCGGGCACGATCGACACGTCTCACGGGCTCTTACCGGTGCCGGGTCCGGCGGTGGCGGCGCTCGCCACAGGCATCCCGATCTATGCGGCCGGCCCGCGCTGCGAACTGGCGACGCCGACCGGCATCGCGTTGGTGCGGACACTCGCCTCCGAGTTCGGCCCTCTGCCCATGATGCAATCCGTTGCGGTGGGGTACGGCGCCGGCGATCGCAATCCGGAGGGTTGGCCGAATGTCCTGCGCGTGTTCATTGGAGACGACGCGCGATCGGCCGGACGAGTGATCGATCGCGTGGCGCAGATTGAAACCAATTTGGATGATCTCAATCCGCAAGCGTACGAGCATGTGATGGATCGGTTGTTTGCCGCAGGAGCCTTGGATGTCGCGTTGATGCCGGTCATCATGAAACGGAGCCGGCCGGGCACCGTGTTGATGTGTCTCGCGCCGAAAGATCGGGCCGACGCCGTGCTGGACGTCCTGTTTGCCGAAACCCCGACGCTCGGGGTGCGGGTTCAAGAAGTGGCGCGGCAGGTCCTGCCGCGTCGCTTCGTGACGGTGAACGTGGCCGGCGGAACTGTCCGGATGAAAATCGCGGACGCGGGGGTCGGCGGGCCGAAAGCCGCGCCCGAATATGTCGATTGCAAGAAAATTGCGGATGCCACCGGCCGACCCCTGAAGGACGTGATGGACGCCGCGGCGCTCACCTTTCGGCTTGCGGAAGGCAAAAGTCAAAAGGTAAAAGGCAAAAAATGAAGCGTGCCTTGGCGGGCCGTTCTTCGTGTGATGAGATGGCCCGCCCATGACTCTGCTCCTGTACACGCTCCTGTTCGTGGTGTCCGTCGTCGTCACGTTGGGGGCCTGCGCGCTGTTCACGAATGCCATCGAATGGCTCGGCAAGCGCATGGGCATCTCCGAAGGCGCGGTCGGCACCATCTTTGCGGCAATCGGAACGACCTTGCCCGAAACGTCCATTCCGATCATCGCCATTTTTTTTGGGTCAGGAGGGGAGGAGACGGAGGTGGGGTTGGGCGCGATTCTCGGCGCGCCGTTCATGTTGAGCACGCTGGTCTTGCCGATTCTCGCGGTGTTGCTCGTGCTGTACGCGCGGGCCGGGAAACGAACCGCCCGGTTTCATCTGAATTATGGAGAGGTAAAAACCGATCTGCTGTTTTTCACGACGGCGTACGGCGTGGCCTTGGGATGCGTCTTCCTTCGATCGCGGACTCTCCACATTGCGGCTGCGATCGCGCTCGTCGCCATGTACGTGTACTACATGAAGGTGAAGTTCGGGGCGTCCGATGAGGAGGCAGAAGGGACCGAGATGGAACCGCTGCTCTTTGCCAAGCGTGCGCACCAGCCCGCCTACGCGATGATCTCGGTCCAAGCAGCGGTGGGGCTGGCCGGTCTCATTTTCGGCGCGCATTTGTTCGTGACCGCGGCGGAGACAATCGCCGGCGCGCTGGCCGTGTCGCCATTGATCCTGGCCTTGCTCATTGCACCGCTGGCCACCGAGCTGCCGGAGATGTCGAACAGCTTTCTGTGGCTGTATCGCAAGAAAGATCGGCTGGCAGTGGGCAATGTCACGGGCGCGATGGTCTTTCAGGGAACCTTTCCGGTTTCCGTCGGACTGTTGGGGACGGAGTGGGCGCTGACCCCGTCGGCCCTGACCGCCATGGTGCTTGCGCTGGGCGCGGCCGCCTTCTGCCTGCTTCAAATTATCGTGGGCGGACTGTGGCGGCCCTGGTTGCTGAGCACGGGCGCCGTCCTTTATATAGGCTATGCGCTGTACTTGTATGGCTTCTAACCGTCCCTCCATGGCACGCGAGAAGAGGAACGCCGCCCTGCCTGTGTTGGGGATTACGATGGGCGATCCCGCTGGGATTGGCCCAGAGGTGATTGCCAAGGCCATGGCGAGCCATGCCGTGAGAACGGTCTGTCGTCCGATGGTCATCGGCTCGTTGCCGGTGATGGAGCGGACGATCAGGTCGCTCAAGCTGAAGCTCAAGGCCGTCGCCGCGAACGGGCATGAGCCTATGCCGGTTCGTCAAGGAACGGTGGCGGTATTCGATCCGTTGGACGTTCCGCTGGGGCGCTTTACGCCTGGCGTCGCGGCGGCGGAAACCGGCGCGGCATCCGTGACCTTTATCAAAAAAGGCGTGGAGCTGGCGCAAACGGGTTGTATCGACGGGATCGTGACGGCGCCGATCAATAAAGAGGCGATCAACCTGGCGGGGTGTCATTACCCCGGTCACACGGAGTTGTTGGCGGATCTGACGCAGGCGAAAGAGTCCGGTATGATGATCGTGGGCGGCCCGCTCCGCATCATGTTCGTCACCACGCACGTGGCCATCAAAGACCTTTCATCGCTGCTCACGCAGGCCACAATCGAAAAAGGGATCCGCTTGGCGCATTTGGCGCTGACGCAGCTGTTTGGCATCAAGAAGCCGCGCATCGGGGTCGCCGCGTTGAATCCCCATGCGGGGGAGCACGGCTTGTTCGGTGACGAGGAAGAGCGGGTGATTGTGCCGGCGGCGCGCGCCGCGCAGATGCAAGGCATGCTGGCCAGCGATCCGTTGCCGGCCGACACGCTGTTCGGCAAGGCGGCGAAGGGCCAGTACGACGGCATCGTGGCCATGTATCACGATCAAGGGTTGATTCCCCTCAAGCTGGTCGCCTTCGGCACCTGCGTAAATCTGACCGTTGGGCTGCCAATCATCCGCACATCGGTGGATCACGGCACGGCGTTCGATATCGTGGGGAAAGGGGTCGCCGATCCCGGCAGTCTACTCGAAGCGATCAAGCTCGCGGCCAAGATCGCGCACGGGAAGAAGCGCGCCCGTTCGTCCTGAGCTTGTCAACGGACTCTGTAGTGCTCGGTTGGGTGTTGTGACCAGGTTCGTGGTTCGACAGGCTTGCCACGAACGCCATTCCAAGGATGGACAGCCATGCTACCGGACGCTCAAAAAGCCCTGGCCATCGTTCAGCAGCAGATCAAGGAGCTGGATGCTCTCGCCAAACAGACGTTGGAAGATTTGAACACCGTGGCGGGCGCCGAACGGGTGGGGAAATGGAAGGCGAAGACGGTTGCATTGCTGAACGAAGCAGTCGGCCCTCAGGAGGGGAGCAAATTTGCCGCGATCCGCCCTGGGCCTTCGTTTACCAATGACATGGTGGAAGAGTTTACGGACTTGATCGACTGCTACCGAAGCCCGCTCGCGGCGCTGGCCAAGCGGCTGGCGCAAGCGCCCCGCTCCTCACCAGGTGGGTAACGGTGGCGCCCCCGGACCCGCCTGCCGCTCTCAAGCGCCTCGGCCAGAATTTCCTCGTCGATCCGAATATCGTCCGGAAGATCATCGCGTCGGCCGAGATCGCACCGAACGATCATGTGCTCGAAATCGGCCCCGGCCGCGGGATTCTGACCGATGCGCTCTGCAAGGCAGCGGCTCACGTCACCGCTGTCGAAATCGATCCTCGTCTCCACGCCTATCTTGCCGAGCGGCAACCCGAATTCCCGAACCTGACGCTGGTGCTCGACGACGCGCTGGTGTACCCGCTCGACCGTCTTGCGCCTGGCACACTCGTCGTCGCCAATCTGCCCTACTACATCTCGACGCCGCTGCTGTTCAGGCTGCTGGAGCAGCGCGACCGCTTTTCGCGCATGGTGCTCATGCTGCAGGACGAAGTGGCCGATCGACTCGTCGCCGGGCCGGGTACGTCGGATTACGGCGTGCTGTCCCTGATGGCGCAGTATGCCGCCGACATCACCAAAGCCTTCAAAGTCTCCGCGCAATGCTTCCGGCCGAGACCGGAAGTGGGGTCGGCCGTCGTCGTGCTGCGCAGCAGAGCGCAGCGGGAGTTGAGCGCCGACGAAGAATCCACGTTCGCCGCGCTGGTCAAAGCCGCTTTTGCTCACCGGCGGAAAACGCTGGTCAACTCGCTGAAGGATGAGGGCTATGATGCGGTGTCCGTCATACGGGCGCTTGAGGCGCTGAACATCCCGCCAGGATTCAGAGCAGAAAATCTGTCACTCGCTCAATTCATGCAATTGACTCACCAGATAGCGAGTTCGGCATAAGAATCTCAAGAAGCTCTAAATCCCGCCGCACTTCCTCTTACGGCTTCTCTCCCGCGGCAGTTCCCTCCTTCGCGAAGAAATGTCGTTTTCTTTGACGAACGTCCTTCCGATCAGTACGCTTCCGAGTGTTCCTTATGGTCGTTCTCCTAAACGGTCTTCATGGCTGTGGTAAGAGATTCGCTCATCCGCAAGATCTCGCCCGCACCGAGCGTCTTACTCTGTATGGCGATCCTCCTTGGCGGTGACAATCCCGCCGGCGAGGCGGTCAGGGCTGAGATATGGGTCTGTCCGAGACCGGGACGGGCGGATCTGTACATCAACCACGCCGGACCCGGATGCTCGCCGTTGGGGGAGGCCAAGACCTATTCGTCGCTGCAGACAACGCCCGCACCGGCGCCTCCGTCAGCGACCGCGGCTTCCGCTTTAGGTGTGCCGGTCCCACCTCCGGCCGGTCCCGTGCCGAATCGGAGGTCGCCGCAGCCGTTCCCGGAGGTCTCCGTGTCGTTTCCGATCGTCGCCGTGAGCCAGCCCGTTCAAGGCTTGCTCACCGGCGCATGGTTGGGGCTCACCGTGCGGCTGACCGTCTCTTATCTGGCGAGCGGCAGGGGGCCGGACATTGTGACGGATGGTAACTTGGGGCCGGCAGCGATGGCTTCCCTCAAAGCCGCCGTTGTTGCTGCTGCCACCGCCGTCGGGTACGACTCGAGGTTTCTCAAAGTCCGTCTGTTGGTGCCAACTGGAGTTGAGGGGCCCAGTGCGGGTGGGATGTACGCCGTCGGCATTGCCTCGGCACTGCTCGGCGACGAAATTCGCCGGGATGTCTGCATGTCGGGCACGGTTGAACCGACCCTGGAAATCAAGCCGGTTGGGCGGTTGGCTGACAAGATGAAAGCCTGCCAACAGCTCAAGAAGACGGTCATGATCGTGCCGGACGGATTGGACAACAGCCGCTTGAGCTTTCAGGGCGCCGAGCGAGCCATCCAAGTCATTGAAGTGCATACCCTGGCTGAAGCGTATTCCGCTGCGACCGGCCAGGTGCTACGGCACGTTTCGCTCTAACCACCGGAGGAGGTCGACGATGAGGACACATCCTGAACGGCCGCTGTTCGCGCACCGCACCGGGCTGATGAGTTGGATGGGGATGGCCGCCCTTGTGGCCAGCCTCGCGTGGGCCGCCGACGTCGTGAAGATCGGCTCGTTGCTGGCGGATCCGAGGGGCTACAACATGAAACTGGTTCATGTCGAAGGGGTGGTAACCGCCCATCAGATGAATCATTTCATCGGCAGTGTGTCGAAATTGGAAAAATGCATCCAGCGGTTCTTGGTGAAAGACGATACCGGCTCGATCGAAGCCGTTTATGCGACGCTCTGCCAGAAAGACACGCCCATCTTCGAGAACGGCGATCACGTGACGTTGGAAGCGCACTATTCCGGCGTGCTCGAGGTTCGATCAGCGAGGAAGAATTGATCCGCATCGCGCTCTCAGAGATCTGCGTGATGGCACGATCCCGCCGATTGACTTAGGTGGTGAGCGAGCGGAGATAGTGAAACAATTCGAGCAAGCGCTCTTCCTGATCCGGGCCGATGGAAACGATCTTGAGGCCGAACTCCTGCGGTTTCGCCCACCGCACGACGGCCGAATCGATCGTGATGGGTGCGGTCGAGAAAGGAGTCTGGAGGATCAGCCGGTAGGGTTGTCCGACGAGGACGGCGATGTCGCTCAGGACCTTACAGCCGCCGGGGGACAGGTTCACGAGGGTGCCGTCTCCTTCCGTCTCGGCCAAGGGGACGTGCGGCGGCACAATGGCGGAAAACGATAAGAGCGATCCGGGCGGCGGCGTGACGCGGCGATGCTTACGCAGTTCGATAAACCGGCGACCGGAAGGGGTGGATGATTGTGTATCCACGAGCGTTCCTTCCTATCTTAGTGATCTGCGCTGTTCCGGCAAGGGAATTGTGGTTTGGTCCCGTATCGCCGCGCGGCGCGGCGGCTCGTTTGAATTGACGGGAGTGCTGTGCTAGCATCCGCCGCATGGGTGCCTCCACCTCGGCTAAGCGGGGCGAAGCCCGCCGGGCCAACCCCTCTCCACCTTCTCATATCCAGCGGGAAGTCATCGGGATCATTCTCATCGCCTTGAGCCTGCTCACGTTGCTGAGCCTGCTGTCCTTTGTGCCGGGGGAAGCCACGACCGTCACGGCGGGCGCCCCGTCGGTCACTCCGCCTCGCAATCTCATCGGCTCGTTCGGCGCGGTGCTGGCCGGAGGCTTTTTTTATCTCATCGGCGGCGCGGCCTACCTCTTTCCGTTGCTGCTGGGCCGGCTGGGAGTCCGGTGTTTTTCTCAGACGCCGGTGAGCATCCGGCTGCGGAATGCCGCCAGTTCCATGGCGGCCGTGCTGTTCTTGAGTGCCTTCCTGCATTTGGAAGCCACCGCCATTCCCACTCTCACGAGCGGGTTCGTCTCGCGCGGCATGGCCGGCGGACTGTTCGGACAACTGATGGGCGATTCGCTCAGAGCCGTCTTTGCCAGCACAGGGGCCCACATCGTCATCATCGCGGGGTTCTTGGTGTCGCTGCTCCTGACGACGCCACTCTCCCTGACGGAAGTCATTCATGGGCTGCCGCAGCGGTGGGCCTCGCTTCGGGAGAAGCTGGCGGCCTTGCGGCCGCTGCCGCAGAGCGAGCCCGAGGAAACGCGTGAACGCCGGCGCACGAAGGCCGCCAAGCCGGCGCGTACGGTTGTCGAAGAAACCCTCACCGAAGTGCTCGAACAGCCGCCGGCAGCCCCCTCTGCCGAGCTGCCGATCATTCAACCGCCGCTCGTGCCTGCGCCGCCGATGGTCGAGGAGAAAGAGGACGAGGAACCGGAGGTCGTCGCCGTGCAGGCGGAGTCCGGCCACTATCGTCTCCCTGATCCGGCGGAGCTGTTGAGCGATCCGTCCGGGCCGCTGAGCCGCATGTCCGACGAGGAATTAAAGGCGCAGTCCGACGTGTTGTCCCGAGCGCTGGCCAGTTTCGGCATCGAAGGCAAAGTCACGGAGGTCCGGCCCGGGCCGGTCGTCACGATGTACGAGTTCGAGCCGGCCCCCGGCACCAAGGTCGCCCGCATCGTGAATCTCGCCGACGATCTCGCTTTGGCGCTGAAGGCCACCAGCCTCCGCATCGTCGCTCCTTTGCCGGGCAAATCCGTCGTCGGGATTGAAGTCCCGAACCTGTTCCGGGAAACCGTGTCGATGAAGGAAGTCGTGATGAGCGAGGCCTTCACCCGGGCGCGGTCGAAGCTGACGATGGCGCTCGGCAAGGATATTTTCGGGGCGCCAGTCACGGCCGACCTCAAGACGATGCCGCACCTCCTCGTCGCCGGCGCGACCGGCGCCGGGAAGAGCGTAAGCCTCAACACAATGTTGCTCAGCATCCTGTTCTCCGCCAGGCCGAACGAGGTGAAGCTGCTGCTCATCGATCCCAAAATGTTGGAGTTCCAATCCTATGACGGCATCCCGCATCTGCTCCGCCCGGTCATCACGGACCCCAAATCAGCCGCAAAAGGCTTGAGTTGGGTCGTGGGTGAGATGGAACGCCGATACAAGCTGCTCGCTGAAGCGGGGGTGCGGAACATCGACGCCTACAACCGGAAAGTGTCGGGGCTGCACGAAAGTCTTGCCGATCAATCCGTGCCCCCCGTCCAGCAGGCCGAGCTGCCGATGCAGTTCCTCAGCGAGGAAGAGCGGCTGTCCGCCGGTGAGAGCGCGCTGGCCGAGGGCGAGCCAGGATGCATGCAGCCGAAGCCAACCCCTCCCGAGCCGTTGCCCTACATCGTGGTGATGATCGACGAGTTGGCCGACCTCATGATGGTGGCGCCGAAGGACGTGGAAGACAAAATCGCCCGGCTGGCCCAGATGGCCCGCGCCTCCGGGATCCATCTCGTGCTGGCCACCCAGCGGCCGTCCGTGGACGTGTTGACCGGGTTGATCAAAGCGAATTTTCCGGCTCGGATCGCGTTTCAAGTCTCTTCGAAGACCGATTCCCGCACGATCCTCGACGCGAACGGGGCCGAAGCGTTGCTCGGCCGCGGTGACATGTTGTATCTGGCGTCCGGCACGGGCCGCTTGGTCCGGCTGCACGGCTCCTTCGTCTCCGACGATGATGTGCGCAGCGTCGTGGACTTCGTGAAGAAGCAGGCGACCCCGGTTTACAACCAGGAATTGCAATCGCTCAAGCAAGAGGAAGCGGCCGAAGAGGAAGCGAAGGACGACGTGTACGAGCAGGCCAAGGAGCTGGTCCTCTCGACGGGGCAGGCGTCCGCCTCGCTGATCCAGCGGCGTCTGCGCGTCGGCTATCCGCGCGCCGCCCGCATGATCGAACAGATGGAGGCGGACGGCATCGTGAGCGCGGCCGGCCGCGACGGCCGGCGCGAAGTCCTGGGCCGCCGCGGGCCTGTCGGAGCCGCCGAAGCATGATCGTCCTCGCGGCAGGTCTGGTGGTGTGGCTGCTGGCGATGTCCGCCTCGGCTGCTGACGCCGTGGCCGACGACACGGCGCAGCAGGAAGTGCACGAGGTCGTGAAGCAGCTTCAGGCGCGCTACGAGAAGACGAAAGATCTGCAGGCCGACTTCACGCAGAAGACGCGCATCGAAGGGTTCGAGCGGCCCGTCGTCTCGTCCGGTAAGGTCTACATCAAGAAGCCGGGTCGTTTGCGGTGGGACTATCTGGACCCGGCGAGGGAAGAGATTTATGTGAACCAGGACGACGTGAAGGTCTATGTGCCGGAGCACAAGCAGGTGTTGGTCGGGAAGCTGACCCAGATGGCCGCCTCCAAAGCTCCCCTTGAGCTCTTGCAAGGCGCGGCCCGATTGGAGGAATCGTTCGACATTCACCCGACCGCCGGCAAAGAGCGGGGCATCGGCGGTGTTCGGCTGATCACGCTGATTCCAAAGGCCAAGGATTCGGAGTCCGCCCGCGGCGTTCAACGGATCGTGGTCGAGGTGTTTCCGAAAACCTATTTCATTCGCACCGTGGCGCTGCATGAAATCAGCGGCAACGTGGCGACGTTTGAGTTTGCGAATCTGAAGCCCAATACCGGACTCGGCAACGATCTCTTCGAGTTCAAAGCGCCGCCCGACACGGAAGTCGTCAAAGCGCCGGTGTTGAGTGGGCCGTAACGGCCGTTTGCCACCGGGCCTACACTGTGAACAGGGGAACCGATCAAATCTGAGCCGAGACGAATGACTGATGACCCATGACCGGTGATCAAGGCGTGGAGGGGAAGCCGTGGAAGCGAATGTGGCGAGCGGGATCAGTGAGGCGGTGGATCGAGCCGTGGCCGCGCTCGATGTGGAGCGCCTGCACAAGGAGTACTGGGAGCAGAACGAGTTTCTGTTCATCCAGCAGTTCTTCCCACGCGCCTTCGTTGAACAGGCGCTGGTGCCGCTGGCGTACGGGGTGAAAAGCGAGCTCAATCGGAACTATATTCCCGGCCATAAGAAAGGCGGCAGCGTCAGTTATTACACGGTGCAACAAAAGGCGCCGGGGTTTTTGGAGCTGTACCGCTCCGAATCGTTTCGCGCGTTCCTCGGCAAGCTCGTACAGGCGCGGCTCATGCTGTGCCCGGACAACGATCCCCATTCCTGCGCCCTCTATTACTACACCGAGCCCGGCGACCATATCGGATTCCACTACGACACGTCCTATTACAAAGGCGCCCGTTACACGATCTTGATGGGACTCGTGGATCGCTCGACGCAGTGCAAGCTGGTCTGCGAACTGTTCAAAGATCATCCCACCAAGGCGCCGCGCCATCTGGAATTGGTGACGGAACCGGGCGACGTGGTGATCTTCAACGGCGACAAGCTCTGGCACGCCGTGACGCCGCTGGGCGAAGGAGAAGAACGGATCGCGTTGACGATGGAGTATGTGACGAACCCGGAGATGGGGTCGGTGATGCGGCTCTATTCCAATCTGAAGGACTCGTTTGCTTATTTTGGAGTGAAGGCGGTGTTCAAGCGGGCCTTCGCCGGGCCGAAATCTTCGTCCTGATCGGCCGTTATCCCGTCGGCCCGACCGATCCGATAAAGCGGGCGGCTTGGCCGTTCTGTCGTAGGGCGTACCCGAACCAGACCAGCCATTGGAGCGTTCCGTCCTGGCGGCGCACGCGGTGGCGCAGCGCGCAGATCTCCCCTCCGTTGCGCGCGCGGGCCAGTGCGGCCGCCGCATCGGGCCGATCCGGTTCATGGATCAGCGCGAGCAGCTCCGGGGTGGAGAGATAACGGCTCTCACCGGGCTGGCCGAGAAATTCCATCGCCCGCCCGGAGCAATACAGCCGATCCGATCCTTGGTCCCAGTCCCAGATGCCCAGCTCTGCCCCGGCCAGCGCCAGACGGACGCGCTCCTCGCAATGGCGGGCCGCATCGTCCCGATCTTTTTCCCGCGTGATGTCTTCCGCTAGGCCCGCAATGCGATGGACGACGCCCGAGGCGTCGCGGATGGGAAAGGCTTGGTCGCGGATCCATCGCGTCGTGCCGTCGGGTCGGAGGATGCGGTACTCCTCCCGATAGAGGCCTATGGCTTGCTTCGTCAGGGCGGCATGGAGCACACGCGCGCGATCTTCCGGATGCACCGCATCGAGCCAGGCGCGGGGCGCGCGATAGAGTTCTTCGCAGGAGCGCCCCCAGACCTGCTGGTACGAAGGGCTCACGTACAGCAACTCGTTTTTGGCCACGTCGCTCATCCAAAACACCAGCGAGAGATGGTCGGTGAGCAGGTGGAACCGCTCCACGGTGTCTTTCAGCGCGGCTTCCGTCGCGGCGCGGGCGCTGACATCCCGGATGATGCCGCTGTAGTACGGTCCATCGGGCCCTTTCCAGGTCGCCAGGGATAATTCGATGGGAAATTCGCGGCCGTCCTTTCGCAGCCCCTGCAGCGCGACCACGTTGCCCATGAGTTTCGATTGGCCGGTGGTACGCATGCGCTCGATGCCCATTTCGTGCGCCTCCCGATAGCGCATGGGCATGAGAATGGTCAGCGGTTTGCCCATGACCTCTTCGGCGCTGTACTGAAACATTTTGGCGGCGGCCCCGTTCCAAGACACGATGTACCCGTGGTCGTCCGCAACGACAATGGCGTCCGGCGCCGATTGCACCAGCGACCGGAAGCGGTCCTCGCTTTCCGACAACGCCACCGCGATGCCTTCGGCTTTCGTCGCCAGGGACTTCATGCCGATGGCGCGGTGGAGGATCGCGCGCAACTCTTCGCGGTGGTAAGGCTTCGTCAAATGGGCGAACGCCCCCTGCGTCAGCGATCCGACCTTGCGATCGAGGGACGTGGCGGCGGTCAAGACGATGACGGGCAGCGATGGATCGGACTGTTGCAGTCTGGCCAGCACGCTTTGCCCGTCCCCGTCCGGCAGGCCAAGATCGAGCAGCACCGCATTGTAATAGTGATGTTCGATGGAGTGCAGCGCTTCCTGGCAGGTGTGGGCGCAGTCGACGTGGAAGCCCTCGAATTCGAGCAGATCTTGGAGGGCCGTGAGGATGTCCGGGTCGTCATCCACCACGAGCACGGATTGCCGGGTCTCGCTGCCTGTCATGGAGCGCTCCACGTAGTGTCCTGCCTGGATGATGAGGAAGCCGGTTCTTGGCCGCGACTCTGGAACCCCCTGGTTGCGGGGCAGTCGCATAGGAAACGGGCCGTGCTTCCCTGGGGAAGCACGGCGCTCGTGGCGGCGGGGAGAGGCGCTAGCGCCGTTCCGAATGAGCACGATCCGGAAAGGGCATGCTCGGTCCGCTGGTGACCCAGGAGATCAACGAGAGACCGGCGGCTCCACACCTCGCCACAGCGAAGAGTCTGGAAAAGACCGCTCATCATGGGAACAGCACTCAGCAATGCTCGTACCACTTGAGTCCCCCTCTCCGTTCTCCCTGAGAGACTGAGCTAACTGCTTGATAACCTGATCGGAAATATCGATGGAGAAGAAAAAGGCGAGTCCCGCCTCTTCAATAACAGACTGGCACACTGTATCAGATTGGGTACGAGCCCCTATCCGGTTTGATACACAAGCAGCGAGGGAAGAATCGAATTGAGCTACTGGTGGAGATGCTTCAAGGCGGCAGCGCAGAGAATGATAAAGAATCCCATCCACAGCGCAGCCCGTTGATACGGAATGGCCTCGTAGGTGCCCTCTTCCGTCTCCTCGTCGTCCGCCTTGAAGATCACCGTGTAGAGAAATAAGGTCAGCAGACACAGGACGAGAAAGAGCTTGATGAAGAAGACGGTCAGGTACTTGGCATGGTGCTGGACTCCGCTCCCGGTCTGGGAGGTGAGGACTTGGTTGACGTAGTGGAGATTGATGCCGCCGGTGAACAACAACACGACCAGGAGAATGCCCGCGACTTTCTTGTAGTGCTGATAAAACACGTCGGTGATGGGCTTAATCTGTGCCTTCGGGACCGCCTTTTGCAGGCCGGGCGTCACCGCCATCACCAAGAATGCCAGCCCCCCGATCCAAATCACCGCCGACAGGAGATGAAACCAATGGTTGACGATCGGGATGAGGGTATTGAGGTCGGTAAGAATGCTTTGGAGCGCGTCCATAGTGACCGTTCAGGCGTGAAGCGTGAAGCGTGAAGCGTTGAGGGATTGATGTTTCATTGAAATCCGTTTTGCGAACGACGCTTCACGGACGACGAGATACGCACCTAGAACTTGAAGACCGGCGCGTCGTTGCCGAACCGTTTCTTCCTGAGCTCTTCCATCAGCTCCACGGTGACGAGCGTGATGCCATGCTCGCGCGCGTGCTTCTCCACGCCTTTCTTCACCATGGCGCGGAGGAAATAGGGGATCCGGCTCAGGCGCAGCGCGGACGCTTCGTCCCAGGTCACCGCGGACTCTTCCGGCGCGTTAAAGGCCACTTTGATTTTCTCGCCGCCCTTCGGCGTGTAGAGACACCACTGGTCTTCGTCCAACCAGTCGCCGTGGTCCACGTAGGGACGGGCGCGGCAGCCGCCGCAGATATCGGTGTATTCGCAATCCCCGCACTTGCCCTTCAGTTGCGGATAGCGGAACGAATTGAAGATGTCCGACTTCTCCCACAAGTCGACGAAGCTGCTCTGCCGGACGTTGCCCGCGGAGAGCGGCATGTAAGGACAGGGCGTGAGCTCGCCGTTCGGGGTCACGCGCGCGTAATTCGTGCCCGCCAGGCAGCCGCCGCCCATGTAACCGGTGGCTTTCGTAATGGGCGAGTTCGGATCTTTCTCGTAGGCCAGCCGCTTGAAGTGCGGCGCGCAGCGGGCGCGGACGAGCATGCCCTTGTAGTTGTCCTGGCAATTCACCAGATAGCCGAGCACTTCTTCGTATTGGGCCGGCGTGATGTCCGTCAGTTCTTCTCCCCGCCCGGTGCAGACCATGAAAAACACGTTCAACACGCGCGCTCCCAATTGGTGCGCCCACTCCACGACGGCCGGCAGCTCCTGATAGTTCATCGGCTGCGCGCTGAAGTGGATTTGAAACTGCAGGCCATTGCGCTTGCTGGCTTCGATGCCGGCGACCGCGGCCTCCCAGGCGCCCGGCACGCCGCGGAACCGATCGTGCTTCACCGGATCGAGCGAATCGATGCTGATGCCCACGCCCATCACGCCGATCTCGACCAGGGTGTTGGCCATCTGGTCATTGATCAACATGCCGTTCGTCCCGAACACCACCATGAAGCCGAGCCGCACGGCGTGGCGGGCAATGTCGAGAATATCGGGCCGCACCAGCGGTTCTCCGCCGGTGATGACGAGGAGGCAGCCCTTGTTGACCTCGGCGATCTGATCAATGAGGCGGAAACATTCCTCGGTCGTGAGCTCGTCGTCGCCCCCGGCCGCCTTGGTGGTGGCGTCGAGGTAGCAATGGTCGCATTTCAGATTGCAGCGCTTGGTGAGGTTCAGCGCGACGAGATAGGGCTTGAAGTCATCGACCGTCCGCCCGTCGTACACCCCTTCGCCGTTGGGCCCAGGCGTGAAGAACTGGGTGACCTGCTGTTGAAGCGATCCGAGGGTGCTCGAGAGCGAACCGTTGAAGATCGGAAGCGATTTGCCCATAGGGAAGGAGTTTTGAGTTATGAGTGTTTAGTGGTTAGTGGCCGCCAGAGTTCCGGAACTCACAACTCAAAATTCAACACTCAATACTCACGATCCCGTTTTGCCCGTCAGGTTCGCGATCATGTCCTTGAGATTGCCGGTCTTCATGGCTTCGGCCATGTAACCCTTGGCCTGCTCGATGCCTTCGTTGGCCACTTCCAGGGTGATGTGTGTCACGCCGATCTTCTCTGCGTGCTTCAGGATCAGGGCCTTCGTGCAGTCGCGCATGAAGCCCTCGGGAGCCCGATCCAGCCTGGCCTGGGCCTCGGCCGTCCAGGTATAGGGAGAGTCACCTTGATTGCCGCCGTTCTGATGGCCGTGGCCATTCTCACGGGATCCATGCGCGTTCGTGCCGTTGCCATTCGCCGCAGCGAGCTTGGCCTCGGCCTCGGCCGAGGTGCCGGCGCCCTTGTTGGCGAAGATCGGCTGATAGTCTTCGGCCGCGGCTTCCTTGATCATAGGGGCCGCATACTCCAGCGTGATGGTGGTCATGCCGAGCTTCCGCGCGCTCTTTTCGATTTTGGCCTTGGCGCGGCGGCGCTGGAAGCCGGCCGGCACGGCGCGAATCGCTTCCTTCGCGTCCTTGGTCCATTGCATCGGCACATCGTCGTAGGCCATGTCGGTCTCGAGCGCACCTTCCGCCTTGGCCGCGGCGTCGAAAATCGTCTTGTCTACCTGCTTGAAGCGGGCTCCCTCGGCTCCGCAGACCGGGCACTTGACCGGCGTGTCGCCCTTGCCGATGTAGCCGCAGCCGTCGCAGACGAAATAGTTCTGGCTCATGCGATCCAGATAGGCCTGCGTGGTGCCCGAGGCCTTCGGTTTTTCTTCGACCACCTGCGTCATCATGCCGCTCAAGGTGGAGCCCATGAGATCCTGGGCGACGGCGTCGTCCGCCTGCATCTTGTCGCGGTCAATCCCCGCGGCATCCAGGCTGCCGCCCAGCGCCCGCATGGCGTCCATGGCGCCTTTCGGTAGGATGTGCCCGACGGCTGCATCCACCACAGTGTTGCTGATGATCGTGTGGCCTTTTTCAATGGCATACCTGTGAATCGCCGTCTTCGCCACTCCGCGGGCAAAGACCGGAATCTTTTCCATGCGCCGCAAGGCTTCTTCCGTCCAGGCGATGGTGTACTCGGCCTGGGTATCGATCGGCGGCACGTATCTGCGGTTGGAAATCAGCACGTTGCACGGCGCGATGCGCAGCAAGTTTTCGGTGTTGCTGCCGATATCCATGTCGTCGTCGCTGTGCACGCCGATCCGGCCGACAATCAGCAGGGCCGGCACGTCCTTGCGGACATATTGAATGATTTTTTCGAAGGCCTTGCCGTCCAGCAACGTGGTCTTGATGTCGGTTTGCTCCGCCTGGGCGATTTCCCGCGAGATGTCGAGGTGGGACTGGTAGATCTTCGCGAGGCCGCTGTCGATGATTTCTTCGTGGAGCTTTTCCTGTTCCTTGAAGCGGAAAACCTTCCCGGCCTCTTCGTTCAACACGCCGGAAATGCTGTGGAACGCCGCGTAATGGAAGTAGGGATCGAAAGCGGAGATCGCCTCGACCGGCATGTTGAACGCCTTGCCGAGCGCCAAGCCGGTCATCAGGCCACCGAAGGAATAGGGGCTGCCGTCCACCGCCACGACGATTTTGCCGCCGGTGATGGGCTGGGTGTTCTTGATGATCAGCATGTCGGAGTTCCGCACGCGGCGGACGACCCGCTCGGTATTGCTGCCGATCACGCTGTCCTTGACGGCCCCGACCCCCAGAGCCCCCATAATGACGAGGTCATAGCCGTTCGTATTGATGTCCTCGGCCAGGACTTTCCAATTCCGGCCTTCCAGGGAGCGCCGCTCGACCGGCAGGTTCGCCTCGTTGCACTTCTTATCCACATAGTCGAGATAGGAATCGGTGATGATCTGAAGGCCGCGGGTGATCAGCGAATCGTGGATCTGGCGCTGGCGGTCGAGCTCTTTCTCGTCGTGATATTCCTCCGGAAGGCCGGCTTCCATCTGCTTGAAGCGCTTATCGTGCATCTTGGCGGCATAGACATGGCTTCCCACGATCTTGGAGCCGAAGGTCTTGGCCATTTGGACGCCGACATCGACCGCTGTATTGGAATGGTCGGAGTTATCGACCGGGATATAGATCGTCTTATACATTGACCTGCCTCCTCAGAAGCACGCGCAGACTAGGCCCGGTTGTCATAAATGACGGGAAAACCAAATGGTTGGCACAAGACACCCCGGCCTAAAAGAGGGCGCATGATAGCACTGCATCTGCTTGGAAATCAAGAAGGTTAATGGGTCAGCAGGGTCAGTGGATAGGGGTGGGGGCCGACGCATTTTCCGCGATCGACCGATCCCGGCCGGGCTTGCGAGACCGGAGGATGTCCTCGAGAGACAATAGGGTATCCCGCCCTGAATTCCGCTCAATGCCCCGCAGCAGACTGGTATCCGCGTATTGCCCTGTCCCTGTTTCAGATTGGGAGAGGGACCCGCTCCATCGCCGGGGGTCGCGGCTGCCGTCTTTCTTCTCCCAAGCCCTCAGGCAGGCTTTCGCAATGATCTTGTTGAGCGGGGCCGGGTTGTAGAGCAACTTCCGGATACTCGTCGGTGTCAGCATCAAAGGATTATAGCCCGCCGACAGATAGCCCTCTTCCAACAGCCGCTGCTCCAGGTCCGTGTTGGGTTGGATTCCCAAGAAAAACATCAGGGGGAAGACCCGGTCCTCCCCCAGGATGGACGCCACGATCTTGTAGGCTTCGACGCTTTGGAGCAGCGTCTCCTCCGTCTCCTTGGGACTATTCAGGGAATAATTCAGGATGACCTTGCCCTTAAACCCCGCCTCGGCCAGATACCGGCAGCCGTCGTAGAGCCGTTCCAGCTTGAACCCCATGTGCAGGTTATTGAGCACCTCCTGAGAGCCGGAGGTGATGGCGACTTCCAGATCCCCGACGCCCGATCGGACCATCAGTTTAGCCAGCTCCGGCGTGATCAGCGACGTGCGGATGTAGCCGGACCATTCGATCTCCAACTTCTCGCCGATGATCCGTTCCAGAATTTCGGTGCACTGGGGATAGGCTTCCTTCCCCGTAATGAACTGGGCGTCGGTGAACCAGAAGCGACGGGTACCCCATTGGTGGTAATGCTGTGAAATATCTTTCACGACCATGTCCGGCGGCCGATACCGTACCCGCTTGCCTTCGATATAGGGGTACAGGCAGAAGGCGCAGTCGTATGGACAGCCGCGTTTCGTCTGGACGCCGATCGCCTCGCCCTGGTATTCGCGGTGCTGCGGAAAGATGGAGGTCAGATAGGGCAAGTCCACGGTCAGCGCGTCGAGCAGCGCCGGCGAACCTTGGCGGCCTTTTCGGATCTGCGTGCCCTCGCGAATGATGTAGCGTTCGTCTTCAATGGACCGGCCTTCGATCACTTTGAGGATGGCGTCTTCGCCTTCGCCGAGCAGGCCGATCGTTCCTTCCGGCAGTTTTTCAATGAGTTGATCGGCAAAGGCGGTGAAGGCGCCGCCGCCGATCATGATTTGCGCGTTGGGGAATTCCTTTCGAATCAGCCAGGGGTAGGACAGGATCGTATAGATGTGGCTGTAGTACCGATAGAGCTGTTTCACCCCTTCGATGGAGGCCACGATGCGCTTGAGCGGATTGCTTGCGAAATAAAAATTGAACGCATGCTCCAGCGACGAATCCCCTTCATGCGGCGAAAAGATCTGAATGTCGCGCCAGGAAAAGCAAACTAAATCAGGCTTGAACGCCGCCGCCGCGTCGCGGATGGCCTGGCTGCGCTGCTTCACGGGATACAGCGACAGGTCGAGAATCCGCTGGCGCACCTCCGGCTTCCGGCGATGGATGAAGTCCGCCAAGTAGGTGATTCCGATGGGATACACCTTCTTGCAGGGGAGGAAGATGTAGAGGATCGAATTCATAGTTCGCAAATGGTCAATGCTCAATGATCAATTTTCAATGAAAGAATTCAGCATGGAGCATTGAAAATTGAACATTGTCACTTGGTTGCGACGTGGATCGCCACAATCCCGCCGGTCAGGTTCTTGTATGAGACCTCGCGGAAGCCCGCGTCGCGCAGCACCTGGCAGAAGCGCTCCTGGTCGGGGAAGGTCCGGATGGAGGCCGGCAGGTACTCGTAGACGCCGGTCGTGTCATGCGCGACTTTCGTGCCGATCCAGGGCAATAGCGTGAAGGAATACCAATCATAGAGCCTGCGCAGCCAGCCGAAGACCGGGCGTGAGAATTCCAAGCAGATGAAACGGCCCCCCGGCTTGAGCACCCGGCGGATTTCAAGAACGGCTTGCGGCAAGTTGCCGACATTGCGCATGCAGAAGCCGGTCGTCACGGCGTCAAATGTATTGTCGGCGAAGCCCAGATGCTCCGCGTTCGCCTGTAAGCAATCGATCTTCCCGTACAGTCCCTTGCGGCCGATTTTCTTGAGTCCCTCGGCCAGCATGGCGTGATTCAAGTCTGACGCGATCACGCGCCCCTTGCTTCCCATCCTCGGCTCGAGCAGCAACGCCAGGTCGGCCGTCCCGGCGCCGACGTCCAGCGCTGTTCCCGCTGCAACCTGGGGAACCAGGGAGGCCGTGACTCGTTTCCACCGGTGATGAAGACCGAAGCTCAACAGCGTGTTATTGAGGTCATAGACGCCGGCGATGGCCGTGAACATGCGCTGCACGGCCTGCTCACGCGCCTCGCCCGACCAGGTGGAGACGGCCCGCGGAGGTGCTTGCGGGTCACTCGAAGCATGAGACCGGTGGGCTCGGATCATGGCAGGTCGTAGCATCGGGTTCCAGGCAGTGTCAAGCTGGATGGCCAGCCGCCGCTGAGCAGCGGTCATCGGCGGGATGATTTCGTGGCACCTGCCAGGCGCTCTTCAATCGCGGGGAGTGCCTCGGTGAGTTTTCGGTGCTCGGCGGGATGTCGCTGACTCAATATTCGCATGGGAGCGAGGATCCGAATTATCCAGCTCATGCCTCGGTGTTCAAGGTCCTCCCATGCCAAGTGCAAGTCCCCCAGCGAGCAACCGGAGCGGACGTTCCATTATGTGAACGTATCCAGCATCGACAATACATCGTTCAGAGTTCGCCAAGCAATTCCGTTAAAGAGTTCAAAGGCCCCAAGCCGAGCGAGGAAGGATATTCGCAAGAATGATATGATCTTCGCCACGAGACGACGAAAGATGTCCACGGTGCAAATTCCATCACTTGCGCGAAGATCAGCTTGCCAGCATGCATCGGCCCTTCCCGGTAAAGTCGGGGAAGCCTGCCGAAGAGCGGGGGCAAGTTCAAATCGTTCACACCGTGGTTCGTCAGAAACCTCGCGCCAGTGTAGCGGTTTAGGTTGATAGTCATAAAACGTGTCGGACAGTACTGAGGTGGAGCGATTCGTCATCCCTCTGCCGGACAGGCGGACCCAGGGGGAAATTGCTGATGCGATTTCGACCATCGAACAAAAACATGACAGCATCAACGCAAGCAAGATTCCCTTGGTGACCTCTTCTGCACCCTGCTCCACCTTGGGGTGGATTCTGGTACTCCGATGTACTAAGCTGCGCTGCTATTCATGATGTTCTCTCCGTTAAAGATCGACATCACAGAACGATTCCCGCGGCTCACCCACACGCCTATTGCCGAGGCGGTCATCGAAATGCGTGCTCGCGCTGAGGTGCCGTGGGAGGAGTCGGCAGTCAGAGATCGGCTGGTTCCTCTGCTATCAGCCTATCCAAAAATCGAGTCACAGAGTGAGTTCGAACATGAGATGCAGATCGGTCCCGGGAAGAACATGGTGCAAAGGCATCGGGACTTGGGATGGAGAGGGCTGAGATGCGAATCTGCGGATCATGTCCATATCGTCCAATTCAACCGTGATGGATTTGTGTTCAGCCGTCTTCGTCCCTATGACCATTGGGAGCCGTTTCACGGCGAAGCGATTAGGCTGTGGAACCTTCATCGGGATATTGCACATCTGTCGGGAATCCAACGGCTTGGTCTCCGCTTCATCAATCGCATAGAGTTGCCGGTCGACAGACCTCGTCCAGAGGATTATCTTCATATGTCGCCGGAGGTCCTCAAAGGGCTGCCGCTATCCCGAGCAGGATTTTTCCACCGGGACGTGCTTGACGTACCAGGCTATCCCTACACTGTCACCATTGTTCGGACTGTGCAGCCGACCCAGACTAGGGGCAGTAAAGGATTGGGGTTGCTCCTCGATATCGATGTGTTTACCACTGAGTCCTTCGAGCTTCGTGACGACCTATTGACGCAACGTCTGACTGAAATGAGATGGTTGAAAAACAAAGCGTTCTTCGGCAGTATAACCGAGCAGGCTTTACAGAGCTTTCAATGACGCGTGCAACGCTTGATTCGTCCGAACTTTCCTATGGCGCGGCTCCCACCCGTGGCGCCAGCGAAGAAGCCCGGTTTATCGCCAGCCAATCCGATGAAGGCCGGCGTCGTTTACGGGATGCGCAATCTCTCGGCCTCGGCGCCGATCGAGCCTTTGAAGAATTGTTCCTGGTCGCACGAGAGTGCCGCATCGCAAATTGGGACGGGTATGGGGCCTCGCCTATTGCTCCCGAAACCTTCACTCACGCGTGCCGATTTCTTGGCGCGCTCCCGCTCGGAATTCCTGCTCCCTCCATAGGAGCTGAGCCGGATGGGCATGTCACATTCGAGTGGCATCGCAGTTCGCGACGGACGCTATCCGTCAGCATCAGTCCAGAAGGTGACCTTCACTATGCCGCTCTCCTCGGACCGAGCAAAGTCTATGGAACCGAGCCGTTTTTCGGCGAACTCCCCTCGCGCATCGTTGATCTGATCCGACAGGTTAGTCTTCTGTGAATGGGGATGCGTCATCGTCCCAGGTCACGGATGATGAATTCCTGGCTCGCTTCATCCTCTTTCGAGGATGGATTCGTAGCAGCGATAGTACGGTGCGGCCGGATGCATTCATTCCGTATCCTTACCCCGACCTCTCCGTGACCCGCCACATCGGATTGTCGGTAGAAGAACTTTGGCAGATCGGTCAGGCGGTGGCTGATTGCCGTCCCGCCACGCTGTACGGACGAGCCGATATTCAGGCTATGCACGCCAAGCAGCGATCCCTGCGAATCGTTCCAACGCCTGAACCGAAGAATCATGTCAATGTCACGGGTTGGCCGAAGGATAAGCCGGCCCAGAAAATTATTGCCCAGGAACTTGCAGCGGCTGCCCATTACGTGCCCAAGCCTGTGTAGCAGCTTGAGGGCGTAGCTCGCCGAAACGGGGTAATAAGTGACGGGTTATTACCCCGTTTCTGAGCATCATTACCCTTTTTCTCTGTTCACGGCGGGCCTGTGGCAACAGGTATTATCCAACCTTAGGCGATAATGAGATAGAAAAGAGCTAATGGGGCGCGCTGGTCGGCGAGTTGCA